>CAJOFU010000027.1 GCA_905233935.1 Paludibacteraceae bacterium
TGATCATCGAGGAAGAGGAGCACAAGGACTTTGCCCGCGACGGCGGCGATCTGATCTACAACCTGCTGCTCGATGTGCCTACGGCTATCCTCGGCGGACAAGTGCAGATACCTACCCTCACCGGCGACGCGAAGATCACCATCACCCCGGGTACGCAGCCCGGCAAGGTACTCCGCATGCGCGGCAAAGGACTGCCGATGATCGACCAGTACGGACGGCAATATGGTGTCGGTGACCTGCTGATCAATGTCGGCGTGTATATCCCCGAATACCTGAGCAAGGAAGACAAGGAACTCGTCGAAAAACTCCGCAAGAACAACAACGTCGGTCCCTCCGACAAAACCGACAAGAAGAGTTTCTTCCGGACGTTGTTCGGATAAACCTGACGGCTAACACCGATTTAACTCCGGCTAGATACAGTCGTGGATGCTGGAGGAGATGGAATGCCGACATGCATTGTTTTAGTGACGAGTACCTCGCCGATGAACTCCTTAACCGCAGCCCGCACGGGCTGCTTTTTTTTTTGCCTGAACCTGCCTGAACCGAAAAAAATCACTATGCTCGCGAAAAATGGACGGTTAATTGAACCATGCTTTTCCATTTTCTGTGCCTTTATAAACGCAGCTACATGGTACACTAGGTTGTCTCCGACAAACGGGGAAAACCGCTACACGGAAAGGGAGTAACCTTTGCGACTGCAAAAGTCCAAAAAATATTTGAATAAAGCAAATCTATTTGGCAAAAAAAGCAAAAAATATAACATTTTCAACTTTTTTATTCTTCTCAGCAAAAATCTGCACCGAAAATTTGCATATTTCAAAAAAAGTTGTAACTTTGTAGCAGAAAATCGATCGCCCTGCCGAGTTCGCTCGCAGGGGATAGATACGACATATTGAAATGTAGCGTTTGCTAACGCTTGTTTGTCTGAGTAAACGAAATGTAGGAAGTTTCAGTTTGTAGTTCAGAAGCAAGTCAAAGCAGATGCCTGTGTGTGTATTTCGCGTGTACCTTAAAATTTTTATGCGTACGCGTGGAATATACAACGCGGACAACTGTATTGATTTTCCGACTACATGGGTCTCCTACAACCTCGTTTACCGGATAACAAACAGTTGTCCGCTTTTTCTGTATGTGCCTGTTTGAACTTAACGGACTGAAAAACACTGCAAAGATACAAAAAAATATTGACATTTGCAAATATAGTGTCAATTTGGACCAAAAAGGTTCACATTATGGGGTCCCCGTAGTAAACCGCGGTCGCAAACGAAAGTGTTCAATCCGTGAACATAGTGTTCAACCATTGAACGAAAAATGTTCAACTATTGAACAGGGGTGTTCAACCAGCGAATAAAAGTGTTCAACTATTGAACGAAAGTGTTCAATTATTGCCCCCCCATACCCCTATATATAAATAAAAGAAAGAAAAGGAAGAGGAAAATATAACTAAAATCTCCCAACCACTTTCTTTTAGGTACAAGTTGCCTTTATGTAGCGGAGCGGTATAAACTGTAGCACACTTGTAGTCGAACGTGAAAAAGGACTAACAAGGACTATGGAAATTTGAAAAAAAAGTTGTAACTTTGCAGTCGAATTAACATATAAACTATGAGAGGAGTAACATTTTCGCTGAAGCGTGCCGTTGGCATCAGCGGCTTGAAAAACAAAATTGCCCGCAAAACGGGTATTCCCACCACCAAGCAAGGCCTCGAACGCAAGGTCGGACAAACTGTGCTGTCTGCGCTCACCGGAGGAAGGAAACGTAAGTAAACAACTAACACAAAATATTAACCCTAAAAAATTACCATTATGGGACTTCTAAACAACATCAAAGACCACTTCACGAACGCTGAGTTCACCGTGGCACCAAACAAGAAAGTTAAAACCGTTTGCGCCGATTTCAAGAAGACTTTCGGCTGCACTCTCGCCATCTACAAAGGCAGTGTTCTTGCTGATCCGGAAATGACTTTGGCAGCACTGAACAAAAAGACGACTAAGGACGTCAAGACCAAAGATGCCGAGGAGCTGAAGATCAAAGCTTCGATGAAAGTAGGCGAGGCAGAGAAACTGTTTGACAAAATGTTCGGCTTGACCGTTCAGATCAAAGACCCGAAAGGCAAAGAATGCGTGGATAACAAACTCACCATCGGTCAGGCTGCCCGCGGCGAAAGTAAATAACCATTAAAATATATACAAATATGGCAAGTAAAGTTCGCGTATATGCCAAGTCCCAAAAGTGGGCAGCATTAGGAGTGATTGATGCGTACATGAAGATGTACCCGCACGCTACATTGGAAGATCTGAACAAAGCTTTCCCGCGTAGCACGTTCGTCGATTCCGATCCCAACCAGCCGCTACTGGTTACCATGGAGGAGAAGGCAAAGATTGCCGCATCCACCAAGAAGACCTTCGACGACGAGCAACTGGAAGAGTGGAAGACCACCCATTATTATCTGACGATGAATGATGGGACAGATATTGCCTTTACCGTACCGATGTGGACAAAGGAGATGTTAGAGAAGATGCTTTCGCAGGCTAAGTTGTACGACATCGAGTTTGCCAAATACGAGGTTGCTGAGAAGGGCTTCGGCAAGCGCGGTGAGTATAGCATGGAGTACCTCAACGGCTATGTTCCGCCCGTACCCGCCAAAAAGAAAAACTGGTTGTGGATTCTGTTAGCCGCTCTGCTGCTTATCATCATTATCATCCTCTTGCTGATGAAGGGTTGCAGCAAGCCTGAACCGCAAATCGTAGAGGTAGAGAAAGTGGTAGAGGTAGAGAAGGTGGTAGTTGTTCACGATACCCTGTATATCCAGGAGATTGAGGAGATTGAGAAGAACTTCAACGCTGCTGAGTTCAAACAGGGTAAAGCCGACCTGAGCGAAGGCGCCAAGTTCGTACTCCATGACCTGGCTAAGGTGCTCGAGAAGAATCCGGAGCTGCGTCTGCGTCTCGAGGGTCACACCAGTGCCGAAGGCGATGCTGCAGTGAACCAGAAGTTAAGTGAAGCCCGTGCACAGGCTGCCGTTACATTCCTTGTTGAGCATGAGGGCATTGATGCATCCCGTTTGGAGGCTGTAGGCAAAGGTTCGTCAGAGTTGAAGAACACTGCCGACCCGATGGCCGCTGAGAACCGCCGTACGGAATTCATCGTATTGGAATAATACACCCAAGGCAGGCGGGCTTGACCGCCCACCTGCTTACTACAGGACACGGCTCGCAGTCCTCAACGTTGCGGGCAATAAATGATCATTTATTAACTTTAAATTATTACAATTATGGCAGAAATTGCATTAAAGGGTAACATGAAGGTTAAGACCCTCAAGGCTGATTTCAAGAAAGCATTTGGAGCATCTCTCCGCGTTTACAAGAGCGCTACTTGCAAGGGCGCATTTGCTGATGACGACGCTACGCTGGCATCTATCCGCGCAGAGGGTAAAGCCGGTGGCGAACTGAAGATCGTAGGTAACATGCAGGTAGGTAACTTCGAGAAGAAGATTGCTGAGATGTACGGTATTGGCGTTCAGGTTGCAACCAAGGACGATAGCGAACTGGCTGACAACAGCATCACTATCGCAGCTGCTGGCCGTTAATCGGTCGCCTAACAGGGCAGGGGAGCCTAATCGCTCCCTTGCTTACTATCCAATCAATGAACGGAGAAAATCAAGAGTAGTAACAAGATTAGACGATTATTATGGATTTCAAAGTAGAAAAAGCCTTTTTTGTGAAAAACATCAGTATGGATGTGATCGATACAAAACCTGCAGTTTACAGATGGTGGTTTGACGTAATCCCCGAGAAAGTGATTCAAGGTGGGGTTGACGTAAGTCTTATTCAAACAAGGACGATTAATGGCATAAAATTATACGCACTGTATGTAGGTAAAGCAGCCAATGCTAGGAATCGCTTGCGTAACCATCTGCCGCGTAGCAGTCGCCAAACATTCCGGACTTCCACATTACGGCGCACCCTGCGAGCATTACTGTGCAATCCGTCACAGTCCGATGAGGAATGCACAAATATAGTCAATCAATTCATGACTGACCACGCGTATTTAGAATGGGACTACTACACATCTGACGAAGAGGCTAAGCAACACGAATCTATGTACATAACTAATGGCTACTATCCCTTGAATAATAGCGAAAATATTCCATCTCTCAAGCCTTGGACGTATCAACTGACTCAGTTGAGAAATAAATGGAAATAATTAACCTTTAAATACGAATCACAATGAGTAAAGAGTATTATCGCAAGCGTATCATCGACTTGCGTGCCGATTTGGCAAAAGAGAAAGAAGCAAAGAAAAAAGACAATGCGCATTATGCCGACATGATTAAGCGCGCTTCTACGCCATCAAGCAAGGCAACTTACCGCAAAGCTAAAATTGACCACGCGGCTTCGCATGACCGCAGGATTGAGTCTATCAAATATCAAATTGAGAGCGCAAAAGCATCGCTCAAACGCGAGAAGTAGTACATTAATACATAGTTTATTATGGGACTTTTAGATTCTATTAAACATATACAAGATATTGCTAATCAGGCAAAGAATGTGGTGGAGCAAGTTAAAAACTCCACGGGCATTTCGTTCACAACAACCAAGCAAAACGACATTCCACCAGTACCAGCTACGCCTACTATGGTAGAAACTGTACCTGTGGCACCCGATAGTTCTGGACGAATAACAATCAATTCCGTTGAACAGATGGCATCGTGGCTGAACTCTTTGCCACAACAGAATGCATCGGCGGTGACAATGAAAGTGCTTGAGTCGCAAATGCAAGTCATTCAATTTGTGCGTACTCCCAGCCTGTTAGGTATGGTTCAGGATAATATGATTGCGGCCTTATACCAAACATTGAAACAGACGACTTCCGCACAAGAAAAAGAGAATACAAGAGAGATCATGTCCGCTATGATTCAAAACTTGATTTTCTTTGCAGACGCTCAGTTACATTACATGATAGACCAGAACAAGCAGGAAGCAAAGCAATTGCTAAGCCAAGCAGGTGATATGTTGGCGAAAAGTGTGGCTAATGTAGCCGTATTTACTGCCGGTCCTGCGGCTATTGCAGGTGTTGTTCTGAAAAACGTTTTTGACTCGGAAGAAGTGCAAAACGGCTTCTTTGGCAAACTGATAGGATGGATAACTGATAAAAAACAAATCGCCGAGAAAAAGAAGGACTTTGACAAAACGCTCCAGAATATGTTTGAGACGTTTGATAAGTACGCTGCGCTTATCGGGACGTCCATTCAAATCCACGGCATGTTAAGCCGTTATAAAGAGCTGGTAATATATTCTTATAGTTTGGCTAAATATGACAGTTTATTCTCGCAATTTACTCAAGAATTCAGTGCCATGAGATATAATAGCCAATTGGAACCATTGTTAGCTCCATTAGGGATATCTATGGATCGAAGTGGCGATTATGATTATATGAGAAAAAAGAAGAAGGAAAATGATAATATCATTGGAGCATTTGACGAAATATTAGGCATTAGTAAACTGGTCAAGGGCTTTTCGGATAAAACTCAATATAAGGAAAAGTTTAATTATGAATATTTGTCGCAGATTTCCGCACCTTTCAAAAAAGATGGCCCATCAAGTGAGGCAAAAATATACTCCAGATTGGAATACTACATGATTAATGCCAAGCCGATACATGATGACATACAAGCCTATGCGGAGAGACTAACGCAAATAGTAAATAAATACGCATTCGGATTTGAAGAAAAAACCATTGACAAACCTGTAGAAAACAATGCTGCGCGTGAGATGTTTGATAAGATGTTCGCTATGGCATTGTCAGATGGAGTCATTTCTGACGAAGAGGTGGAGATCCTTCGTCCGTACGCAGTCTCGGCCGGCATTTCCGAAGGAGAATTCAAACTCATGGTTATTAACAAAACGAATTTTAAATAAAACATTACCGGAAGATACGAAATTATAATGACTAAAATTCAATCTTTCAAACAAGAGTTGGCGCGCGTCTTTGACGACAACCTGCACACCAAACAATGGCACAACTACGTTGATTATGCCATCATGGGTTTGATTCTCATATCCACCGTAGAGGTGTTCCTCTCCACGTTCAGCAGCATTGCTGAGCGTTACGGGAAGTATTTGATGTTCATCGATCATTTTACGACGTATTTCTTTACATTTGAGGTTACCTTACGTATATGGTGTGCTGATGAATATGCCCCGAAGTACAAAGGCCTGTGGGGCAGAGTGCGCTATTGTTGCTCGTTCTACGGATTGATAGACTTGTTGTCCACCTATCCGTTCTACCTGCACCTTGCAATGCCTGTGCCAGTTGTTGCTTTCAAGGCTTTGCGTGTGGCACGTCTGCTCCGTATGTTGCGGATCTTCCGGTACATGAAAGCGTTTAGCGTGTTGCACAGAGCGTTCGAGGCCAAGAAGGAGGAATTTTATGTATCCCTTCAGTTCCTGTTTAATATCACTTTGCTGCTCTCGTTTGTTCTGTTCTTTGTGGAGCATGAAGCACAGCCTGAAGTGTACAGCAATGGATGGAAATCCGTTCTTTGGGCATTTGCGCAATATATTGGTGACCCGGGAGGTTTTGCTGACACTCCTCCTATAACATTTGTAGGAAGAGTAATCGCGTGTATCATCGGCGTATTAGGTATCGCTATTTTTGCCGTGCCGGCAGGTCTTATCGGCTCCGCATTCTCGGAAGTAATGGAGAAAGATGACCGCAAATCCAAATCCAAAGGATGGGCAAAGCGATTACGTCTTGCTTTCGAGCGCAAGTCAGATAGACCTACAGGTTATCAGCGCGCACCACGGTATGTGTCCATAATGGAAATCATGGCACGCATCGGCCTGAAAGAGGATGAGATAATTGATGCTGTAGCCTCTGATCCGCATTTCCGCATAATTAATGTTGCCAGCACGCATCCACTCGAAGACAACGCGGAAGACCAACTGGCTGTAGAGCATTTTGCGATAAACACGGTATATGGACAATGTATTGACCGCCATTCACCCGTTACCATTTTTTCGCCTAGTAATATCGACGATCCGGTTGTAGGTTGGTGGAGTTACTACCTGGCTAAGATAGGCGGTTTCAATTACGTTAGTCGCGAATTAGGTGAAACGCGCCCCTACCGCTCATTCTACCTGTATAAGGAGGACGGAACACCCGGACGCAAAGAGTGTATGGCTGATTTGAATCGCCTGGCTGACTCAGAGAACAAATGGCTATTCACTATCATGGCAGCCAGCGGACGTACAGAACCGGCTTATCCGACACAATTACATTTTACATATGGCGCCAAGGAAGGTGATGAGACATACAACGACCCAAACATCACGCTCAATGATGTTGCTACGTTCGATGCACTATACAAAGACTTTGCCGCATTGATGGAAAGCAAATACCACTTATTGGTTGACCATCAGCGCTATCATAGCGACTCCAATCCGGCTTATACTGCGCGTAGGTTAGACCATAAAGTCAATGCCGTTTGCCTGCGCATTGCATGGAGCGTTCTGTGTCGCGACTCACGTGCATTGCTGATTGCCAAAGAATTTGCAGCAGCAATCAATCACCACATCAATCACACCGACAATCCCGATGTTCCTGAATTGCATGTAAAAGACATCGGCTTTGACGGATATACCAATTAAATCTACTCTATATGAATACTCATTTTGACAAAGTGCGCAATTTATTCGGTTGCATCTTCATTTTTGCCATTCTAATGGCATTTCCATCGTGCGGAGGCGATGATGACAATTCATATTATGTCACAGCAGAAAGTGGCTTGAATGTTCGTGCTACGCCCTCTTCGAACGGTAAGGTTATTGGCAAACTGCAACATTATGACGATATAGAAGTTATATCTATAGATAACGACTGGGCAAAAATTAAATACAAAGATAAAGAGGCGTACGTTAGTGCCAAGTTTATTGAAAAAAACGCTGACCTTTCATTTGGTACTATAGTATTTTTCTTTATCTTGCTTGTGGTATTAGGAGGTGGAGGTTCTGCCGTGGTTCACAGGAACAAGGACGGCTCTTTAGACCGCCGATTCAAAGCAAACAGATAATGCGATAACCAAGTAAAACTGCAAAAATATGGGATTTCTTGACAAAATCAAAAGCACTGCAACCGAAGTAGGAAGCGTCATTGCGGATACCGCTGTAAAAACAGCCGGAACTATTGTTGATACAGCCAAAGATGCCGCAGAACAAGCCGCTAAACGATCAGCAGAGCGTGCTGCGGAGAAAGCCGCCAAATTGGCTGAAAAACAAGAACTGCAACGCCAGAAAGAAGCCGAAGAGTCCGGATACTACATCAAAGACGGCAAGTTGATTGTTAGTACCATGGAAGGTATGAAGACTTGGCTTACCAACCTTGGCCAAGATACCACGCCGGCATTGATGCAGACCTTGCAATCGCAACTGCAAGTGCTCAAGTATGTTCAATCACCGGCTATGACGGGGATGGCTCTGGACAATATGATTCTTTGTCTGGATAAAGCGTTAAAAGTCTCAACAAACCCAACGGAACAAGCAAATATCCGGGAAGCGTTTGCATCTATGATACAGAATTATGTATTTATGTACGAGGCAAATGTGCGATGCGCCCAGAAAAAGAACCAACAGGAAGCAGCACAATTGCTTACGCAAGCGGGAGAACTGCTATCTGACGCTGTAACAAAAACTGCCGTTGCACTCTCTACAGGAGGAACTGTCACAGCAGCAACAACTATGAAAGATGTGGTAGTTAAGAACGTATTCGAATCGCCGGATATTCAGAAAGGCTATTTGAAAATGTTGTTTACATGGATAGGCGATAAGAAGGAAATTACCCGCAAAGAAGATGATTTCTTCAAAACGATAGAGATGCTCTTCGAAACATTTGATGAAAACGCAGAATTACTTGGTAAATCCATCCTTTATAACGGAATGCTTTCGCGCTATCGCAATCAACTTGTTGATCGCTACAAGGAGCAGAAGATGAAGATGTATATGGCACGTGGCTATAAGATTGATTCGGATAAACTGAATGAACTATCAAAAGGTCTGATGTCCGCTGCAAATTCCGCCGTCGGCATAAACAAGTTAAATGCTCTGACGGGTATTACGCAATCCCTGACATCTGCCGCAGGGCTGATGGCGGATTGGATAAACCATAGCAATAAACTCGGTGATATTGAAGCATATTGTGATATGCAAGATGCTTTGGATAGAGAATGCAAGCGCTTGCAAACTCAGTTCGATGAGGAAGATGCTATGCTGGAGAAACTGAAAGCGGAACATAAAGAGGCAGGGTTCTTTAATTTCTCGGAGAAAAAAGCGCTACAGGAGAAGATTGACCGTAAGAAAGAAGAGCGAGATGCAGTATATGAAGTATTGCGCCAAACAAAGGATCAAATCAACAAAATGCGACAGATGTTCCCGGACTCTTATGCCATGAAAGCCGACATTGAAGACTACGAGAGCAATCTACGGCGAGTAGAACAGAAATTTTAACAAAACTATAAAATGAAAAAAAAATCTTTATTCTGTCTCTCTGTGCAATAGCGCTGATGAGTTGCGGAGGCAAAAAGACTGATTCGTCCGATGGGCAGTCGTTTGCGCAAAGCGAAACGCTGAGTAAAGGCAACTCTTTTTATGCCGAGTGCCAAAAGACCATACAACAAGCGGAGGTACTGCAAAGCAAACTCACCAACCCGTAGCAATATGCCACGCAACAAGGCGTGGATGAACTGCAACGCTTAGCCGATGAGCTTACGCTGAACTACAATGCTGCCGAGCTTGACTCTGCCGATCTAGCACGGGCGCAACAGGTGGATGCACTTATCAGTAAGGTAAAGCAGCAAGTGCCGTATCTGATTCAGCAGAATGTGTGCGACACGCCGCATTCGCTCATCCTCAAGCCCGAAGAACTGTTGTCAGAAACGGCAGAATATCCTGTGTATATGGAGCGCGGCGACAAGTTGCTGGTACAAATAGAAACGGAGAAACCCGCAGATATCCGCATCTATAACACCGATAGCAGGCAACTGCTGAAATCCTACACCGGTAAGAAGTTGGTTAAGGATTCCTTGGATATAAAGTTCTCGGCAGTCTATCTGTTGGAAATCAATCCGAAAGGTCGGCAGTATGCAAGTATCGACATCTCTTTCAAGCCGAACTCCGTCAATCGCGCATTCACAACCAAAACCGTTGAGACGCGCGAAGTGGAAGGACAGAAAGGCGACTTCCGCGTAAAAACGATCCCGGGCATCAAGATGCAGAATCTCTTCGAGGAGTCGCGCAAGTTCACGCTGCGCAGCCAACTCAAAGCAACATTCTCAAGCACCTCAAACTCCGACCGGGCTATAGTCGCCATTCAAGTGCCTACCGGCGCAAAAGATGTGCTCTACTCGCTGCGCATCTCTACCAACGAAGGGCAGCGTTCGTCAGATGGTCATTTCAGCGACAACTTGCTTAAATCCTACAAGAAAGTAAAATTCTTGGGGATCCCTCTCTATGAGAGAAGCTCTTCGCATGGTTCAAGTCTATTTGAGTTACTGCTCGGCGAGAACCAGCCGCCTCGTGAGGAAGAAGCCTACATCAACATGTACGTGTTCTATAGTGCCGATCAGGCGAAGAAATTCCAGGATGGCAAAGATCCGTCGAAATTGCAGTACAGCGTTAATTACTCCACAATGGGCACACAATCATGCAACGGACGCATCCCGACCAAAGGCAACCGCACGATCTATATGGGTTATCAGAACGAGCGCGTACGCTATAACAACTACATCTTCCTCGAGGCCGTCAGTGCTATCCCGCACAACGAGTATCTCAAGACGGAGTATATTGTTAAGTAACAAATATCAGGTGTTCCCGCCATAAAGAACGCTGCAATCTGTGAAAACAAACGGATTGCAGCGTAATTATATTTGGGGCTATTGTGCGAAGAGAAAAGCTACTGTTTCTCTTCGATGATTTAAGTGTCAAGTGCACTCTAAAAAGGACTAAAAAGGACTTTGCAAATGTCCGAAAAAAGCAGTACTTTTGCATCGGAATTTGAAATCAATATCATGGAGGAAGCCGAAAAGCCACAAGTGAGTAGGCACAAGTCATTTAATAACAAACAATTATGATTCAGATGTCAAAAAAAATGAAATGGATCTGTGGCATTGGAGCGTTAGTCTTGGTTGCCGCATTATGTTCCATGTGTGGTGGTTCTGACGGGAAATCATCCGATTCCAACGAACAACACCAAAACGAGAGTCGCGAAATGGCTGCTACAACATTGAAGTTGAAAGGCACGCATGCTTCGTTGTTCAAAGTTGACGAACCCTATCGTCTTAGCTTGGTAAAAACACCTGAAGATGAGTGGCAGGTTCGCCTGAAAATCAATTTTGCCAAAGCCAAGAGCTTTGATGAAAAAAAGTACCAGGCGGCTTTGGGAAGTTGTCATGTCAGCTTTATCGATGATTTTGATGTAGAACTCACTACCGCAGAGTATAACCTGAAAGATTTCAATACATTACTGGTAAAAGAGATCGGAGAATCTGAGGATATTTCTTTTCATACATGGAGCTATAGACACCTGTCGCATGCAGATGCAAAAAAAATCTATGATGCCGTCTGTGGTGTCGTAATCAGCAATATTGAACTCAAAGAACTTAAAAAAGAGGATGCCGTTAAGAAAACCACGAAATCAATTCTCGAAGACGACGACATGAAAGATTTGAAAGATGCCGCGGAATCGGCTGAAAAGATTTTGGAGGCAGAAAAGAAATTGCTGGATGCTCTATTTTAAAATAAAATAGCTATGCGCTATAATTAAAAATATGTTTAACTAAAAATTCTTACATTTATGATGACATTTTTATGGTGGGCTTTAGTAGCCCTGTGTTTAGTTTTCGGATTCCTGGGCTGCTTTATAAACAAAGTACCGGGCCCCATTGCAGTGGTAATAGCAACATTACTTGCTATCTTGTGCCTGAACATTCCTATTGAATGGAGCACCTTTGCGATTATTGCAGGATTAGCTGTAGCCAGCATGATTGCCTCCAAACTGCTTGTCAAACTGGTAAAAAAACTGCAAGAGTTCAGCAAACGGGCAACGTGGGGAACAACAATTGGTTCGATCATCGGTCTATTGTTGGTTTGGGGGTCTACAAGTGCGGATTCGAATGCGTTGCTCATCTCCATGTTAATCGTCGGTTTTATTGTATTGCCGTTTGTATTGGCATTCTTGCTTGAGTTGACCAACAAACAAGGTGCGGCTATGGCACTCAAATGTGCAACATCTGCCACTTGCGCCTATCTGTCGGATACGCTGCTCAAACTGGCGGTATTCGTTTATGCGATTTATGTAATTTTCCAACTTGGATAACTATGAGCAATCAGGTTTATTCAAGCATTTTCACAAAGGCAGGCGGAATATTCCGCCTGCCTGCTTTACTAAAAAAGTTTCTTTTTTTTCTGTTCCCTACCAAAAAGAACTGAAAAGAAATTTGCAAATATCAATATTTTTTCGTATCTTTGCAGTCGCAAACGATTATGAACAAGAACGCACCGGAAATATTGGCTTTGCGGATGGATATCGAGCGGGAAGTGAAACGCCGAATCCGTACGCCGTACGACTTTGAGTTCCTCACCGGAGTGGTGTGGGAACGTTTGCACGAACACATCTCTCCTACTACGCTCAAACGCCTGTGGGGATATATCGAAGGTGCTGACACCACACGCCGCACTACTCTTTGTCTGCTCTCGCAGTTCCTCGGTTACGCTGACTGGGAAGCCTATCTTGCAGCGCTCGCAAACCGCACCGATGTCGAGAGCGAGGCTTTCGCAGGCGAGGGGCTGAACATCGACGATCTGCAAGCAGGCGACTGCATCGAAGTGACATGGCTGCCTAACCGCCGATGCGTTTTCCGCTATGAAGGAAACACCCGCTTCCTTGTCACAGAAGCCAAGAATGCCAAACTGCATGTCGGTGACCGGTTTGAAACAGCTTGTTTCCTTATCGGCAAACCGATGTATATCGACCGCCTCGTCCGAGGTGACAATCCGCCCACTGCCTACGTCGCCGGAGCAAAAAACGGTCTGCTAACGGTTCGCAAATTATGACTTCCATGACTGAATCATCCTCCGGCTTCATTACCCCTTCCGAGTTCTCAACCGAGTGGCGTGACGTCACTCTGTTGCAGCAACGCAAACACACGCTTATCTATACCGCATCGCGTTACGGACGGCGGTATCTGCTCAAGACGCTTGCATCGGAATATACCCACCTGACCGATTATCATCTGCAGCAAGATCGGGAGTTTCAATTGGGTGTACAACTCATTCACGCGAACATCGCAGCCACCTACGGTTTGGAACAAGTGGAAGGTGTCGGGCATTGTATTGTTCAGGAGTGGATTGACGGCGTGACACTTGGCGAATGGGTCGGCAGCAAGCCCTCGCGTGCCGCACGTGAACGGGTGCTTAATCAATTGCTGGATGCCTTGGAGTATCTGCATAGCCGGCAACTCGTTCATCATGACCTCAAGTCCGACAATATCCTCATCACCCGCAACGGCGCGAACGTCAAACTCATCGATTTTGGTCTCTCAGCTACCGACTCCACACTCTCGCCTGTTGACAACGACCAGCGTGCCGACATACTTTCACTCGGCAGGCTCCTCCCCTCTCTTCTTCCCGAGCGACGCTCTCTGGCTCGCCGTTGCCGTGACGGTAGGTTTGCCAATATAGCCGCTCTACGCCAAGCACTTACCCGCCGCAAGCGTGCACGGCAATTGCTGCCGGTTGTGTTGTCGGTTGTTATGCTTGCCTTTGCCAGTGTTCTCTTTTATTTCTCGCTCAGTAACAACAACAGCGAACAACAACGCTACGAAAATATGGTTGCCGTTGTCGACGAGCATATAGCTAACGAACGCGAACAATTGGTGGAACTGGTGAACCGCGCATGCTCGTTTGACGCCACGGATGAAACAGAGCAGAATGCATTAATTGCCTACCTGAACGAATATTCCGCTTTGCGCTATCACCGATGGACAATTAGGGATTCGCTCGTAGAAACGTATCCGGAAAACGATCCGCTACGCGAACAATGCTTCCAATACTGGACGCATAAAGAAGTCGAGTTGGATAAGGAATTCTATCCGCAAATCACCGGCAAACTAAAAAAATGACTCCGCCACTGCATAAGCCGCAGCTGCGATAAATACAGGGATTGCATAAGGGTGTTATTAGGCTATTAACACGCGATTAACACGTGATTCAACTTACCACGCCCCAAACGACTCACATCGGCAAACGACTGCCATTGGGTGGTCGTTTGTTATGTAAATGTATATTTTTCCAAAGAAAAATGCGCAAAAGTTTGCAAATGTCATTTTTTTTTTGTAATTTTGTGGCGTTAAATTGTGCGCGTACAAATGCGCGTGGGAAAATATGTTTAATCTATTCAGTAAAAATATGGCAAATCAAAGTCAACAATCCGGCACTATGTACAATGCTATCACTGCCGGAAGTAAGATTATCGGTACAATCATCGCCGACGGCGATATCCGTATCGACGGTACAGTAGAAGGCGAAATGCAGTGCGCAGGCAAAGTAGTGATCGGCGAGAAAGGTCTGATCAAAGGCAATGTAACCTGCCAGAACTCCGAGATCATGGGCATGCTGGACGGCAAGATCATCAACAGCCAGACGCTGGCGCTCCGTTCAACCGGCAAGATCAAAGGCGAGGTGCAGACACAGACGCTGATCGTTGAACCGAACGCACAGTTCAACGGCTCATGCCAAATGCCGACGGCAGCAGCGAAGCCAGCTGAGGTTAAACGATAAATCGTTTAACGTTAAAGAGTTAAAAAGTTAAAATGGTTTTGATTAACATCAAAACGTTAAAGGGATTACACTTGTCTTACAAGACAAACCACTTAACGTTTTTCGACAGAAAAACCATCTTAACTGTTTAACGTTTTTCACAGAAAAACCATTTTAACCGAAAGAGATTATGCGAATCAAACCGTTCAGGGGGATACGACCTCCGAAAGAGCTTGCCAAGCAGGTAAGCAGTCGTCCGTACGACGTACTCAGCAGCGATGAGGCACGTCGTGAGGCAGAGGGTAATCCGATGTCGCTGTATCATATCATCAAGCCGGAGATCAACTTCGAGCCGGGTACCGATGAGCACGACGAGCGCGTGTATCCGTGTGCTGCGGAGCAGTTCAAGTTGTTCAAAGAGAAAGGCTGGCTCGTACAAGACGAGACGGAGAAATACTACGTCTATGCGCAGTCGATCCCTGACGGTCACCCTTTGGCTATCAACGGCAAGGGTCGCACGCAATATGGCTTGGTTGTGGCAGCCTGGGTGGACGATTACATGCAAGGGCGCATCAAGAAACATGAGCTGACCCGCCGCGACAAAGAGGACGACAGGATGCGTCACGTGCGTGTGAACAACGCGAACATCGAGCCGGTGTTCTTCGCCTACCCTCATCGCAGCGATCTCGACGCTATCATTGCCCGTGTGGTGAGTGGGGTGCCGGAGTACGACTTCGTGAGTGACCTTGACGGCTTCCGCCACACGCTATGGGTGATCAACGATGCCGCAACGATAGCGACCATCACGCGCATTGTGGGAGATATACCCGCGATGTATATCGCTGACGGTCATCACCGCAGTGCAGCCGCAGCGAGGGTGTGTCAGGAATTAAAGGAAAGATATCAGAAGTCAGAAGTCAGAAGTCAGACTCCGGAGTACGAGTTTTTCCTGGCGGTGTGCTTCCCGGATAACCAACTATATGTGATGGATTACAACCGCGTGGTGCGTGATCTGAACGGGATGACAAAAGAGGAGTTTCTGCATCGCTTGGAGGAGAATTTTGTTGTTGAAGACAAAGGCACGGAGATCTATCGCCCTGAGGCATTGCACACATTCGCCCTGTATTTAGGCAAACACTGGTACAAACTGACTGCCAAGCCGGGCACCTATACCGATGACCCGATAGGTGTGCTGGATGTGACCGTTTCCAGCAACCTCATTCTCGACAAACTACTCGGCATCAAAGACCTGCGTTCGGACAAACGCATTGATTTCGTAGGCGGTATACGCGGGTTGCAAGCACTGCAAGACCGCGTGGATAGTGGCGAAATGGCGATGGCGTTGGCACTCTACCCCGTGACGATGCAGCAGATCATCAACATCGCCGACAGCGGGCAGATCATGCCACCGAAGACAACGTGGTTTGAGCCGAAACTCCGTAGTGGATTAGTTATTCATGAATTAGTGTGAAATATTTCAAAATTATCATAATATGCTCATTGGCTGCACTATGTTCGTGCAGCATTCAGCAGCGGGTAAAGAAGGCGGACAAGAAGTTCGCCATCGGTGAGTATTACGATGCGGCGCAGATATACAAGCAGTGCAACTCGCGCATCAAAGCCAAGCAGCAGCGTGATCTGAAGGCACATGTGAGTTTTCATCTGGGAGAGTGTTACCGGATCCTGAACGACGGCAAGGCTGTCAACAGTTATGCGCAAGCCATCAAGTACAAGTACCCCGACAGCATTGCGTACCTGCGTCACGGCGAGGTGCTGATGTACCAAGGCAGGTACAAGGACGCAGAGAAAGCCTTCACCACCTATCTTGAGTCACATCCCGATGACTACCACGCTCAGGCAAGTATCTATGCCTGCCAGCAGGTAGGCGAGTGGAAGAAAGTGCCTACGCGCTACAAGGTGCAGGTAGCCAAGGAGTTTCTAGCCAAGCGATCGTCATCGTTCGCGCCAATGTTCGTGGGCGACAACAGTGATGCACTGATGTTCACAACGAACCGTCAGGAGCGCACGAAGAGCAAAGAGAAAAAGAAAGCCCAACGTCCGAGCCCTGTGACCGGACAACAGTTGTTCAAACTCTACTCGGCGCGCAAGAACGCTTCGGGTAAGTGGGAAGACATCGAGCCAGCCGAAGGATTGTACGATGATGCCGCAGCGGAAGGCGAAGCCAAGAACGATAGTACCAGCAACGGCAAAGCCCTGCCGGAAGAGATGGGTGTGTGCTGTTTCAGCCGTGACGGCAAGACTATGTACTTCACCTACTCCCGTCCGGTGAACGGACAGGATCTTGGTGCGAAGATCTACACCTCAACCCGTGCTTCGGGTCAGTGGAGCGAACCGCAAGAGTTGACGCTGTTCAAGGACAGCAGTATCACCTGCGGTCACCCGGCACTGAACGCCACGGGCGATACCCTGTACTTCGTTTCTGACGCGCCGGGAGGATTTGGCGGCAAGGATATATGGTTTGCCGAATACGACGGTTCGCAATGGTCAATGCCGGTGAACTTGGGTGCACAGATCAACACCTCAGGCGAGGAACTCTATCCCACTATCCGCAGCAACGGCACGCTGTACTTCTGTTCAACAGGGCAACCCGGTTACGGCGGTTTGGATATATTCAAAGCCGAACGTGATACCACTGCCATTGACAGCATCTCAGGCTTAGGCTGGGCGGTATATAACATGGGCGCACCGTTCAATAGTAACGGTGACGATTTCGGTATCACCTTCGCCTCGGAAGGCGAGCAGGGATTCTTCTCGTCGAACAGAGGGCAGAAGAAAGGTATCGACGTGATCTACAGTTTTGTACTTCCTGAGATGGAGTTCATCGTGGAAGGCAAAGTCGTGGATAACAACAACACGCCTATCTCCGATGCATCGATCCGTCTTGTGGGCAACAACGGGACGAACACCAAACTGCAGGTTCGTCGCGACGGCACGTACAAGATCAAACTGCAGAAAGATACGAAGTACGTGATGTTAGGCGTGGCGCGCGGCTATCTGAATCAGAAACAGGAGCTGAACACCTACGATCTCAGCGATAGCAAGACATACACGCAAGACTTCACGCTTTCGCCTATCAGCAAGCCGGTGACGATGGACAATATCTTCTATGAGTTCGGCAAGTGGGAACTCACTCCGGCATCGGAAACAGGTTTGGCATCGCTGGTTAAACTGCTCAACGACAACCCGAACATCACTATCGAGCTCTCCGCCCACACCGACTACGTGGGTAACGATGCCTCGAACAAAGAACTCTCCGCCAAGCGTGCGCAGAGCGTAGTGAACTATCTCGTGCAGCACGGCATAGAACGCGATCGACTGACACCGGTGGGTTACGGCGAGGAGAAACCCGTCATTGCCGATGCCGCACTGAACAAAAAGTACAGGTTCATCCCCGTGGAGCAAGCGTTGACAGAGGAGTTCATCACGACGCTGACCAGCGAGCAACAGGAGATCTGCAACCAGATCAACCGCCGCACGGAGTTCAAAGTTTTACGAACAACATACAAGTTGTACTAACATGAAGCAATATTTAGACTTATGCCGCCGTGTGCTCAACGAGGGCGTACAGAAGACCGACCGCACAGGCACTGGAACAATCAGCGTATTCGGACACCAGATGCGATTTCACATGGCAGACGGGTTTCCATTGCTGACCACTAAGAAACTGCACTTGAAGTCGATCATCTACGAGCTGCTGTGGTTTCTTCAGGGCGATACGAACGTCAAGTACCTTCAAGAGCACGGCGTGCGCATCTGGAATGAATGGGCGGACGAGAACGGCGATCTGGGACCTGTATATGGGCATCAGTGGCGTTCGTGGCCGGACTACAAAGGCGGCACAATCGATCAAATAAGCAACCTCGTAGAGATGATTAAGAAGACCCCTGACTCCAGGCGACTGCTCGTTAGCGCGTGGAACGTAGCCGAGGTCGATACGATGGCTTTGCCGCCTTGTCACACACTGTTTCAGTTCTATGTCGCGGACGGTAAGTTATCGCTACAACTCTACCAGCGAAGTGCGGATATCTTCCTCGGAGTACCGTTTAATATCGCCTCGTACGCACTGCTACTGCAGATGATGGCGCAAGTGACAGGCTTGGAGTGCGGCGACTTTGTGCACACCTTCGGCGACGCACATATCTATCTCAACCACCTTGAGCAAGTCAAACTGCAACTCACGCGCGAACCGCGTCCGCTGCCAAAGATGCTCATCAACCCCGACGTAAAGTCGATCTTTGACTTCCATTACGAGGACTTTACATTAACCGATTATAACCCCCACCCCCACATCGCGGGAGTCGTAGCTGTGTAGCATTTATAAACGAACACGGAAATACACGGAAAGAACATGGAAACATATTCCGTGAAAATCCGTGAAAGTCCGTGTAGAATTAATTTTATATGATTTCAATAATAGTAGCAATAGCAGAGAATTACGCCATCGGGAAGAAAGGCGGATTGTTGTGCCACATGCCGGCGGATTTGCAGCACTTCAAGCAAGTGACGCAAGGGCACACAGTGATTATGGGCGAACGCACCTACCTGTCGCTGCCCAAACACCCGCTGCCGAACAGGAAGAACATCGTCATCAGTGACAACCCCGCCTTTGATGATCCGGCAGCCATTGTCGTACGCTCAATCCCCGAGGCAATGCAGCATGTAGCTGGGGACGAAGAGGCATTCATCATCGGCGGCGGGATGGTGTATCGCCAGTTTATGCCCATAGCCGACAAACTGTATATCACGCATATTCACCATACATGGGAGGACGCGGATACCTTCTTCCCGGTCATCGAGCCTGCAATATGGCAACAGACCGCAACCGAACGCCACGAAGCCGACGAGCGTAACCCCTACCCTTATACCTACGCGGAGTATGTAAGGAGTGAAAGAGTGAAAGAGTGAAAGAGTGAAGGAGTGAAAGAGTTGCCTTGGCACGGTTATTGCAACGGTTGGGGTAAACAGTAAAATTGTACGATTATGAAACGAATGCGAATTCTTTGCATAGCGATGCTCAGTAGCATCTGTCTATGGGCTGCGCCTTACACGGCGGAAATAGATCATGTAACTGTATTTACCTACGGTGCAGAGTTGCAACAACAGGTATCATTACCTCTGCAAGCCGGCGACAATACCGTAGTGATTGAGAACATCGCCCCGAACATCAACGAAGAGAGTTTACAGATCTCCTTGGGCGGTGGAGTGATCGTTCGTCAGTATGCTTTCAGTCTCGACTACTTGAGTGCGGACAAACAGAAAATGAACACCGCAGCCTTGGAGGACAGCCTCAAGCAGGCACAAGACGCTCTCGCCGATGCCGAGCGCCGCATTGCCACGCTTACGCAGATGCAAACCTTGCTGCAAGCGGGCGTGAACAGCAGCCTGACTGCCAACACGGGTGTCACAACTGCCACTATCGACAAGAACCTGCAATACTTCCAAGCCAACGCCCTTGAGTTCGCCAAGCAACTTGATGCCACCAAAGCCGAGAAGACGGCTCTGGAGAAACACATCAAAGCCCTGCAACAACAGATCAAGGAAGTCGGCGGCAGGCAATACAACAAGAGCGGTATAGTTACCCTCGAAGTTAACTCCCCGAAGAAACAGACCGTGACAGCCGGCATCAAGTATTACACCGAGTCCGCTGCTTGGACGGTGACCTACGACCTTAACATCAGCGATCTGCACTCGCCTATCGGTTTGGTGATGAAGGCACACGTCTCGCAATACACAGGCTTGGAGTGGAAGAACGTCAATCTCACGCTTTCCACAGGTCGTCCGTCGAGCAACAACGAAGCACCCGAACTGAGTACTTGGTGGTTGCAGCAGCAGACTGTTCGCACACGCAACTTGTACGCAGCAAAGAATAGTGTATATGCCACACTGGGTGTAGCGGCTGTAGCAGAAGAGGACGCGGATTTGGCACCACAGGCTGCATCGATTGAGCAATTCGTTGAGCAAAGCGAGCAGGCGTTGTCCGTGGAGTATGCTATCAGTCTGCCTTACACCATCAGCGGCAGCGGTAAGGAGCAGATCATCTCGCTGCAAGAGCGGCAGTTGGATGATGTGGCATACAACTACTTCGCTGTTCCGGCAATGGATGAGAGTGCCTACCTCGTAGCGTACATCAACGGCTGGCAACAGCAGCAACTGCCTGACGGTCGGGCGAGCCTCACCTACAACGGCACGTACTATGGCGAGACAATGCTGGCGACGAACAACGACGAGGCACGTGTGCGGCTGACGTTGGGCGATGATCGGCAGATCAAGATCAAGCGCGAACTGACCGCCCAGAACAGCAAGACGAGCGGCAGCAACAAGATTGTGACGTACACCTACACTACTACGATCCGCAATGACAAGAACGAACAGGTGAACATCACAGTGAAAGACCGCTACCCTGTCAGCACGGCGAAAGAGATACAGGTCAGCCTCGGCGACAAGACAACACGCGCCACGAACGATGACAAGAGTGCCGGCAAACTCACGTATGACCTGACACTCGCTCCCGGCGAGAGCAAGCAACTCGTACTCACCTACACCGTCAAGTACCCGAAAGAGTGGCGCATCAATCTATAATACCGTCAGCCAATATTGGCTGACATAACCCCACACCACTATGAAACGAGCGATTTTGTTTATTGCCCTGCTGAGCAGCCTCGGGCTGTTCGCACAGCAGACAGGCAGCATCCAAGGATCGGTTGTGGACAGTCAGTCCGGACAGATCATGGAGATGGTTGCCGTGCAGTTGTTTGCCTATGCCGACGGCGACTCCACGATGGTCAACGGCGCACAGACGGATGCAGAGGGATTCTTCTACTTCCTGAAGGTTAAGCCCGGCAAGTACAAGCTCGTTTTCAGTTCATTAGGTTACCACACGCGCATTGTTCCGGTTGAACTGACGCCTGAAAAGATGATCCTCGAACTCGGCAGAATCAGCCTGACAGAAGACGTACAGGCTCTCGCGGAGATTGATGTCAAGGGGCACGCTGCCGAGATGACCGTCAAGGGCGACACCATCGAGAAGATGGAGGAAACGGCGGTGGTCGAAGACCTGCTGAAGAAAATGTCCGGCGTGACGGTGGATAAGGAAGGCAACGTGACGGTCAACGGCGAGACAATCAAAGCTGTGCGAGTGGATGGCAAGAAGTTCTTCGGCGATGACGTACAGACCGCCACGAAGAACATCCCTGCCGACATGATTGAGAAGATCCAGGTACTGGATGAGAGGAGCGAAACATCGAAGATGACAGGATTTGAGGACGACGAGACTTCGCGTGTAATCAACCTTACGCTCAAAGCCGACCGCAAGCAGGGAATGTTCGGCAACTTCAACGGCGGCTTGGGATTTGACCTCGTGACGGACGACGGCAAGTGGTTTAACTACGGCAACCCGGCTTTTGGCACAACGGCAGCTGACAGGACGAAGCACTTCTTTGAGAACGATTTCCGCTACACGGCAGGCGCATTCATGAACATCCTGTCCGGCAATAGTCAGACAACCATCATCGGCAACGCCAACAATACCAACGAAATCCGCATGGGGCGCGGTCGCGGCGGTTGGGGACAACAGAACCAAGGCATCACGTGGGCGGAGAACATCGGCGTGAACACGAACATTGACGTGAGCGCGAACGTACCCGGGCTGCTACTCGGCGGTGACGGACAGTTAGCCCACGCAGCCAACACCACGCTCGCCGATTCCCG
>CAJOFU010000028.1:0-20710 GCA_905233935.1 Paludibacteraceae bacterium
ACTCCAAGTACTACTATATCTACCCCAACGACCTGATCTACGTGAGCCGCGAACCCGGGGCGTTCTACAAGGTGCCCTCCTACAGCAGCTTTATCGGCCTGATCACCTCATCCGTAGCCCTGCTCGTTTCGGTGCTGAACTACATACCTAATGTTAATTTTTAGTTTAGTGTTTAGAGTTTATAGTTGAAAAATAAAATATATGGCAGACAATAACCCTTATAGCAACCCCTATGGTAATCCGTACGGCAACCCGTACGGTAATCCCTATGGCAACCCGTACGGCAACCCCTATGGCAGTCAGTTCACGCCCAGCGTGGACGCCTCTGATGGCGACGGCGACGGTGGCGGTTCGAACATCAATGTGATGGAGTGGGTAGTGCGTTTCCTGCACTACTGGTATCTGTTCGCACTGGGCTTGGCTATTGCGTTCTCGCTGGCTATGCTCAAGAACAGACGGTGGATCCCCTCGTACTACAGCTACGGCACGATCATCATCAAGCAGTCCACCGGGTACGGCGCTAACCTGATGCAGGGTTTCCGCGTGGATGAGGGCATGAATGATGTCAACAACCAGGTGCTGCGTCTGCGTTCGTACGACCTGATCGGACGAACCGTGGACAGCCTTCCGTTCCTGAACGTGGAGTACATTACCATGGGACGCTTCAAGACACGCAACCTGTACAGCCTGACGCCGTTCACCGTACAGACCACCGAACTCAGTGAGCAGGCGTACGACTATCTGTTCCGGCTGGACATGCAGGAGGATGGCGGCTTGGTCATCTCCATCAACGATGACAACTCCGAAGTGCCGTTCCGCGTTGAGACGCGTTATGGCGAACTGGTGGAGACACCGTTCTTCTCCGGTTATATACTGCCCACGGCGATGATGGCCAATAAGGGGCGGTTCTTCTTCCGCTTCCGCTCACGCGCCTCGCTCGTTTCGGAGTTCCAGTCGCGTCTGCAACTGAACTTCCTGCAGCAGAGCTCTACCGTGCTCTGTATAGGCCTTACCAGCGAGACCGCTGAGCGCGACTGCGACTTTATCGACAAACTCTCCGACATCTTCCTCATCCAGAACCTTGAGCGCAAGAACGAGCAGGCCGAGAAGTCCATCAACTTCATCAACGAGCAGCTGCAAGTTCTTCAGCACTCGCTGGAGCAGTCCGAAGGAGAGATGACGGCGTTCCGCCAGCAGAACAAGTTTGTGGATGTCAGTTCGTACGCTTCGCAGTTGATGTCGCAGATCTCCACCTACAAGCAGCAAGAGCTTCAGCTCCGACTGAAAGAGACCTACCTCGACTACCTTGACAACTACCTGCACGAATCCATCGAGCAGGGCACAGTAATCGCGCCCGCCTCGCTCGGACTGAACGAGCAGACGCTGATGGCACTGGTCGGACAGCTCAACGAACTGCAGATCCAGCGCGGCGAACTGACGGAGAAAAACGTGTTCTACGCCAAATATACGAAGGATATCGAGAACGTCAAACTCACCATAGCCGAGGTCATCAAATCCATGCGCAAGTCGCTGGAGATCGAGAAGAAAGACCTGCACACGCGCTATGCCGAGGTTGATGAAGATATCAAGCACTTGCCCGAGAAAGAGCTGCAGATGGTAGCCATCGAGCGCAACTACCGCATCGACGACAACTATTATACGTTCTTCCTGCAGAAGCGCGCCGAGTCGGAGATCCAGAAAGCGTCGAACACGCCTGACAACGAGATCCTTGACCGCGCACGCACCACCACGAAACTCGTGAACGACAAGGTTAAGAAGAAGACGATGACCACGTTCCTTGCCGTCGGGTTCATTCTGCCGCTGCTGCTGATCATCCTCTCCGAACTGCTGAACGACAAGGTGCGCACACCGAAGGAGGTCGAGAAGCTCTCGAAGTTCCGTCTCATCGGCACGCTCCGTCACGCCCGTTCGCAGAACCCGACTCTGGTCAAGACCTCGCCACGCTCCGGTTATGCCGAGATGCTACGCGCCATGCGAACGCGCATAGAATTCATTGTCGGGCGTAAGGAGAAACTATGTATATGTGTTACCTCTGCCGAGTCCGGTGACGGTAAGACGTTTATGTCAACCAACCTTGCTGCACTCTACGGCATGACAGGCAAGAAGACATTGCTCATCGACCTTGACGTGCGCAAGCCGAACATACACACCAAATTGGCAATAGAGAACGGCGTAGGTATGACGAACTTCCTCATTGGCGAATGCGAGGAAGATGAGCTCATCCTTCACAACGAGAACTTCGACTTCGACTTCATCCGTGCCGGTGCTGTACCGCCTAACCCGGGCGAGCTGATCCATAGCGACAAGTTGCATGAGTTCATCAACAAGATGCGCGAGCAGTACGAATACATTGTGATCGACACCTCGCCTATCGGTCAGGTGCCCGATGCCATGTCGCTGGTGGCTGATACAGATATCACGATCTTCGTTATCCGCTGCTTGCAGACGTCCAAATCGTTCTGCTCGCAGGCACTCGAAGCACTGGAGGAAGATTACGCCGACAAGATTCATCTTGTGCTGTCGGATATCCCGACCGAAGGCTTCCACTCGGGCTACGGTTACGGTTACGGCTACGGCTACAGAGGCAAACGCCACTACGGTTACGGATCGTATGGCTATGGCTACGGTTACGGCTATGGTAAAGACAAGTCATCCAAACACAAACAAAAGAACCGTATGCCGCTAAAGCAGCAGATTTGGCTCATGATGGACGACATGATCCATCGCCGTCGCCGCAACGTATACAACTACTACACCGACGATGAAGAATAACCAGCCGGCAGCCAAGGTTGGCTGCCTTGATACAGATGGATATACTACAGAAAATAGAAGGCTTGGAGGGCAAGTTCCACGAAATCAACTTGCTGCTCACTGACCCTGCGGTGATTGCCGATCAGGCACGATATGTACGTCTGAATCGGGAGTATCACGATCTGGAACGCGTACTCAAAGCCACCAACCGCTACAAACAGGCAGTGATGGAATTAGCCTCAGCCAAAGAGGTGTTCTTCCACGAGCAGGATGCCGAGATGAAAGAATTGGCACGCGAGGAGATTGACTCGCTCGAAGCCCAACTGCCCGCCTTGGAGGAAGATGTCAAGATCCAACTCCTGCCACAAGATCCCGAGGACGGAAAGAATGTGGTGATGGAGATCCGTAGCGGTACAGGTGGTGACGAAGCAGCTCTGTTCGCCGGTGACTTGTTCCGCATGTACACAAAGTATTTCGAAGTCAAAGGATTCAAATACAGTGTTTCCTCGTTCTCCGAAGGTGCAGTAGGCGGTTACAAAGAAATCATCTTCAACGTAACTGGTCAGAACGTATATGGCACACTCAAATACGAGAGCGGTGTACACCGCGTACAGCGCGTGCCTGCCACCGAGACGCAAGGTCGTCTGCATACATCGGCTGCCACAGTTGCTGTGCTACCTGAAGCCGACGAGTTTGAGGTACATATCAACGAGGGCGAGATCAAGTGGGAGACGTTCCGTTCAGGCGGAGCCGGCGGTCAGAACGTCAACAAGGTGGAATCCGGCGTACGCTTACGCTACATGTGGAAGAACCCCAACACCGGCGAGGTGCAAGAGATACTGATTGAGTGTACAGAGACGCGCGATCAGCCTAAGAACAAAGAACGCGCACTCTCGCGTCTGCGCACGCAGATCTACGACAAAGAGCATCAGAAGTACATCGACGACATCGCCTCACGCCGTAAGACAATGGTTTCCACCGGTGACCGTAGCGCGAAGATCCGCACGTACAACTACCCGCAGGGACGAATAACCGACCATCGCATAGGTTACACAATCTATAACCTCGCCGCATTCATGGACGGTGATATACAAGGCGTGATTGACGCACTTACCGTAGCAGAAAACGCCGAACGGCTCAAAGAGGCGAATCTATAGTATGCAGCCAAGCTTGGCTGCACAACACGCATGTACCTGTTCTACGCAAACGATATCCCAGAATCCGTTGCTATCGGACAAACCGTTACGCTGGATGACGAGCAGAGCGCGCACGCTGTGCGCGTGTTGCGTCATGCGGCAGGTGATACCATCCACATAGCCGACGGGCGAGGGAACCTGTATGAGGCAATCATCACCAACCCTCATCCCAAGCATTGCGAGGCGCAGATACAGCAGATCACGCCGCAAACCAAACACCACCGTGCGGACGTGCATATAGCCGTTGCTCCGACAAAGAACATCGAGCGCGTGGAGTGGCTGTCGGAGAAATGCACCGAGATAGGCGTGGATACCATCACTCCCCTACTCTGTCACTATTCCGAGCGCAAGGTGATCCGCACCGACCGGTTGCAAAAGATCATCCTGTCTGCCGCCAAGCAAAGCCTGTCAGCCTATCTGCCCAAACTCAACGAACTGACGCCCTTCAAGGATTGCGTACTCAATGCCACCGAGCAGCGACGCTACATAGCGCATTCATCGCCATGGCTCGACAAGAAAGACCTGCGCGACGAATTGCGCAAGTCTGATGCTTCAGCATCTGCCATTGTGCTCATTGGTCCGGAAGGCGGATTCAGCGACGAGGAGGTGCAGTTGGCTATCGAGCACGGGTTCGTGCCTGTCAGTCTGGGCGATGCGCGTCTGCGTACAGAAACAGCTGCCATCGTGGCTTGCATGATGGTCAACTATGTTTGAGCGAATCATTGAAATAGACAAATCGTGGCTGCTCGCCATCAACGGCGCACATACCCCTTGGATGGATACCGTCTTCTGGCAAATAAGCCAAGCGGTGACATGGCTACCCCTTTACGCACTGCTGGTTGTATGCTTGTTTGTCACATTCCGCAAGCAACGCACGGCTGTGGATCTTGGCATATTGCCTGTTAACTCTATCCCGACGATCGTTTTTGCGATAGGTATGATAGCGATAGCCGTTGGCGGCGCGGATCTGATCTGCGCACAACTGATCAAGCCGCTTGTAGCCCGTCCGCGCCCGACGCACGACGCCGAGATCGGTGCACTGATCCATGTGGTGAACAACTACCGCGGCGGAATGTACGGCTTTTGCAGCAACCATGCGGCAAACACGATGGCGTGCGCGGTGCTGTGCTCAGCCATCTTCACGCACGGCAAGTCATGGCATGCACATCTGTACATCACCCTGCCATTGATGCTTTGGGTGCTGCTGAACTGCTATAGTCGAATGTATTTGGGAGTACACTATCCGCTGGATATAGCAGCTGGATTAGTGGTAGGTGGTGTTATGGCTGCGGTGGTGTGGGTTCTTGGTCGAGACTGTCTCTATCCGCGCGATGCGCACGAGCACCCTGCTGACGAGGAATTGCCTGCAGACGTTCAAACTGTTGAGGACTGAGGATCTCCTTGAGTTCGCCGAGCAGACGATTCATCCGCTCAACGGCTTCCGCACGGTTGCTGACCTGCTCGCGCGACTTGGCGTAACGCAGATGAACGCGGTATAGCGTGTCACGCAGTAGCGAATCGTGGATGTCAAGATCGCGTACAAGCATCTCTGTTTGCTTCATAGCACGCTCCTCGGCTGTTCGGCGAGGTACAGAGCCTGACTCCTGTGCATGAACAAGCACTCCGACAGCAGCCAGACACAACACAAGCACTATGCGCAAACAATAACTCATAACAATAAAAACGTAAGCAAAAATCGTGCCAATGAATACGGAATGGCTCATAGCTCGCCGATTGTATTACTCATCAGCATCACATCGTACCGCCCGACCGGCAGTACGTGTAGCCTTGGCGGGTATAACCATCGGCGTAACGGTCATGTTGATAACCGTTTGCGTAGTCATTGGCTTTAAGCGCACGGTTACTGAGAAAGTCGCAGGATTCGGTGCGCATATCCAGATCACGAGCTTCGACAACAACAACACCTACGAATACCAACCCGTCTATGCTCCGGACAGCCTGCTGGATCTGCTCGCGCATATACCGCACGTAACGGCGGTCAATACCTTCACCACCAAACCCGGCATGCTCAAGACCAACGACGACTACCAAGGCATCGTGCTCAAAGGGTTGCCGGTGGACGGCGGTTGGCAGTTTTTTCGCGACAACCTGATCGAAGGCACATTGCCGCAGCAGCCCAACGAGATCCTTCTTTCGCAAGAGAATGCGCGCCTGTTGGGGCTTTCGGTGGGAGAGTCTGTGCTGTGCTACTTCGTAGGCGACGCTCTCAAGGTACGCCGGTTCACGATCAGTGGCATCTATAGTTCGGCATTTGCCGAGTACGACAAGCTGTTCGTTCTTTGTCCGCAGCCTACCGTCACCCAACTCAACGGTTGGGAATCCGAGCAAGTCGCAGGTATCGAGTTGCGATTAGATGATTTGTTCTATCTCGACCAAACGTACGACGAAGTGTACTATACCGTAGCCAACCGCCTGGATGACGAGGGGAGTGCCTATTACCCGCAGAGTCTGATTCAAACGCATTCAGCAGTGTTCTACTGGCTGGATTTGTTGGATATGAATGTGGTGGTCATCATTCTGCTCATGCTTGCCGTTTCGGGCTTTAACATCGTCTCGGGGCTTATTATCCTTATCCTGGACGCTATACCGCTCATCGGCATCCTCAAGGCTCTTGGAGCCAACAACCGGTTCATCCGACGGATCTTTATCCATGAGGCTACGATACTTATCGGCAAAGGCATGTTGTGGGGAAATATCCTCGGTTTGGCACTGACCGCCGTGCAATACTTCCTTCACCTCATCCCATTGGATCCCGCTACGTACTACGTCTCGTACGTGCCCGTTACCTTCCCGTGGCTGTGGCTGGTTGCACTGAACGTGCTCATTCTTGGCGTAAGCATGCTCACCCTACTCGCCCCGACCTCGCTCGCCACACGCATCTCACCGGCGAAAGTCATGCATTTCGAGTAATGGCATTGCAAACAAGTGATGCATTTCGACAATACAACAATAGCGTGCCGCTTAGCACGCTATTGTTTTGTATCCTATCTGCGATTTACAGCGCTCGGAGTTGCTCCAGCATCGAGTCGCCGAGTGCGGACTTCTTGCGGATGTGCTCAAGCACGGCAAGTACGAATGAGTTGCTCTCGAAACGACCACGTACGTTCTCGAAGTCGAGGTTCGTTTGCTCGTCGTTGCCGTCAGCACCAAAACCGGTGCGGGCATTAAGGTTGAACTCTTTCTTGGCATCGTCATAAACCATGCGGTCAAGACTGATGACAGCTTCTTCCCAGGCTTCGATGGTATGAATCAGGTCAGCTATCTCTACTTGCTCGACTTTCTTTCCCCAGACTTGCTCAAGTTTTTCGAGAGCCCACGTCCACTCGTACGAGTAGTAGTTCGTGTGCATCTGTTCGAGCCGCTGTTGCGCCTCGTCGAGTGAGGTGAGTTTGCCGTTCTGGATATCATCCAGCAGACGTGTTATCTCTGACTTAGGCGCTAACAATCCCGAGCAGTCTACCCATTCGCCCAGACCTATATTGCTATCCGGACGCAGTGCACGACGCAGTTCGTCAAGGTTATGCCACTCGGTCTTTCCCAGACGCGAGATAATCGAGTTGCCGAGGAACTTTTTGATACCGATGTTGTAAAGTTCTATACCTTTTCGCAGCGAACTATTGCGGATCTTGCAGTTCTGGTAGGAATAGACCTCTGTTCCCTCGCCTGACAAGTGCATAATGTCGCGCAATACTTCCTGACCTTGATACATCCTCTGTATCGTGTATGGCGAGAGCAGGTTGTAATTGATCAGGTCGAGTTTGTGCGGGTCTTTGCGGTTGTCACGCTTCGGCCATTTCTGCGCGTCACGGATTGTACCTACCGAACGCAGATTGACAGCCGGCACGATATAACTCTCCGTAGCATTCTCTATCATGTACGAGAACGGCAGCGCCGAGGTATCGCTGTGCTTGGTGTGACGTCCCATAACGAGCGTGAACGCACCGATCTTTGCCGGCCACAGCAGGTAGGAGTCCGAGGTGGTCTTAGCGCCACGTTCTGCCACACCTTGGTGGATCGGTCCAAGCTTGTACATGTGGTTACTCTGGTTGCTACCCGAACCGGCATTCAGGAACGAGAACATACCTGCAATCAGCAGCGTGGACTTATGGTGCGTCACAGTATAAGGACCTGCAAAGATAGCCGTAGCCTCGCCGTGGAATCCTTGGCAGTTGCAGAAGAACAGCGATTCCAATGCAGAATAGTGCTTACCCATCTCGCAGCCTTGTCCGACAAAACACTTGCCGACCAAGGTACTGTCGGTGATGCTTACGCCCGAGCAGATGATAAAGTCGTTGCACTTCACGCCCGAACCGATCGTCACCGGAGCGCTCTCGTTGGAGTTCACCGATCCGTTCTTGAGCACCGATGCGCCGGTGATCTGTGCAAAGTCGCCGATGCGCACGTTCTTGATGCTACCGCAGTTGATGATGCGCACGTTCCGACCGATGAATCCCATGTCGGAGCGTTGGCTCTCGGCGTAGGCGTCGATCATCTGCGTCAATCGGTTGATCATCTCCGGACGGTGACGATACAGGGTAAGGAAATACGCAAGGTGAGCCGACAGATGGTCGAAGATAGGTATCTCACGACCGCCGCCTTCGTTCATCACCGGAACGCGCACACCGTTACCGAAGGTGGATGTGCCGTCCACGACGATGGAGTTGACGTTCTCGATGCAGGTGTTGTCACCCACACGGTAGTTAGCCATGTAGTTGTGTACATTGTAGATGTGTACGTTATCGCCGAACTCGCAGTTGTGAATCGTGGAGCGATAGATGCCGCTGTGTACGGTGAATCCGCCGGGCAGGGTGTATTCGGTCTGCAAACGACCGATCTTCACCTTGCCGGAGAATGCTACTTGTCGGATATACTCGGGATGAAAGGGTTCGGCTACTTCTATCTCCTCCCAGTTACGGGCAGTACAACCTTGTGCTGTGAGTTGTTGAATTTCTTGTTGTGTTAACTTACGCATTTTCAAATTTCAAATCTCAAATTTCAAATTTTCAAACAAATCTATATTCTGTTACTTGTCGATAGAGTTGTCCCGGACGCAGGATCGGTGACGGGAAGTTCGGATGGTTGATGGCATCGGGGCAGTTCTGCGCCTCGAGGCACACGGCGTGCTGGATGTCGTATTGCTTGCCACCCTTACCGACGTTCTGCTCCACGTAGTTGCCTGTATATACCTGCAATGCCGGCGCTGTGGTATAAACCTCCATCGTCCGACCGTCGGCGCTGAGCACAGCCACCTTACGGAAACTCGGGTCTTTCTTGTTCTGCTGACGCTCCTCGTCGGTAGCCGGACGGCATATCCAGTTGTTGTCGATACCTCTGCCAGGCGCAAAGAACGGATCGTTGATGCGATCGCCTATGCGTACCGGCTCGCGGAAATCCATCGGCGTACCGGCTACGGGCAGGATCTCGCCTGTAGGAACAGCCGTATCGTCAAACGGAGTATATTCGTCGGCAAACACCTGCAGCACATGGTCATCCACTCGTCCCTTGCTCTCACCGGCAAGGTTGAAGTACGCGTGGTTGGTGAACCCGACCAAGGTCGGCAGATCGGTGATGGCTTCGTAGGTGATCTTCAGACTGTTCTCGCGCGTCACGGCATAGGTCACCTCAACATCCATGTTTCCGGGGAATCCTTCCTCTTTGTGGATAGAGCGGTAATGGAACGTAACCGAGTAAGCCGTCTGACCGACCACATCCCAGATCTTCTCATTAAAGCCGTGTACACCACCATGCAGACAGTTCGTGCCGTTGTTCTGCGGGAGTTGGTAATCGATACCGTCAAGCGTGAACTTGCCATCCTTGATGCGGTTCGCCACACGCCCGATAACGGCATTGAAGTAGGTCTCTTTGTTCATCCACTCGCCTAAGGTGTTGAATCCGAGCACCACATCGGCTTTGACGCCTTCCTTGTTCGGCGTGACGAGCGAAACGATCTTCGCACCGTAGTTAGTGACTTGCGCCACTAACCCGGTCGAACTGCGCAGGGTAAACAACCCTACCCTCAACTGACGTTTCTTTCCGCCCTGCATAACGGGCAGAATCGTATTGAATGATTGTTCGTTAATCATAACATCATCGTTTTCTGCATCCGCCATACATGGCGGATTTCTATCCATTACTCCAAGCGGCGTGCGCCGTCACTGATCTCGGCTACGTAGAACTCCGGATGAATGCCTGTGATGCGCTCGTAGTTCTCGCCTACCTGCTTCTTGAACTGCTCGATAGCTTCGTCCTTGACGAGCGAAACCGTGCAACCGCCAAATCCGCCACCGGTCATTCGGCTGCCGAGTACGCCGGGCACTTTCCATGCCTCTTCAGCCATCGTATCGAGTTGCAGACCGGTTACCTCATAGTCGTCACGCAGGCTGACGTGGCTCGCGTTCATCAGTTTGCCGAACTTCTCAATGTCACCTGCTTTCAGTGCCTTAACGGCATCGGCTGTACGTTGTACCTCGCCAACCACGTGGCGCGCACGTTTGTGGGCTATCGGGTCGGTGATGGCGTTCTCTATCTGCTTGAACTCAGCTTCCGTCAGTTCGGCGAGGTTCTTGAGCTCGGGACGTACCTTACGCAACTGCTCCAGCGCGAGCTGACATTGTGCTACGCGGTCGTTGTATGCGCCTGAATCCAAGTGGTGCGGCGAGTGTGTATTGGCGATAACCACCTTGATACCATCCAGCTTAACGGGCACGTGCTCGAACTCCAAGGTATCGCAGTTCAGGTGGATTGCGTGATCTTTCTTGCCCCACGACGAAGCAAACTGATCCATAATACCGCAGTTCACGCCGGCAAACTCGTGCTCAGCAAGTTGACCGATCTTCGCGAAGTCGGTGTGGTTGTAGTTGAGTCCGAGATAATCGTTGGCGGAAAAAGCGGCTACTACCTCCAGCGCAGCACTACTGCTCAATCCTGCTCCGGCAGGTACATTGCCCCAGATGAGTATATCTAATCCTTGGTCAAACTTGTGTCCCTGACGTACGTACCACGCCATGCAACCCATCGGGTAGTTCACCCAACTCTTGCCGGGCAGCGGTTCGGTGAGTTTATCCAGAGGAACTTCGACTACCTCTGGCATATTCAGCGACTTGAAGCGCATAGCTTGCGTGCCGTTGGGTGCCAACAGCAGATACGTACCGAACGACAGCGCGCAGGGGAACACGCTACCTCCGTTATAGTCAGTGTGTTCGCCGATAAGGTTAACACGACCCGGTGAGAAATACACGGCCGAAGCCTCTTTGCCATACGCCTGCGCGAAGGCTTGTTTCATTTCTTTTACTTCCATGATATATATTTTTGTATGTTTAGTTTCTTACGCAATTATTGCACTTGTGCACCGAGTGCGTTGTAGCGTACGCCGTCACGGATGATGTAAACCTGTCCGTCAATCACCACCTTCTGAGTCTTGGTGTTAGTACGAACGTTTTCAACAGCTGTTTCGTCACCAAGTTCAACAATTTCGATGTTGTGGATGCGCACTTCCGTGCCGGCAGGGCACCAACCGATAGCGAATATAATTTGGCGTTTTTCTTCGGCAACATCAGCCGTTGCACTAATCGGTTCAGCTATAAAATGTGTATCAGCATTAGCAAGGAATACGTTATCATTGGGATAACTATAATAATATGCATCATTATCTGCATCCCCCACTTTGATTGTAACGCCACCAAGCTGGTTGTTGGTCTCAAGGTCAAATTCCAACTTATAATCCTTGCCTGGCTCAAAAACGAAACCGGGATATAAGAACATCTGGCTCTGCCATTGTCCCTCTTTACCGAGCACGAGATGCACGAGCAGTTCGCCATTGACAAGTTCGGCACTGGACTGATTGTCAGCAGCCCACCCTGCACCTGTAGCGAACCACGTTTTTGTCAATTGTGCCTTGGAAGCATCATACAAGTTTTCACTTGCTACTGCGGCAGAAGTTACAAACAATACCACCGCAAAGAAAGATAAAATTCTTTTCATACTTATAAAATTTTAATGGTTTATATTTGTATTAACTATTCTGTCAGACTATTTCTCCTTCACCGAATCCTCCACCACCGCCGGAGTGATTGATTACACCAATACCTTCAAGAACATCTGCATTCGGCGACAAAACTATAACCTCACTGCAAGGAGACTGATATGTTGATTTCATTGTTTTCATATTATTACGAATTTATTAGGGTTAATCGGAATTATTTGGATAGCATCGGGTAAAGCCCCGATACTATCCTTATTCTTGCTTATTCAACACGCAGACCGGTTGCTGTATAACGGATACCATCGCGGATGATAAGCAATTGACCATTCTCAATGCGCTTCGATGCCTTAACTGCGTTCTCGGCATTATCAACGCCCGTTGCCGTATTCTCATTGTCAAATACCAAGCGCACACGGCGTGAGGAGGCTGGGACAGCCGGATTCTTCGACAACCTGAGATACGCCTTTCCGGCAGGAATATACTGACCGGTGTAGAGGAAGAATCCCGTGAAGCCGAACAAGTCGGAACGACGCATACAGAAGATATCGTAATCCTCATACTGAGCAGAGATATTCGTACGTTGAGTGCATCCTACGAGGCAATTGCCGTCAAAGTTATCGGCAGCAGCCGAAGCTTCATCATCCGTAGCAGCTGTAAATACATAGGTCGTATTGTTGTCATCGCCTTTGAGTATCACGCCCGTATTAGCAGGAATAACCTTTCCGGCATCTTCAAGCAACAATGTTTCATCACCGCCAATGTTCGAATAGGTTGCAGTATAAACGGTCACACTCTCCGGCACTTTGACGGCAAACGGCGAGGCAAACGTTGACCAATGATCCTGATTGGTTGTAACCTGATAACGGAAGAAGTACACGTTATCAATCATCAGTTCGTTGCCACCGACAGGATTCATAAACTTGAATTGGAAGATCTTGTTCCACTCTATATTTGCAGCGTCATAAGCACTCAAAGGTATATCAGCATTCGTCCACGCATTCGGGGTTAAGGTGATAGCCACTGAACCTTCATGTGTCGGGTCATGGCTGATTGGAGAAAGGCTTACTTGGGTTGCACCGGTAGAATAGATGTCTACGTGCAAGAAGTTCATTTCCGAAGCATCAATATCTGCTCCCCAACTATGCCAGCCAATATAATTCATGTTCTGAACATAGAACACCTCATCATTGGGAGCAATCTGCACACGCTCAGCCACAGTCGTTTCACCCCATCCACCGGAATGGAAGTTCAAACTGCCTGCCATAGCATCAGTATAAACAGGGATAACATCCTTGGCATTAAAGTCAGGAGCCATCGGTGCTGGCATGAACTTTGTAGTTGCGTTGACAGCAACCGGAGAAGCCACGTTACCCGCATCATCGTATGCAACAACACTCAGGTTATACGTTGTACCCGAATTGAGGTTATTGACAACGATCGTTGCCTCTGCAGCAGTAGCCGCAGCACCCGTAGCAAGAACAGTCTCACCATTCATAACACGGAAGTTTACCGCACCACTGTTATCCTCTGCTTGAGCGGTAATCGTCACTGAGTAGAATCCTACAGCCGATACACTTGCACTCGCATTCGTTGGAGCTACATCGTCAACGTATGCTGTCTCGCGGTAGAAATATGCATTGGCGACCCAGAACGTAAGATTAGGAGCCTGATCAATCTTCATTTGATAGATATTGCCCCAATTGGTAATACTTGTGTATTCAGTCAAGTCAATATCAATGCTATTCCATTGTTGACCGGTTAGGCTTACGGTCTTTCCTTGCTCGGTCCCGCCCCATATAGGAACAAAACGAACTGTAGCATCATCAGCAATCCAGATGTCGTAGTGCAGTTTCTCCATCAGAAGACAGTTGAGAGCAAAACCATCTGCGCCGAAAAATCCATTTACATTGGTCACATACTTGCGACCAAACTCATCTTTGGTGGCAACAGTACCACTTCCCCAATCTTGGTGAGTATAATCAGCATTATAGGTCGGAGAATACATCGCTTTCACCAGCGTAGCATCCCATGTCGGAGCTGGACAAACAGCCTGTGGTTCAGAGAGATGTGCTACCGTGTTAACGGCTACCGATTTGCTGTTGGCGGATTCGTTACCGAAATAGTCAACCGCTGTAATAACCAATGTATAGTTCGTGCCACCTGTCAAGCCCGTAACGGCTATTTGTCCTTCTATTGCTACAAAGTTGGCATCTATGCTATTGCCATTATCAACCACGTGATAATTAGCAATGCCCTGGTTGTCCGTTGCGGCTACAGCAATGATTGCACGGCTGTCGGTATTGCTTACCAGCGAAGCGGATGTCATTACCGGTTTTTCGGTATCAACGGTTGCAATGCCCGAAGCATATACGCGGAACTCGCGCAGGCGGAAGAAGCCCGTGTGGGCTGTTGCACGGAAACGCACATAACGACCTACACCCGAAACGTCTGTGGATCTCTCTTCTCCTGCTGTTACACCGGATACGGTAGCCAACGTTACCCACGCATCGTCATCCGCCTTCTCATCATTCGACGGAGCATTAACGCGCGCTTGGAGTATATAACCGGTAGCGTATGCATCATTTGCCCAGAGAGCCGTGATATTAGTTAAGTTATAAATGTTTCCAAGATCTACATACCACCAATCCAATGCAATGGCATGAGTACCGTATGTAACCCAAGCGGAACTATTATCGCCATCATTAGCCTTGTCTGCTGACTCAGCTGGGTTGTTGTCGTAATAACCGCCTTCACACGTCTTGTTCAATGCCAAGTTGATCGTGCCGTCAAACGGAGTGGTTACTTGCACTGCGACACTATTGGCGGACTCATTTCCCGCAGCATCTTTGGCTGTAATAGTGAAGTTGTAAGCAGTGTTGTGTGTCAAACCGATAACCGTAATCTTTCCTTCACTCGGTGTAATGTTCGCCTCTATACTGTTGCCGGCATCAACTACGTGGTAGCGTGTTACCTCGTTATTATCTGTTGCAGAAACAGCTATAACGGCACTATTGACAGTGCTGCTTACCAAGCTTGCACTTACCATAACAGGTTTCTCCGTATCGCCGCTGTCGTGCCATTCGGTACCATAGACCTCAAACTCATACATTTTCATTCCCCAACCTGTTGCGGACTTTGTACTCCAGAAGCGAACGTAACGTACCTTGGTGTTGTTATCCAACTCGGTCCAATAGTCGTTGCGGGCATTGACACCCTCAGCACCTACGAGGTTGTAGCCTAATTTCCATGTGCTGTTGTCTTCGGAGAAGTCGATATGATAGAGCTCGGAGCAAGCGCCTTCAAAATGCAAAGCCACCATATCAATATCATAGAATGCACCAAGGTCAACTACAAACCAGCAGTCATATTCACGCGAGTCATCAACATTGCCATCGGTCGGTGAACCTTGCCATACAGAACCAATGTTGCCATCTACTGCAAAGAATGCATCCGTTCCGCTCGGAGAGTATTCGGATTGGGCAACGATCTTGTTATCCGTCGAGATGTTCGTGCTTAATGCCAGATTTGCGCTTGTCACGCCTAAAATCTGAACAGCAGAAGAACGTATCGATCCGTTATATGCTACTATACTTGCATTACCAACTTGGTCGGGAATATAGGTATTACCGCTCATGTGACCGGCAGCAGCCGGAGTAATCTCATAGGAGACCGTCTCCTCCATAGGATTACCTTTTTGGTCTTTCGGGGTTGCCGTTAATACTACGCCCTCACCGCCGACCAAAGCCTTGGTATCAGCTGCAGAAAGTGTGATAGATGTCAAAACAGAGCCCCCGGAGTAAAAGGCACGTAACTCCCAAAGAGAATATCCATAATCGGAGCCACGCTCTGTTCCATTGATGCGAAGATACTGAGCCGCATAGTCAAATCCCAATTCAATTGTTTGCTCATAAGGGAAGCCTGACAATGTTTCGCTCACGTGCTTGATGGTTGTGAAGTTCTCTCCGTCATCCGAGATCTGAATATCATAGGTCTTGATATATGCGCCTTCGTGAACCAATTGTACCGTGTTGAATTTCTTACGTGCACCAAAATTCACGCAAATCCATTGAGGATCAGAAGCCGGTGTCTCCCAACGGGTTCCCGTGTTGCCGTCAATGGCATTGCTTGCCACATTGCCTGTCTCCGGAGCGCTGGCAGTGGCGGATGCTCCGGCGGAGGCTAATGCAATATTAGCATTCTCCGTGGTAGTAGCAGTACATGCACCTACTACATAATAGATCATGTTGGCATCCGAAGTGCTCAGGTTCTCTGCTGTCATCTCATTACCCGGCATATTCGTATCACTATACAGGAAACGTAAATACCATTCGGCATCAACAGTAGGATTGTTGATCGTATATGAATAACCACCCGCACCGTTGGAAGTCATAGCATAGTTACCTACACCGACAATGTGAACCTCGGCAAAATCAAGATTATATCCGGTTAGACTACGCAGATTGATTATTGCTTTGCTGTCTTCATAGTCAATCTGATAATACACATGCTTGGCTGACGGGTTCCCGAAATGTCCCTTTGCACCAAAACACTCGCTTGCACGGGCTGGTTCGGGATCGGGATCATCGCCACCACTGCCCGGATCGGGATCACCACCTGCACATTCTCCCCATTCTACATCATTTGGCCATCCAATATTTTGTTCTCCGGGGCACAGCACATAAAGAGGAGTATATAACGAGGGAGCAGATGCTGCTTCTATATCACACACAATACGCGTTGAGGTATTTGTTGTGATAGTGGATCGTAACTCTACAGCACCCGGATTAAAGAAAGAGCCGCCCAACCCTGCAAGGTTGGTGCCTTCTATAACAATTTGGTAATTCCCTGCGGATGGAGATGTACACGACAAATAAATAGTCGCACCTCCACTAAGAGTCATTGCCTCATGGCAATACTGCTTCGCCCACCCCACTACACTCATGCAGAGCAGTGCGAAGATAGTTAAAAGTTTTTTCATAATATTATCGGTTTTATTGTTATCTCTTTGTTATGGCACAACCCCGCATGCCATAAAACACACAAAGTTACAAAAAAAATCCCACATTTGCAAATTTTGAAGGATTTTTTTAGGATATGTCAGCAAAAAAATTACATTTTTCTCCAAATCGCCGAAATTACCTCCCTTTTCTTGTGCCTAAACCGGAAAAATCACCCTTCGCACAAAAAAATACATAGAATTGTTGCAAATGTCAAAAATTTTTCGTAACTTCGCAGCCGATTGTAATTTTATAAAAAACTTAGTTACAAAACTTAACATGAAAAAATCATTCTCAAAAATCATGCTATTCGCTGTAATAGCTGTAGTCGCGCTTCTCTTCAGCGCTTGTAAATCATCTGAAGGAAACACGCCGACAGATTCGACGATGCCGAAGATCTCGCGCAATTTTGACGAACTGACTACATGGTTTGCCGAGGCGGTCAAACGCACGCATCCCTATGTAACATCCGCATGGAATAGCGATGCGGACATTGCAGACTTCAACCTGCTGCTGGTCAACGAAGAGAAGAACCGTATCGTCAAAATAACGCCGGGAGGCAAGAAAGAGTTGCCGGAAAGCGAGTGGTCGGATCAACTCAGAAACGAGTTACTCACGATCAGTTCGTACGGTTATACCACGATCAATGACGTCAACCACACCCTTATCGTATGCAGTTTTGCCTATTTCGACGAGAAAGCCGAGATGACCAAACAGACACTTGGCTATGTGTTCACGGACGAGGAGATTGTATACGATTGGCTGGCGCTGTTCTATCATGAGTCTTTCCACCATTTTGTGCAACGACGGGAAAAAGATTGGATATCATCCGAGCAAGAGAGCGACCGTTCGCAGGCATATCCGATTGACTACAAGCCACGTATCTATCGCAAATTGGCGTTGATAGCATTGAAAAACGCTTGGCTGGATGAGTCGGTCAAGGCAGCTCAATACGCCCGCGCCAAATATTGGATGAACAAGTATGAAGCGAACTACGCACAAGAGGCGGCATCAATCAAGGATTACGATATCGACGAAGCTTCGGCTGAGTATTTCTCGCGATTCATTATGCATTCGGCTTTCCCGTCCTTTAATGCGTTGTTCGATATCGACGGGATAAACATCGCGACTGGCGTGGATGTCGAGAGTTATATGCAATGTGTTGCCTTGCAATTACTGCGTCGTGACGGACGTTTGAGCGAAGCTGTTGAGGCATGCAAAACGAGTACACTGACACCTATCAACTGCCTGCTCAAAAACACCGATCTGCCGGCTAACTATGACGAGAGTCAGGATGCCGCAGATATACAGCGTATCACCGAGGCGATGGATAAAATGTACGGCAACAATCCCCTGTTGCAGCCCATTGCCGAACTCATAGCGCGTCACAAAGCAGGTCAGCAACACTATCTTGCGTTACGAACCAAGAACGGTGCATATGTGGATCTTATGGGCGAATATGCATTGACCGAACTGCCGGGGCTGCGATGCCAGATCAATGTCTCCACTTCTCTGGAGACGTATGAAATAGAAAGCCTTACGGTTCTTTCAAGTGGGTTCTACTATCTCGTGCCGTTGGCGGGCGAGAGCAGCATCTCGCTGTCTGATGTGCAATCTTCGGACGAACGGTCGCCGGTTGAGGGTGTGACCGTTAAGCAGAAAGCACAATTGACTGCAGCGCAAGAAAACGGTGTGAACATCAAAAAACTACCGGCTGAGGCGCTCATCGGTAATGACGCATTCGGGAATAAATACTATATTTGCAAATTTACCGATTGATTCCATCCGGTGCGCAGTTTGCCGAACATGATGTTCCCCCGATGAAACGGGGGAAACGGGCGCTCTTGAGCGCAGAGGAAAAGGGGGAAACAAATAAATTGAGGTTCGCGATGAACCTCAATTCTTTTTTATCTAATCACTGACAGCTGACTGCTGATCGCTAACATCTTACCGCACTTCCGTGCCGGTGAGGGTGTAGCAGGCGTCGCCACGGAGGATGTACAACTGACCGTTCAGCAGGACTTTCTGCACACTGTTGCGGCTGTCGGGCGAGATGATCTCCGTAGGCGTACCGTCGTCAAGCCCCGTGCCATACACCTCAAACTCGCGGATACCCAGATGCACACCGGCACTCTGCACTTTCAGGTAACGGGCAGTGATGTCAACCGAATAATCCATTGTGCTATTGTTCTCGGCATCCTGATCCGCCAAGACAGGCGTCCAAGACTGCTCATCCAGGCTGCTCAAGATGCTAAAATTCTCCCACACATCATTGAAATGAATCTTGATGCGATTGATCTTGTAGGCATTGTTCAGATCCACACTCCACCAAGAGGTCGATTCATCGCCCTGACCGAAGCATGTCCAGAAGTTGTCGGGGTTGCCGTTGTTGGCTTTCTCCGGCGTGTTGTCGTTCTGCACTGCACCGGCTTTGGCGGTCTTATCACGCGCCAGATCGACATTCGGGTCAAACGGCATAACCAGGCTGAAGTTCCTCGAGGCGGATTTGTTGCCGTTATAATCCACGGCATAGCAGCTGAACGTGTACGTTGTGCCGTCTTCAACAGTCGGCTTGGCAATCACCACCTTGTTGCTCAGGGAGATAGCACCGATGTTGTGGTCTTTGTCGGCTACGTAGAAGAAATACGGATCGTCGGCTTGCACGTCACCAAAGGTGAATACGAGATCACCGTCTTCCTCGTCCATCGAAATCTCCTCGGCGTTGATCACCGGTGCCACAGCATCGTCTATCGGGTTATTGATTGACGCGCGGTTGTACTCGATGGTAGCAGTGCGACGGTAACCGCCGTCCACATTCGAACTGAGGAAGAAATGAATCTGCAAATCCTCTGTCGTGGCATTGATCTTGGTCTGGCAGTCCTCACCGGTAAAATGGTGATGCTGGTCAACAACCGTACAAGCCTGCACCTCGGACCCTGCTCCCCCCTCGTTGTTATACACGCGCAACTGAACAGCCCAACCTGCTCCGTCGAAATTGATATCTTCGCCCGGATTGACGGCACGGAAGAGCATCGTACTACCCAGCGAAACGATGTAGTAGTTGATGTCCAGATCCTGGGCATCGGGGTTCTCTTCGTCGATAGTTGTGTTGCCGCGATAGAAGGTGTCACCCTGCTTCTGATAGGTGGCAAACAGTTCGCCACTCGGCACTTGAGCGGCATTAGCAATCATGCTTACCATGAGAGCTGCCAAAATGTACATTCTTTTCATAATAATTGATTTTAAGAGTTTATTGTTTCTATCTTAATAGTTGATTATTCCGGCAATGTCACTTCTATCGTCTCTACGCAGTTAGCAGGCAGATGGATGGTAGCAAAATACTCACCCAACTGGAGATTGAAGGACTGCGGCTCTTGGGATTTGTTGAGCATGTTGATGGCGTAGGATGTTTGATGTTTGATGTTTGATGTTTGATTGCTGACTGCTTTCTTCACCGCGCAGACGTGCAGGTCGGGCTTGTCGGCAATGGTGCTGACACCGAGAGCGATGTCACCCGGGCGCATGGAACGCGAGAAGTGACGGAAGGCGTAGTGATAGGGCGTGAAGTAGATAATATCGTTGTTGTAATCGACCATCACCTGTGCGCCGCAATGGTTGAGCACGTGCGTCGGACCACCGATAGAGTCGAGAACACTGTTCCAATCGATATAGCCGGTCATCCAATGGTTGATGCCGTCGATGATATACTGCGCGTAGCGGTGAACCGCCGAGTATTTAGGATG
>CAJOFU010000028.1:20819-28998 GCA_905233935.1 Paludibacteraceae bacterium
GCCTGTCCAGGCCGGACATCCGAGGTTGTCGATACAGCCTTCGGTGTGCATCAGAATCTTGTCGGGATAGAGCGCGTGGAGCGAGTCAAGGATCTCGGGGAAACAGGAGATCGTCGATCCGTACCAGTGCAAGGCTGTGCCGGCTGTATAGTCGCGAGCCTTAGGATTGCGGTCATAGACGGCAGCGGTATAACGATCCGCCTCGAAGGTGTTCTGGTCGAAGCAGAAGATCTGCACGTCAGGAAAATCCTGCGCCAGTGTGGGGCCGAGATACTTGCCGATGAACTCCGCTTCAGCGTCAGGCGTAAGATCCATGCTCTCCCACGAGCCGTCGTTGCCCATAGGCTCGTTCTCGGGCGTCACAGCCCAAAACTCGATACCTGCATCACGATACGCCTGCAAGTATTTGGCAAAGTAACGGGCAAACGCATCGTAATACTTCGGCAGTAACGCACCGCCACGGCGGTTGTCGTGGTCGTAGAAGAGGTTGTTGTCCTTCATCCATGCCGGTGCAGTCCACGGCGAACCCAGAAGGCGCCATGTGGGATCGGACTGCGCGGCTTTGAGGGCAGCGACCTCGGTGATGAACTGATACATATCGAAGTGCTCATCCTTGATCTGCGGGTACTCGTCACGACTCCAGCCATCCTGATGCACGGCGAGGGAAAAGTGCTCAAGGGCTTCGTCACCAGGGACGTCGTCATAGGAGTAATGTCCCTTGAGCGTGAAGTCGCTCGAACCGATGACCGTACGGGTAGCGGAGAAGTTCGAGCCATCCTCACCAAACAGTTCGCGGATAACCATTGCACGTTGCTCGGGCGTGAGGCACGCGAGGACGAAGGCAGAGGACTCGGTGATCGATGCACCAAAGCCGTCGATGGTCTGACGCTCGTCATCGGGATTGATGGTGAAAAGCGGCATCGGTGACTGGCCTTTGCGGAAGGTGATCGCTTCTTTGAGGGCGTACTTGTCGCCTGCCTCGCTGGTGAGGCGAACCTCGGTGGTCTTCACTCGATTGCAACTCGTCAGCGCGAGCAGAATGGCGAACAGGAGCAATTGATGTTTCATAGAGCTATGTTTATATCGAGTTGTTTGACTTGGTTGTCGCGGGCGAAGATGTGGGCGGCGGTATCGGCAGGGATGTCAAGACATTTGTTCTCGTCGGCGAGGTGATAAACGAAGCGCGTACCGCAATAGGTGAACGCGAGTTGTCCGTCACAGAAGTCCGACTTACGGAGCATCAGCGGGTTGATACGGATCGCTCCGTCGTGCACCTCTATGCCCAGTTCGAACCAGCGGGAGAGGATATCTTCCTTAACCTGCCCTGTCATGCCGGGCTGCTGCACGCCGGACATCGCAGGTGTGTGGCTGTATGCATCGAAGGGGAACGAGCCGTATTGCTCGGGCGACTTGTGCAGGCCAAGACCTTCCTTGATGGCGCGGTAGTGCGCAATGAGGCGATCACGCACTGGATTCGGCGTCAGCCAACTTTGGCTGACAGACCGGATGTTTTCGCCGACGGCGAGGAGGAGTTTGCTGACCATGTGCCAGTAGATCGAGCCGAGACCTTCGTACTTGTAGAACGTGCCGCTACGACCGGTGAAGGCGTGGTGGTGGAATACTTGCTCGTAGAGGTCTTTCAACTCGTCAGGCAACTCGTTCGCATTGCGGTACTTGGCATCGAAATGGATGCCACCGTCGCAATCCTGCTTGAGGATCGTGCCGAGGTACTTCTGTACCACGGGCAGGTCTTTGGCTTCGTCAGGGAGATTGTTCATCTCGAGGAAAGCCGGACGACGACGGTTCGGGTAAAGCATGTAACTCTGCTGATCCTCACGGTAGAGAGCCGACTGACGCATAGCGTCCAACAGATCGGCAGCTTGTTCGCCACTGAGGTATCGCGCCGAGAGCACAGCCACTTGTCCCTCGAGCATCTCGTAGAGCGAGGTAACCTCCAGACTCTTGTCAGTGAACTTCACGAGGTTATAGGCGTCATACAGACCGTCCTCGCGTTGGTTAGCCTCGATAGTCCAGCCGGTCATTGCCAGCATGGCGTCAAGGAACTCACATATTCTCGAAGCATCCAGTTCAACTTGCTTACCGCAGAACCCTTCGTAGGCTGCATTGCGATAATGCTCGCCGGCGCGCCCTACTCCGTCGATATAGATGCGCATCATCTGCTCCAAGGTTGCGGATTTCGTTTTATTCGTATCCGACAGCGGCATAGCTGCTGCCATGATCTCCAAGATGAATCGCAAGACTTCTTCGTGGATGGCGTAGGTGGCATCGCCTGCCTCGGTGAAGAGCTGTTTGAGCACTTGCATGAACCGATGCATATAGCAAACCGTCACCACCGATGCGCCGTTGCCTACGAGGGCGTTGTTGGCGTCGTTCCACTCGGGACGAAGGGTGTTCATCCAGATACCTGCGCCCGGGATGTGATTGGAGAGTTTGGCGAACAGGGTGATGAGCAGTTTCTCTGCGCCGGTGACGAGCAACGGCTGGTTGGACGAGTCGAGCAGCAGTTTGGCATCCTGGCCGTAGGTCTTGACCAGATTGAGGATGCGTTCGTGCTCAGCATGGTCGAAACGGATGGTGTCTTTGGGGTTGGCGACGATCTCGTCGTAGGACTTGATGCGGTAGGGAACAGCAGCAAAGGCGAACTCGCGCATAGCAAGCATGTCGATGGCGCACGGGGATCATGAGCCTGGCTGAGCTCAATGAGTTTGCTCAAGTATATGATCTGATGATCACCCCAGTAGCCGATGTTCGACCACGGGTCATCGGGGTTGATGACTTCCCAGTCAATGCCTTCCGAGGTGATGCGGTACGGGTTGTAGCCGTCCGCGGTAGTGGCATTGAGGAACTTGGCGATGATCGCGTTGGTGTAGTCGGGGTACGAGGCGCTGAGTGCCTCCCAGTTCTGGAAGATATCGCGCCAGTTGCCCTGATACGCGATGAGCGGGTTGCCCTGTTTGTCACGCACGCGGATGTCGAAGCTGTTCCACGGACGTGAGGGATCGCCGTGACGGCGCGAGAACGTCAGCGGCAGGTACTCCATAAACAGGCGATGCAGCTGGTGATCCATGCAATCAATAATGCGGTTCTCCAGGTCGCTACGTATCAATTGCTCGGGCAGGGAGTCAAGCATCGGTTTGTACTGCTCGTAGAGAGCCGTATTGAAGATGCGAATATGGTGGGCGAAGTCGGCTGTGTGGATGGTGTAATCGTCCGCATAATAGCCGCCGCGCATGGTGTTGAACAGCACGTTGGCAAAATGGCGGGCATCCTGGGCTTCGTCGCCGGTGGATTGTACGCCGTCTTCGCCGTAGTGGCACGCAGTGCATCCAGAACGAGCTGCTTGTGGTCGGGTTTGGCAATCTCCTGAAGCATAGCATGCACATCGCAGGCGTCTTTCTCGACATCCATGACGAAGAGCCATGCTTGGCTCTTGCCGGGCTCGAGGGTCATCAGGGCTTTGTGCAGCAAGTACGCGCCCTGTACGCCCTTGGATTCGGGTTCTGGGTGAATAGCTGCGCCGTGACGGAACGCGTCGAGTTGCATCGAGCTGGTGAGCAGCTCAAAGTCGTCGGCGTCAATCGAATAGACGGTGTTGCACATCAGGCTCTCGCTGGGCTCGGCTTTATCGACCATAATAGCCTCCATGCGGTAGAGCGCAAGCGTCGTGCCGGAGATCTGCTCGATCTTCTTGTAGCCGTCCACGAGGGTTGAATAGACGTTCTGCGTCTGGCGGTTGACACCGGAGGGAAGGATGTTCTGCAAGCCGTCGATGATCTCGAACTCCTGCGGCAGCGGAGCGATGTTCTCGATGTACGCCTTGCGCACCCAGCCGAAGCGGTCGGCAGGTTGCCAGATGTAACGAAACAACAGACCGCAGGTGCGATTGATTTCCTCAAAGAGGATGGCGTTGCCGGTGACGGATTTGCAGATTCGGCGCTCGATGTTATACAGCGCATCGTTGTTGATGCTGAAGGGTTCCCAGACGAACGTTTTTCCTTCTTTTAATATGCGCACGAGCGTACGCGCACCGGTGAACGAGTAGTTCTGTGTGATCTTGTCGTCCGTATAGTACGGGAAGAGTGCGAAATCCGGACTGCGGCGACCGCAAGTCAGACCGCCCGTTGATGACAGATACATCCACAGGTCACTGTCCGATGCCACGGAGATAAAGAACGGCTGCATTCTGTCATAGTTCTTTATCTCATAGAACTTCTCACCGTCGATATTTATATATTTGCCTTGTACCATAATGATATATTTTTCTTTTCTACACGGAGTTTCACGGATTTACACGGAATTCATTGTTATCCGTGCCTTTCCGTGGTTTTCCGTGTTCGTTTAACTATTCCTCCGAGCATCGAGTTCGTCTTTCATCTGGGTCATTGTGGCGTTGTCGAGGTTGTAGAACATCATCACGAGGGCACATGAGGCGTATAGAACACCCGGGATAACGCTGACGAGCAGACGGATACCCATCATCGCTGTATCAGACTGAACGTCTGCGTTTGCCACAAAGTGCGTCACACTGAGCAGCCAACCGGCAGCCGCAGCACCAATAGCCCAACCGAGTTTCTGTGCGAGCACAGACGCGGAGAAACAGAGACCTGTTGTCCGGCGGTTGAACTTCCACTCGCCGTAATCGGCTACATCCGCCAGCATCGTCCATAGCAACGGTACAGCCGGGGCGTACGCCATCTTGGCGAGGATATTGAAGGTATAGACGAGCGGCAGATTGTCACCGGCAACGAAGATGATCGCAAAGAAGACACCCGATACGATACTGGACATGATATACACCGTCTTGTTGCCGAAGCGTTTAGCCAGCGGCTTGGAGGCAGGCAATGCGACGATGAGGGCAATCGTACCGAGCACATTGAACAGCTGCACGTTCTCGGCATCGTGGATGTAATACTTAAAGTAGTACGCGATAGCGGCATTCTGCATGGCAAACATGATGAACGAAACAATGCCCACGCAGGTCAGCACGATCCACGCCTTGTTCATAAACAGGTACTTGAAGTCTTTGAGGACATTGTTATCCTGTTTCTCGGGCTGCGGTACGCGCTCCTTGGTTGTGCCGAAGGCGATGAGGAAGAATGCTATACTCAGGATGCCGAACAATGCAACCGTATATTGGTAACCTTGTGCCTGGTTGACTACGCCGTCGTTGCCTATTCCACCGAGCCACTTCACGAGGTAAAGAGCTGCACCGGTGACAACGAACTGACCTATATACGCGGCAATGAAACGGTAGGTGTTCAGTCCGGCACGTTCGTTCGAGTCGTCCGTCATGACGGCGGAAAGCGAGCTGTAAGGCAGGTTGACGAAGGCATATGCCGTACGCAGCAACAGACAGGTGATCAGCGCGTAGGCGAACTTGCCGCCCAAGCCAAACTCCGGGGTGGTGAATGCCAGCACGGCAAGGATAGCGTACGGCACCGAACCGAACAGCAAGTACGGACGGAACTTACCCCAACGCGAGGTTGTGCGGTCGGAGATAATGCCCACTACGGGATCCATAATCGCATCCCATATACTGCCGGCGAACATAATTATGCCTGCCAAAGCCGGCGTAAGACCGTAGATGTCGGTGTAGAAGATCAGTAACCAAAAACCTACCAAGTCCCACACAAAGTGCGACGCGGTATCACCCAGACTATAGCCGAGTTTTTCTTTAATAGATAGTTTCATAACAATTTAACGTTTCGTGCAACGAAACCATTTTAACTATTTAACTATTTAACGAGTTGATAAACTCTTATGTAATCCACATACATCTTAACCGGGCTGCCGTCTTCGGGTAAAGCCGTGACGGGTTCGAGCAGTGATTTGTCGATCACGTTAGAGTACTTCTCGGGGTTGGGCATATCGGGGAAGAATCCGCCCACCGAGAGGTTCAGCACGAGATAGAACGGATGGTTGAAGTAGTGTCCGGGCTGGTTGATGTCCTTGCCGCGCAGCGAGAGCGAGAAGTACGGCTCAGCGTCCGGGTAAACGCCTACGAACTCCGCCTTGCCGAGGCGATCCAGATCGAGGTACATGGCGATGCTGTCCTCAGTCCAGATAAGCGTGAACAGATGGAAGTCGCCCTGCACGGGATAGTCCCAGGTGTGGAACTCGCCTACGTTGGGGTACGCGCCGTTGTTCCAACTCTCACCCCAGTGACAGGCGCCATTAAAGTAGCGATCCTGTGTACCGTTGAGGATGCCGTTCTTGTGTCCCATTTCGCAGATATCTATCTCGCCGCACTTAGGCCACACTACCCTGCCCTGTGCCTCGAGTTCGGCTACGCGGCGGTCGATATCATCGCTGTCGCCGAGGTCGGTGGCGAGGTTGTTGCCGAGCATCCAGAACGCCGGCCACAAGCCGTTGGCAGTCAACGGAAACGCTATACGTGCATCAATGCGGCCGTACTCTACGGTGACCTTGTCCTGTGTGTTCAGGCGACCGGACGTAGCGGGACGATAGCCCTGCTTGCCGTCGGCGGTGGTGTAATAGTAATCCTCGCGCTGCGCGTTGAGCACAAGACAGGACTCACCGCTCACGGGGTGACGCTCGATGCTGACGTTCTTCGGGGCGTAATACTGGAGTTCGGCATTACCGCCACCGCGGGCATTATCGTCTACGTTCCAGTAGTCGGCGTTGAGCTCAGGGGCGTCGAAGTTGTCTTCCCAGACGAGGGTGTACTGCGGCTGCTGAGCACAGGAAAGCAGCATGAACGGAAGGGCTATTAGTACGGAGAGATTTTTCATACAATGAATATTTATTTGAGTACGGAACTCACGGAACTTACGGAATTATTTTAACGAACACGGATTCTCACGGAACCTCACGGAATGAGTCTGCCTTGCATGTCGTACAACTGATTGCCGCGTTGGATGAGCAGTTGTCCGTCACGGAGGATCTTTTGGGGAGCGACATCAGCCTCAGCATGCTCAACGCCCGTGGATGCTCCTTCGATAGCTTCGCTGGGCACATCGCTGTAAAACGACTCTCCTTGGTCGCCACGCTGATAAACGCGAACCCAATCCACGTACATCGAACGCGGACCATTAGCGAGGGCTGTGATCTGGTTGATGCTGTATATGCCGGGGAAATTACCGCCTACAGCAAGGTTGAAGATGATAAACTCCGGCTTGTGGAAATACTTGCCCGGTGCATAATCGTCGGATGAAGCCGGAATACTGATCTCGTAATACGGGTTGGCTGTGGGGTGTGCATCACGATCCACATACATCGAGACGCGCTGGGGTGTCCAGATACAGGTGAAGATATGAAATCCATCCTCCACGCTGTAGTCGTAGGTCACGGAATTATAGTCCTGGCAATGCGTCTGCCAGTTCGGTCCCCAGTGGCTTGCGCCGTTGAAATAACGATCCTGTGTGCCGTTGAATCCGCCGGAGTTACCGAGTTCGACGATGTCCGTTTCGCCGCACGCCGGCCAGCCTGACTGCTGGAAGTCGTTGCCCATCATCCAGAACGCCGGCCACAGACCGTTAGTCGTGTTCGGAAACCATATACGCGCCTCTATCTTACCGTACTTGAAGTATGTGTGTCCGAGGGTGTTTACCCTGCCGGATGTGCAATCGCGACCGCCGTAGGACTCCTTGTTAGCGGTCAGGATCAGGCAATGTTTGCCTGCCGCGGGATCTTTGCCGAGGGTGACTGCTTTCGCGCAGTAATATTGCAATTCGTTGTTCATCGCCGTTGACCTCAATATTCCAGTTGGCTGGCAGTTGGTCGGAAATGAAGTCAGCGTTCCACACGAGTTCGTACGCACCGGTCGTACCGCATTGTCTGTTGGGCGTGGTGCGCTCGGTAGCATCGTTACTCAGGACAATGTCGTCGATATACACCACAGCGTCTTCGCTCAGGTTATCGCGGTCTGCCATAAAGAAGATGAAATCGATAGAAGTCTGGTTGCTGATGTCGAACACCACGTCCTGCCACTGGTTAGCGACGATCGTGGTGATAGGTGCGACATCCAGGTTTGTGCCATTGTCGGTGACCTTGACGTTAGGCTGGTGTCCATTATTACGGTACATGAGCGCGTGTACGTACTTGTAGCCCGTGAGCGATTGAGGCAAGCGGTAGATGCCGCCCGACCAGTTGTCACAGCCTGGAGTTCGCACCAGTTGCAGGCAACTGCAACTGCGGT
>CAJOFU010000028.1:29058-35478 GCA_905233935.1 Paludibacteraceae bacterium
TCTCGAAGTCGTCAATAGTGATTTGCGCAAAGAGCGGCAAGGCTGCCCATGCAAGAATGAGGGTGTGGAGTTTTTTCATAGTTGCATCGTATTATTGGATTAATAATCCCGACAGGTTCACGCTGCCGGTAATCAGTTCAATTTCAATAATGTGATAGCCTGCCTTAACGGATGCAGGGGTACTTGCCTGCTGCCAGCTGTCGGCATCGCCCGTGCGCGGCAGATCGACATAGTTCACCTGCTTGCCGTCCACGAGGATGTTCGCGATGGCATTGGAGTAACCGGAGTAGCGAACGGCTATGCTGCTTGCGGCTTGAGTGGTAGCCAGCTGATAGGTGAGTTTCTGTCCTTCGCTGAAGTTCAGCACTTTCAGTCCGTCGCGCCCTGCCAAGGCTGTAGCCGTAGCGTCGGTGTTCGGACGAACCTGCGTGGCGTCATTGCTCAGCGCCACATACTCGCCGGCATAGATGAGCCGTGTGGCGTTGAGGTAACACGACTTGTCGAAGGTCGAGAACAAGGTGTAGATCTTGCCGGCATCGGTCAGTTGGGGATCATTGTCATGGGTGAGCAGCTGCATGTAAGGGGCAGTGTTGACGGGTTTGCTTGTACGCGGAATGAACCACGCGTACCGCTCGACCTTGTCGTTCTGCTCGAGGTAGTTCAGCGCGTTACACATATACGACAATTGCGTTTCCACCGAGCCGGGCACGGGATCCCACGCGCAGAACTCCGTGAGCCAGATGGGTTTGCCATACTTCTCGAACATCTGAACAAAGCCTTTCAAGCCACTCACCGAAGCCATATAGCAGTGGATGGAGATCGCATAGACATCATTGCTGTCCACACCGGGTTGCGCAAAGAACTCGTCGAGCCACTTGATCGGGTCGCCGTAGCCGCTGAGTGTGCCGTAGTTCATGGCGGGGGAAACAAGTTTGAGCTTGAGTTCTTTGGCGAGCGCCACAACCGGAGCCCAGATTGCCGCAGCCTCAGCAGGAGTCATGCGTGCTTGGTCTTTCAGATTCGGTTCGTTGAACGCAAGCAGGTACTTCGTGTTCGGGTGTGCTGCCACGTACGCGCGGATATTGTCGGCATTGTAGTTGCCATTCCAGCACATCGGGCAGTAGTCCATCTCGTTGGCGTCGAACCACAGAGCCGAATTGTCGCTGGTGGTGTTTGCCCAGTTGTAATCCCACGATATATACGGCGATAGCAGCGGCAGGTCGGAAAGGTTCACGAAGTTAAACGCCACACCGCGCTTGGCGGATTTGGGCATCACGTCCGCTGCCTTCACGCCCGACGGAGCATTCTCCGAACAACCGATTGCCAGCACAACAACCGCAACCGAAAAGATTATATTTCGCCAAAGTTTCATATTCTTATAATGCTAAAAGACCTACATACTCCCGAGATTCCATCGATATTCCCCCGATAATGACCCGATAATGACGTACGTTTTTACTCTATTTCCTGCCGTTGATATACTCGAACCCAATCCACCTTCATCAGTCGGGGTTCTGACCAGATAGCATCGTCGATGTTGCCGCCAAGTGTTCCGCCTACAGCCATATTGACGATGAAATAGTTCGGGCGGTTGAAAGGCCAATACTCGCTATTGTCAACCACTTCCTCGACCTGCTCTGAATACACTTGATCATCCACATAGAAACGGATAACATCCTTACCATTCTTCTCTTCTTGCGTCCACTCTACGCCATATATATGGAAGTTGTTCTCGATGTTTGTCAATCCTGTATAAGCGCGGCTACTCTTACTGCCATATTTATCCTTTAATGTGTGAAGTGTTCCTAAGATTCGATTTGGCGCATTGCCTACATACTCCATAATATCTATCTCTCCGCAATTAGGCCAGCCACCGCTGTTGCCCAGCGTCCAGAACGCAGGCCATAAGCCGCCACCGGAAGGCAAGTTGATGCATGCCTCCAATTTGCCGTAGCAGAACTCTTTCTTGCCCTTCGACATGATGCGGGCAGAGGTATATTCGCTGTCATTATAGTCTTCCTTGCGTGCCTCGATCACCAGACAGCCATCTTCTACGCGCAGGTTCTCCTGCCTACCGGTATAATACTGCGCCTCTTTGTTACCCCAGCCACCTGCTCCTTGTTGTATCGTCCAAACCGACTCGTCCAGCGCATTACCTTCGAACTCATCCGACCAAACCAGTTGGTATTCACCCCACGTATGCTCAACAGCCACCAACGCCGTAACTGAACCTACATTCGTTGCCAACGTAATAGTCGCATTGCCGGCTTTGTGCGCAGTAACCAGACCTGTCTGATCCACAGAAGCAATCGATTCATCGCTACTTGACCATGTTACTACCAGATCATAAGTATTACCGTAACTTAATTGATAGGTATCTCCCTTCTTGAGACTCACTACAGCCGGAGTGATGCGAAGCGTAGCTCCGTCAGATCCGGTAACAAACACCTCGCAGGTAGCGGATTGCTTGCCATTTGTAGCTGATATAACCGCTTTACCGATTGCTTGCGCGGAAACGACACCATAATAAACCGATGCTACATCGGGATTGCTTGAACTCCATTCAATGTCCTTTGCAGCCCCGACGACTTCTATCGTTTGCATATCTCCGGGTTTCATCTGCAGTACGTTCGGATTGAGCGAAATAGAAGCTCCATTTTGGTTGCAGGCAGCTAACAACAAAGCATCTGCAAAAAGAATAAGATTAAATAGTTTACGCATAACAATAAATATTTTAGGGCAATGGGGGAAAACCAATTCCCCCAAAGCAATCAGGTTATTACTTCTTCTCGTAGAAGTAAACAGCATCAAGGTTGAGTTGAGCACCTACGGTTGCACCCGAGAGGAAGCAAAGGATGTTCGTACCGGATTTTACTTCCGCATTGGCTATAGCGTTTGCAAATTGAGCCATCGGAACATTGAATTCGTGCCACTCACCATCACGTGTGAAGTCACCGATAACAGAACCCTTTTCAATAGCAGCTTTACCGATATTGAACGATGTTTCGGCAGTACCGAAGGTATAGAATTGATGGTTACCCTCGTTGGTAGACTTGATGGCAAGGTGGAGGAAATACTTATCAGGATTCTCAACGATAGCTGCTTTCAGTGCAGTCATAGCTGCTACCGATTCAGCATTCTCACAGCAGAAACCTGCACCAGACCAACCGTCCGGAGCAGCTACTGTCAATGCCAAATAGCCTTCGTTATTACCAAAGAAGTTTTTACCTGTACCTTCACCTGCGTTGTAGGTCTCACCGGATGCCCATATCCAGAGGTTGTTGTCGCTACCATTGGGACGGAAGTCGCCTGAGATTAGACTTGCGTACGTCTCTGCCGTTACAGCATCCAGAATAACCGGCCAAATGTGAGCAGCCTCGATAGTCTTGGTGTCACCACCCTGGCTTCCGCCACCTTCAACCTTAACCACGCAAGTCTTGGTTGTGCCATTAGCAGAAGCAGTGATGATAGCGCTACCCTCTCCTACAGCAATAACCAGAGCGGTCTTGCCACCGTCATTACCCACATTAACGACTGCTACAGACTTATCACTCGTCGTCCATGTAGCGCCTACTGTAGCGGTGATGATTTCCTCCTGACCTACTGTCAAGGTCATAGAAGTCGGATCAAGGCTCAGAGTCTCAACGTTGTCTTTCTTGCAGGCTGAAAAGCCTACCAATGTCAATACTGCCAAAGCAGCTGCAAAAATTTTGTTTGCTTTCATGATTTAATGAATTAAAAATTAGTTGTTAATAATTAATATTTTGAGTAATATTAATGTTTTTAATTGTAACCCGGGTTCTGCTCCATCTTCGACGGGTTGAGCAGAATCTCGTCATACGGAATAGGCAGAATCTCATGTTTGCCTTTCTGGAATCCTGCGCCCAGCGCCACTTGCGCCTTGTACTCGGTGCTCTCGCCTGCCTCGTAGGCTTTGATGGTCTGCTCGGCTATGCCCCAGCGAACGATGTCGAACCAGCGGTGACCTTCCATCGCGAGTTCGCAACGACGCTCGTGACGCAGCGCTGCCTCGTCCGCCACACTGATCTCCGCCATGCCTACACGTGCGCGCACCTTATTGATGTACTCTTTTGCCGTTACCGCATCGCCTGCACCCAGACAAGCCTCAGCATACATCAGCAGCGCGTCGGCGTAACGGATCTGACGGTTGTTGAGCGGTCCTCGGCTGGCGTGCAAGCCCCACTGACCGTAGCCGCAGCCTGTATAGGTATCACGGTACATAGCGTACTTGTTGTTGAGCAGTTTGTTGCCCAGATAGATCTCCTCAGCGGGGTTCTCCATCTTGGATGCGTCGGGCACAAGGATTGCTACGTCACGACGCGGGTCGCCTGCCTCAAACTCGTTGTACAGGTTCTGCGACGGGTGGTTGAATCCCCAACCGCCACCGATGAGCGACGAGCGGCTGCGGATCAGTATCTGCGTAAACGAACCGGCAGTGAAGCCGAAGCCCTCACCGTAGTCACCCCACGGCACCTCGGCATACTGGATCTCGAAGATCGACTCCTGACCGTTCTCGCCCTCAAGGGTGAAATTGTCCTCATAATCGGCACACAGGCTGTACTCGCCGCTGTCGATGAGTTTCTTGCCCCAGGTCTTGGCATCGGCATAGCACTCAGCGGCACTCTTGCTCAGCGAGTACGTCTGCCAGTAGGGCGAAGCCATGTACAGGTTCACTTTCATCAGCATAGCTTGGGCGGCACCCTTGGTGGCACGACCGGCATCAGCAGCAGGGTAAGCGCTCTTGTCCCACAGGTCTGCTTCGGCTTTCGTCAGGTCGCTCAGAATCTGCGTAAAGATCGCATCCACCGAGGCACGCTCTTGCGCCCACTTGTCTGAACTGTCAATCACCTCCAGCACCATCGGCACACCGGCAAACACGCGCACCAGACGGAAGTAATAGTACGCACGCAGGTAGTACGCCTCAGCCAGCAGACGGGCTTTCATCTCGGCGGTGAAGTTCTCGTCCTTACCGACTTCCATCTCCCCTACGTATTGTAACGCAAGGTTGCAACGCGCAATGCCTTGGTACTGCGCACGGTAGTAGTTGAGCAGCAGTCCGTTGCCCGATGTAGTACGCCAGTTCTCGAAGTCGTAAGCGTCCGCCATATCCGTGGTGCTGCCACCGCCTTTCAGGGCGTCGTCACTGATTATATCTCCGATGAACCACTCCGAGAAGTACGTTCCGTTGTACTCCCACATCAGAGGCACGTAGCACGCCGTTACGTTCTGCACAGCCGCCTCGGTCGAGGTATAGAAATCCTCCAGCAGGTCGGTGCCCGGCTCAATCTCCGTCAGGTAGTCTTTGCAACTTGAGAAGAAGAGCACTGAAGACAGAATACAGATTACAGATAGAAATTTATACGTCTTTTTCATAATTGTGTCCTCCTCTGATTAAAAGTTTGCATTAAGACCAAAAGTAAACGTACGTGACTGCGGATAGTTGCCGTAATCCACACCGCCGCCTACCTCGGGATCGTAGCCCGAGTACTTGGTGATAGTGAACAGGTTACTTGCTGTCACGTAGAAACGCAGACGGCTGATATGTGCCTTCTTGGTGATGTCCGCAGGCAGTGTATAACCGATCTGCACGTTCTTGAGTCGGAGGTACGCACCGTCCTCGAGGAAGCGGGTCGAGTTAGCCGTGTTCGTCGGCGAGCCGAGCGGGTTAGGAATAACGCCGTTGCGGTTCTCCAACTCGTACGGGTTGACGCCCGCCTTGATCATGGCGTTCTGCACCACATCGGTGTAACCTATCCACGCCTGGTCTTTCATATACGTAGCCAGCGCGTTCGACGAGCCGTCACCTTCCAGACGCTCACGCAGCGCGTTGTAGATCTTGTTGCCCCAAACGCCTTGGAAGAACAGTTGTACATCCACGCCGTAGAAGTCCGCACCCAGCGTCAGACCGTAGGTCAACTTCGGGAAGGCGTTGCCTATATATACGGCATCGTTGTCGTCAATCAGTCCGTCGCCATTCTGATCTTTGTACTTCGCGTCACCGGCGTGCAAACCGTCCATATTCGGCACGTGGGCTGTAACCTCTGCGTCGGACATATATACGCCCTCGTACTCATAGCCCCAGAACGAGTTCAGCGGCATGCCTTGGTCGGTCTTGGTGCGGTCACCCCACAGCGGCGAACCGCCATTGAGCTTCGTCAACTCGTTGTGCAGGTAACTCAGGTTGGCGCCGATATTGTAATGCACCTTACCCACCTGGTTCTCGTGGTTCAGGGTGAGTTCAAAGCCCTCGTTGCGGATGTTACCCACGTTCTTAACCATTGTATAGCGGTTACCCACGTGCGCCGGAGCGTTCACCGGCAGCAGGGCATCCAGCGTGTTACGGCGGAAGTAGTCGATCGAGCCGCTCAGCTTGCCATTCCAGAAACTGAAATCAATACC
>CAJOFU010000028.1:35535-56528 GCA_905233935.1 Paludibacteraceae bacterium
ATCTGCGTCAGCACCGTTGCGCCGAACACAGCTGCGTCCTGGATGTTACCCAACGGATAACCGTAGAACACCTTGTCGCCCGAACCCATTGTTGCCACAAACGCGTTGGAGTCCACGCCGTCGTTACCTACCTGACCGTAACCGGCACGGATCTTCAGGTTATCCAGCCACTTGAGTTCCAGGTCGCGCATGAACGGCTCTTCGCTCAGTCGCCAAGCCAATGCCATTGACGGGAAGAAGCCCCACGGGTTCTTTTTGAACTTGCTCGACGCATCAGCACGGAAGTTAACCGTCACCATATACCGGCTGTCATAGCTGTAGAATGCACGTCCGAGGAACGACAACCGGCGCACACGACCTGCACTGTCGCCGCCAAGTTTGTCCTCCGTCGTCTTGCTTGCCAGCCAGTTGCTCGGGATAGGATTCAGGATGTTCGCACCCGAAGCCGAGAGCACATACTCGTTGTACTCCGACCAGGTCTGACCTGCCATCACCGAGAAGTTATGCTTGCCTATCTGCTTGGAGTAGGTCAGCGTCGTTTCCTCCAGGATCGTGCAGTAACGTCCCATCAGCGTTGACAGGAAGTTATCCTCGCTGTAGTTGTACGACGTATAGGTGTTCGGATAGGTGAAGCCTTTGTTGCGGGCTATATTGTAGTCGATCGATACCGAAGGACGCAGCACCAGCCCGTCTATCGGCTTGATTTCCAGATAGATATCACCCACAGCACGCTCGGATTTCGAACTTGGTTCAGTGTTATACACCATCTGATAGGGGTTGGTTACATTAGTAAAGTCCTGCGCTGTAGTGGTCGGACAGGTCGTCACCCGCTGCGTTCACCGAGCCTTTGGGATAATATACCGGATCCCACTGACCCATTGCCATCGCTGCCGACAACACCGACGCGCCGGCTGAACTGCTGTTGTTCATCGCATTTCTGCCACCCTGAACCATCATCGTGAAGTGCTCGCCGATCTTCAGCCACTTGAATATGTTGAAGTCCGAGTTCAAGCGGATAGTGAACCGGCGGTAGTTACTGCCGATGATCGTTCCCTGCTGACCGAAGTACGAGGCTGACAAGGCGTAGTGACCTTTGTCACCGCCGCCGTCAAACGACAGGTTGTAGTTGTGCATAAACGCGTTCTTTTGGAACACCTCGTCCTGCCAGTCAGTTTCTTGATGCGAGTAATCGAAGTTAACCGGATAGAACTTCGACGTACCGAGTTTGTAGTCCTGTAACCAGGACATGAACCCGTTGTTCATGTACTCGGCTATCTCGCTCGCACCGTTACGCATAGCACCTATTCGCAACTCCGTCAGAGCCTGGTCGCGCGAGTTCATCAGACTCAGTTTCTTCCAGCGGTTCTGGATGCCCCAATAGGCATCAAAGCTCACGTTCACCTTGCCCTCGCCGCCGGTCTTCGTCGTGATCAGGATCACACCGTTTGCACCACGGCTACCGTAGATCGCCGTCGCCGAGGCGTCTTTCAAGATCTCCATCGACTGGATATCGTTCGGCGACAGGAACTTTATATCACTCGTGATCACTCCATCGACTACGTACAACGGATCGTTGCCGCCCATAGCCGAACCTATACCACGAATACGGATCGTCGCACCTTCACCCGGCTGACCGCTGCCCGTCGTTACCGTCACACCGGCAGCCTTGCCTTGCAATGCCTGATCGATGCTCGCTGCGGGAGATTTCAACAGGTCTTCGGCTTTCACCGAACTGATGGCACCCGTCAAGTCCGACTTTTTCATCGTACCGTAACCTACTGCCACCACCTCGTCGAGCATCACATTGTCCGGCTGGAGCGTAATGCGCATCGGAGCAGTCGTGGCTGTCACTTCCTGAGGCTTGTAACCCATGTACGACACTACCAGCACGTCACCCGCATTCGCCTGCAACTCGAAGTTGCCGTCAAAGTCCGTGATCGTACCTACCGTCGTACCCTTCACCATGATATTTGCACCGATCACCGGATCAGGCTCGCCTTCCGCCATCACCACACCGGTAATGGTCTGCGCATTCACCGCCACCGCTGCAAATACCACTGCACAGAATAAGATTAGTTTTTTCATGATATCTATCATTAATTCATTAACTCTTTCATTCCTTCACTCTTTCCCTCGTTATTGAATCTGCTGTCCTACGAGATTGAAGCGTACTCCGTTCTTGATGATAATGATCTGCCCGTTCTCAATCACCTTCACGCTCTTCTCTGCCGTCGTAACCTGCTCAACGCCGGTTGGCCAACCGCCGGGACGGCTATTACTGGCACCTACGGTGTAATCCGTCCAGTCTATACGCTTCACGCCACCGGCGTACGGTAACCAGAAAAATCCTTGCACTTCACTGCCCTCTTCAAACTCGTCGTCCCGGGTATATGCCCACTGGATTTCGCCCGCCACAAGGTTATGATATGTGTCACTCAGGTTCACCTGCGGCACAAATCCTACTATCTCACCTTTCACCTGTATGGCAAACGTCAGTGTAGCGTCAGCATTACGCGTGATGCTCCACAGCACGGGGAAGTTCTCGCCCTCACGCTCTATCTCGTCCTCGCCGAAGTAAGTTGCCGGAGTCAGCACCACTTTCTCTTTGAACGTAGCCGTTACCGTCACATTGCTCTGCGGCATAACGAACGTACCGGCTTTGCTCACTTGGATAACGTTCTGGGCTGCATCTTTTACGTCCCACGCATCCAGTTTCTTGCCCGAGGCAGGGGTAGCCGTCAGCGTGATCACTGTGCCGTAGGTTGCCTGCGTGTGATCGGCTGCTATCGTACCGCCCGATGCCGGCTGGTTGACCGTGATCGTGTACTTCGTGTCATCCGTCACGCACGTTCCCCACTCTATATCATTCGGGAACGAGAATGCCACTTCACCCGGCATCATCACGTACAGCGGCGTATAAACCACCGGCACCGTTGATGACGCTACGTTGATCACCAGTTTCTTACCGTCCTCACTCACCTGAGCGTACGTGGACATCATCACGTTCTGGCTCTCGTTGATCGTAAAGAAACTGCCACCCAAACCCTGGATGTTCTCGCCCTCAACCGTGATGCGGTAGTTGTCGCCAAACAACTCGCACGACAACAGAATCGTGTTCTCGTTCGCACCCGTCAACGGCTCTTGGCAATACTGCTTGCCGCTAACCATCACACTTGCGCATAGCAGCGCAACAAATAGGAAAAGTTTTTTCATAAACTCAATATTTAATCGATTTTAATAGTCTCGCAATTCGTTTAATTCGATTAATTCGTGAACCGAAAATTGTGTTCTGTTATTAGATTCACCTACAAAGTTACGAAATATTTCGTAATATTGCAAGAAAATCCAAAGATTTTATTCCAAACACCCCTATTTTTTTACTTTTTTATTCAAAATTGCACATTTTGCCCCATTATTGTATAGATTTTTTCGTCCCGTAGAATATATATTCTACCTTGCCGAATAACCTTTCTGACCTCTGACTTCTGATTTCTGATATCTGACATCTGATATCCCACATCCGTATCCTCATCATCCGCGCACCGTCCCGAGCCATATACCTCCAGTTCGTACAACGACGAGCCGTAGCCGGTGCTCCGTGTTTTGCACAGCAGCCGCACATACCTGCCTGTGCTGCCTTCCGCCAGACGGATCACCTGCGTGCCGCCGGTAGCACCGGTCGTTGTGTATGCCACTTCATAGTCGCCGCCGTTACTGCTGAGCAGCAGGTCGTACGTCGTGGCGTATGCCGCTTCCCACACGAGCCGCACGGAGTCCAGCAGGTAGCAGTGCTCCAGATCGATCTCCACCCACTCGTTATCCTTGTGCGCCGAGCCCCAGCGGGTACTCATGTCCCCGTCATTGATGCCCTCAGGTAGCGTGCCGGCATTCTCGTACGACGAGGCGGTGACGGGTTTACCCAAGGCGAGGTTCATTGCCGAGTACGGCAGCACATGTACCTGAGCCGTCACATCCAGTCCGCGGCAGGTGAACACCAACGTCGTGTCGCACACGTACGTTGCACGGAACGTATAGCGGCGCGTCTCAACCACTATGCCGAACTGGTTCATCGCGCTCACTTCGAACTTCTGTTTCTCGCCCACCGGCATAGTCACCTCTGCCGGACTGACCGTTATCCCGTTCACATGCTCGCCTTCCAGTACGATCAGCGTCAAGGTGGCTTCTACGCCGTCCACGGTAGCTTTCACCACCACCTCTCCCGCACCGGTGCAGGTCACACGGTTACCCTTGAGCGTTGCCGAGCCGCTGACGATAGCATAACTCGCCGTACCGTTCATCACCTCGCCCTGCACGTTGTAGGCGGTGGCACTAAGCTTCGTCGATTCACCTTCGGTCAGCACCGTGTCCGTTGCTGCCAACGCCACGGCAAACACCTTGCTCACATCGCCTGTCAGCGGACGTCCGTACGCTTCTATCTCGTACAGCGATGTGCCGTACTGCGTGGCGCGCTCGATGCCCGTCAAACGGATATACCGTCCTCGCGACGTTTTCCCTTCAGCCATCAGTCTTTGCGCTAACTCCACACGCTCCACGCCGCCCGACGAACTCAACGCAGCCGACTGCCAATCCTCTCCGTTATCCGACAGACCTATGCTGTACTTCGATGCGTACGCGGCTTCCCACCGCAGAATAAGATGATCGATATAGCACGTCTCGCCCAGATCAATCGTCACATACTCATTGTCCTTATGCGCCGAGCCCCAACGCGTGGTCACATCGCCGTCGTTGACGTTAGCCACAACCGTGCCCACATTCTCCTCCGACGATGCCATGACAGGTTTGCCTAATGCAAGGTTCGGATACGGAAGAGCCCACGCCAACTCGTCCCGCTCTTGCTCGGTCGTTTCGTCAGCAATCGTCGTCGTCTCGCGCTTGCGGGTGCCGTCGGTTACTGTCAAGCCGGGATTCACGGTCAACGTCTTTTCCTCTGCGCCGGTGAAGTGTACGGTCTGCGCTGACTTCCCTGAGTTATACACGGCGTAGGTCGTTACCCCCTTGCTATCCGTATAGGCGCATGCCAACGGATGGTCGCATAGTATATCGTAACGCTTATCGCCCAATGCTTTGTGACTATGCGTCAGCCAGTAGGTGATGCCGCCCGTGTCGGGGGTCTTAGCCAAGGCTTTGCCCATTCTGTCCATCCTGTCCCACACTCTTGCCGCAGAGTCCGGATCGAACAGCGACAGGTAACTCAGGCACACATTGCCCAGTCCCGACTCGTCACCCAGTCCGCCTTGCGCAGCTTCGTAGTCGCCTATCTCCTTGCCCTTGTACATCTCCGTATAGTCCCAGCGCGTGAACGCCAAGTCCTCGCTAAAGAAGTTCGTCAGTATAGGCGAGATCGGCAGCCATTGGATCGAGTGCATCCATACCGGATCGCCCGAGAACCACGTCCACCACCCTACGCCCTGCATCGTCAGGTTGCAGCAATACGGATGCTGGTACTTGCTGTAGTCGATGTTCCTTCTGCCGCGGTCAAACCAGTACTCTGCCGCAGCGCGGGTCTCCAACGTATAACCGAAGATGCCGGCTTCTAACATTTCTTGGTCACCCAATGCCGCGCCGAGCATCCACACCCCACCCCAGCCCTGAATAGCCTCACTCGTTGACTCCTGACCGTTACCGTTCCATGCATTACCCATTCCGCCTGCAAACGAGTGCCCGCAATACGGGTCAAGCATCCTGAACCACGGCTCATCTGCACTGCGCTCCCAGTTCGCATAATCCCGTGCCACCTCGCGTGCCATTGCGCCGTACTGCTCGCGGAACTCCTCATCAAGCATGCACAGCACAGCCGAGGCGTACACAAAGTATCCGTAATGAAAATGATGGTCATTGAATGTATCACTGTCGTATGAGCAATCGAATCCCACTAATGCACCCCAACGGTTATAGCGCGCGAAATAGAAACGCGGCTCACCGGGCGTATAGGTGTACCAGTCTATGAGGGTCTCCTTCAACCGCTGCTTGGCTTGGCGGAACGTAACCGTATCACCCATCTGCAAGGCAAAGGTCATGTAATGCGCCATCTGCGTCAGTCCCTTGCCGCCCCAGTATGTGTCACCGCCAAACGTACCGCGTGCCGAATAGTCGGCATTGAGCTGCTGCATACGCTCTGAACTGAACCCTTCCGCCCACGACAATGGCTGAGGAAAGAACGGCAAGTACCCGTGTACAGTATAATCGAACGTGAAGTCATTGCCCGTCATCACCTTCATCGTTCCCCGCGGACTCAAGTACTCACCAACTACCTGATTACTGATCGCTGACTGCTGATTGCTATAGTAATGGTGCGGCAAGAACCCGATAAGACACGGAGCACTACTTGAGCTTGCACCTGTCGATATATCCTCCGTCGTCACGCTGAATGTAGTGCTTAACGACGATTTCGCTGCATCATATTTATAATTAACACGCGTACTGCGCGGCACGCGCTGCGCATAATTTGCCACCTTGGCTGCATCTACACCATCTGTCAGCAGTGCTACAGTTGTCCACTGTTTGCCACGTGCGGTCTGTTGCGAAACAGTGTATTTGCCGCTATTGGGATTAGCAGCCGAAACATTGATATCCTGTGCTTCAATCCATATAATCGGCGAGCCGTGTACACATATCACCCTCACCCACTGTTCGCCGTCCTGCATGATGAACGTCATCATAAAGTCCGACCAGCTGTCCACCAACGCTTCCTTCAGAGCCGCACGTTTGCCCGTCTCCATGTTCGTGAACGTCAACACCAGCGGCTCATCCCACTTCACCTCGCAGCCCGTCTCTTCCCAATGGTCGGGATAACCTATCTCCAAGCCTTGTGACGTCGCTTCCACCCAGTACGGGTAACCCCAGATCTTACCCGTCCACTCGTTCACTAACGCGTACGTCCACCAGTCGTTCGTCGGCAACGCTATCGTACCCTGCCTGCTGTCGTCAGGGGCGCCTAATCGCGCCAACAACGAGTCCGGCAGATACAACTTCCGATGCTCCGTCTGGTACGCCTGACTGCCACCACGCTCATCCGTACGGCTCGCACTCAGCGGAGCATACGACGCATACGAACCGCTGCCGATCCGCACCGCCTGCTGCGCATGCACAGGGCTTGCCACGCTTGCCACAACACAACAAGCTGCCACCATCGCACGTGCCGCACGCCGCCTATGCCATACATACAGTGCAGCCAAGAGTAGCAACACCCATACGCCATCGCCTATGGGCGAGAACTGCGGGTTATTCGGGTCGTAGCCTGTTGACTCACCCCCTGTACCCGGAAGACCGCTTTTGCGTACGGAGTGTCTATAGGACGAGGGGGCAGATGCGCCTATCTCATATATATCCGAACTATAGGTGCTGCCGGATGACATAAAGGATGTATTGCTGACTGATTGCATTTCTGCCAAGGGCACGCTCGTCGGTGCAGCGAACGGTGTAAAGTCCGCAGCAAATAGGTGGATAGCAAGTGAGCTAATCAGTATAGCGATCATTCGTTTCATCTTACTTTCCTCCCACCATAAGTTTAACACTCTCGTTGTCAGCGCGAAGAATATATAATCCCTCGCCATAAGATTCACTCAGCCGTTGTCCGGCTTCGTTGATCGAGCAGTCGTTATACTGCGTTACACAGACGCCGCTAATCGAATAGACGATTATATACGTATTTATTTCCGAATTGACGACATCGTCCCAGCCTGTAGGGGTATCTGCTGCGGTCATACCCGGACGAATAGCTATGTAGCGTGCCCGCGTGGGATTATTGACGAGCAGATAACACTCAAACGGCGGTATTTCCCGTTCATCTGAGGCATTTTCCAGACGCAACCATGCGCCATTGCCATAATCGCTTTCAAGCATGTAAGCACCTGCCAGCGAACCAGTGGTCATAGAGTTGTTGACACATACTTTGACCACATTATCCGATGATGGTGCATCGCCGGCACTGAAAGTAGGAATCGTTTGCCCTGCTGCGCCAAAGAAGGAGATGTACTTACCGGAGAAATAGTCGTGATGCCATTGGATAATATACGGGGTATCTTTGGACGGCAGATAACCAGTCGGGCTCTCGGGATCATACCAATTACCAAACTCTTCTATTGGCAAATTACCGACTTTCTCCGGATCCGGTGTGCGGATGACATAGTGTCCGGTGTAGAACGTACCACCCGAGCGATAATACGGCACGATGTCGTAATATGCGCCATCATCCTCATCCCACACCTTAACCGCACTAACCGTGAACGGCAGGCAGAGGCTGTGCCACATATCAAGATCGCGGACTTTCATTCGGAACTCGATGGGAGCATTGATTGTACCTCCGGCGTAACTCTCCACGCTTCCGATTGTAGCACGCGAATCGTCTGCCTTATCGCCGGTACGATATATCACGAAGTCTATTGGAGTCCACGCGTACTCCCAAGTATTCAGATTGAAGGTCAGACGTGCATAGTTCTGCGACCCACTATACGTTACTGCTGACGGGGTAATGGCATCTGTACGGACATAACTCTCATTACCTGCGTACGGATCCGGGAAGATCAGACGGAATGTCTCACCCGGCTCTACAAAGCCTTCCCAAACTGCATGTGTATTATCCGTCCAAGTAAGGGCATAAGTCAACGCATTCTCTGCAGTACCTACCGCATCACCTGCGATATAGATGGTGTGATAGTTAGACACATATACCTCCAACCCCTTCATGGTCATAATAAAGTCCTTACCGGCAGTAACATTAATCTTGTGATCACCCGGTGTTGTACGTCCTGCATGAATTCTATCATACAGAATATATGTCCATGTTGCATCTGCTGCTACAGCATGTTCTAACTTATAGAATCCGTTTATCTCTGTAGTCTGGAAACGCCATGCATCCATCGCATCAGTCCATTCTCCTCCATTCACAGCAAGCCATCCGTTGGTATCACTCGCGAAATAGTATTTGCTATACGTGCCTTCTGTGGTGAAGCTCACCGTTTTGTAGTTGGATGAGCGGTTTTCGGCGATGTCGCTCGTCTTGGCTACATAGATGTTGGCTGTATAAGAGTGTCCCTTTTGTAAGCCGCTCAATGTGAATACGCCATTCGTTACACTGGCAGCTGATATAGTTGTGCTACCGCTGTAGCTGCCGTCCGTATTGTCCGTATAATCGACATGATAGAGCAGGTCAGTCGAAGCAATGCTCTTGTGGATTGCGCCCACACGGATATCTGCCGATGTGGCGTAAACCTCTCCCTCTATCGCTTCCGCAAAGAGCATGATCGGCAGCTCGGTATCCGTGTAGCAGTTACCGTAAACCTCCAGTTCGCTAATCTGAATACCGTACGATACGCCGGCTTTGTTTGCCCATACACGTACATATTGCGCGCTCACATTGCTAAAGTCGTGCCTGTTTGTAAGCTGGGCATCTTTGGTCGTGTAGTGAGCTATCGGCTGGAAGTCCGTACCATCATTCGATACCTGCAACTCATAGTCTTGCGGCCATGTACCGTTGTCGGCACCCTCGCCGTTAGCATTCCAGGTAATCTTGACGGAATCGATGTCATATTTATCGCCCAGGTTGACGTACAACCACTGGTTAACGCCGTCATTGCGGCTCGAATTACCGCTCCACATGGTACTTGTATTGCCATCCACTGCGTTTGCAGCACCAAAGCCGCCTTCGGTTGTACCGGCAACGGCGGTCTGATTCAGTGCCAGGTTGGTATCGGAGATAATAGGCACTCGAACAGCGATATTGCTAACGGCCGAAAGTTGTGCGGATTGATCCATTGCCTGTACTTGGAATGTATATTCCTCACATGCAGTCAAATCGTCAAATACGATCTGATTCGATCCGTTGGCTTGTACCAGGCTGTACGAGTCGGTACTCGGATTATAAAGATAGAACCAGTTGGTTGAGACATCTTCATCGTCCGTTGCAATCAGATTCAGATAAGCCTTACCGTCATCATTGTAGGTAGCAGTAGCCGTTGTGATCACCGGCACATGGGTATCTGCATCTGCAAAGCCTGTACCATAGACACGGATTTCATACAATCTGAGGAATCCACCAGAGCGTGTCTTAGAATGGAAGCGTATATAACGTGCAGGCACATCTACTGATGTCGTTTTCGTAGAACTTGCCGTTGCATCTGTTACTTCCGCAACAGGATACCACAGATTGTCATCCGCAGCCACAGCAGATGATGCCGGAGCACTCTGGCGAACTTGGAATACATAGTCGGTGGAATATACCTCGCCCCAAACCATCTCGATACTGCTCAACTGATAGTATGCTCCTAAGTCCACGTAGAACCACTCGACAGATGCATCTTGATCGTTGTATGTAGTCCAACCTGTGCTTGTACTGCCGTCAACTGCGAATTCAGAATGCTCGTCATTGTTACCGGGTTCATAACCAGCGACAACAGTTTTGTTCAACGCGAGATTAGTGGATGGATCATAAATTACCACGTTTACGGAACTGGTACTTGAATAGTTGCCTACTATATCGTATGTCCTGACAGTAAACGTATAGAAGCCATTCTCCAGGTCGGCAATTGTAACCAAGTTGGTACTATGATTTGTCTCGTACTTAGTCCATGACGAGCCACCGTCTGTACTGATTTCGAAGTTGTACACATCGCCATCCACAGCATCCGTAGCCTCTATATGCAGTACCGTGGATGTTTCGTTTTCTGCCGATTCGTCTATCTCGCATGTAGAGATAACCGGTCCGGTCAAGTCACGCGACTTATAGGCACTGCCAAACACACGGAACTCCAACAGTTTGAATCCATTTTCAGCATCACTCCACTCTTCCGCAAACGACTCAAAGCGCACATAGCGGATAGCTCCGGTAAATGATACGGAACTCTCGTTTACGTCACTTTCTGTTGCGCCGGAGTTGATGGACGATGACTTGCTTGCCAATTCCACCCACTTGGTGTTGTCGCCGCGAACGTCATCGGAAGAGGGGTCTTCCTGACGACCGTAAATCTTGTAACTGGTGGATTTGCGATCGGTAGCAAAGAACGTCTGTACGGAACTGATTTGGTACGTATCGCCCAGATCTACAACCATCCACGCATTCGCGCCGGTGTTTTTATAAGGAATCCAGCCATTGCTATCCAATACGCCATCATTCAAGTTGGCTTGCTTCTCACCGTTTTGGTCGTTGGTGTAACTTACCCATGTTGTTTTGAACTCTGCAAGGTTTTGAAGCGGATTGACATAATTGCCGACTTCCACATCTACATATCCGCTACTCTTCTGCATACATTTGTCATATGCATACACGCGAACCGTTATATCTCGATGCGATGGCATAGTAACATAGCCTACTCCGGCAGATGCTGTAACATCGTAATATACGCCATCATACAATACAGCGAAATTGGTTAACGCATCGCCATTGGTGTTTGTGGCCGACAAGTTAAGTTTGATTTGTCCGTCTTCAATTCCCGCGAACGAAGCTGTCGGTGTATTAGCGGCATAACATTCTTCCGTATCAAAGCCATAAACCTCGAATTCCAAAATGGACATAGCGTTATGGTCAGCATCCTTATTAACAATACGGATATAGCGCGCAGTCACATATTCCCCTATAGTAAACGATATGACATTAGGCGTTGAAGTACCTTTGTACTGTGCCACATCGGAAACGGTCTTTATAGTGCGCCAATGTGTTGCATCGTCCATGTCGTGGTCATTTGAGAAATCAGTAGGAGCACAGATTGCTGCTTGAATCTCATAACTGCGCGGAGCCCGACTATCATCATTTTCCCAATAGATTTTCAAATCATCGAGGATGTAGTTATCCCCCAAATCAACACCCCACCAACCTTTGGCATCAAAGTTATCTCCGATTGCCCATTGGATATGCTTGGAACTCAAATCGCCATCCACAGCTTTTGAGGGGACTTCTCCGGCATTGGCTTCCGATACAGTACGTGACCAACCTGCATAAGCGGTTTTGTTTAAAGCCAAATTGGCTTGCACACATGTCGCTGTCACAGTGGCATTACCTGTAATGTAATATACACCAGGTGTACCAGCTGCGGCCGCTGTCTTTGTGCCTGAGTTGCTTACCGTCACCGATCCGAACTCGTAACATACGTCAGGCGTCACGGTCACCTTAATATATTGTGTCGGCAAAACCGTACCGCCGGAACTTAGCGAACTTGTAGTTGGCGAACCGGCATCGGGATCGGATGTATATTTCTCCATAGTTACAGTACAATGCGAGGCGCTGACCGTTACCGTATAGGTCATCTGACCGTCACTTTTTGTTGCACTGTACCAATCTACGCTCGGCGAAGGATTAGTAACCGTACCGCCTTTGCTACCAGCTATGATTGTTATATCGCTCGAAACATTTTCATACCAATATATAGTGCGGTTGGTTACATCATTCGATGTGAACACATTGTTCGCGTCCGTCCAACCGGCACCATCCGAGATGGTAAATGCATGATAACCGCTCCAGTCTGAGTCAGTCTTTCTATACGACCAAAAGTTGGCAGTGCCCGCCACCTTGCTCATTGCTGGTGCTTCGCAATAAGAGTTCTTGCCTAGACGCACATGAGGTGTCGTCCAACCGGTTACATGGTTATCAAAGTAGATATACTTGTTTTTCGTTAAAGTATAATTGCGCGTTCCCCAAGTCATATTTTGCTCGTCGCTGCACGATCCTAACGTCAGCAGGTTTTGATCGTTATCAGTACGTTGATCTGCCCATTTAGTTGCTGTATAGTTCCATTGTACACTTAGGTCATCCGGATTCATTCTGCACACTTGAAAACCATTATAGGTGCCGGTCAAATCGATGTAATATATATTACCAGTCCATTGATCCGCCCATACATAGGTTGCATAATTGCCATCAGTACCATACAGGTTGACCTTAATCTTTGCATTTGCTGCAAGCCAATTCGTACAATCAAAATATAAGCGGTCACCAGCATAAAGCGAACTATTCGCCCCACGCATCTGCACCACACCTGCCAACAGCAGTAGCGTAACGATGAAGACGCGATTGATAAAATGGTTAACGGATGTTAGATTCGACGATAAGATGAATCGTTTGAAGTTTTTCATTGTATTCGTTTGTTGTAGTTCCATAGTGTAGTTTCATGCTTATGTATGAAATCGACTGCAAAGTTACATAAATAAATTTATATATGCAAATCGATTCGCTAAAAAGTGAAATATTGTGAAAGTGATTTCAGCGAAAATTATGGCTCTGACGTAATTTTTGTGAGGTGATCTTTGAGGTTCGCTTGGGCATCCAAGTCCATTTTGCAGCGCATACGATAGCGCAACATCTCTACGCCACGCGTACTCATTCCGAGCAGCGGAGCCATCTCCTTGGTGAGCATTCCCATGTGGATGTAGATGCACAGTTTGCGCTCTTGTTTGTTCATCCACGGAAACAATTCCGTCAGGCGTTTGCAGAATCCGGCATGCACCTCGTCGAAGTTCTCTTCGAACCGTTGCCAGTCTATGCTGTCGTCACGGTTATCCTGCTCCAACCGCTGGCGCAAGGCTTGCAGGCGTTCGTCAGCTTTCTTGACATTATGGGTTTGCAACTCGCGGATGGCTTTGTCGAGCTCTTCCGATACATATACAAACACCTCTTGACGGTTCGCCTCGTCGTGCAGCATGCGCGTCAACTCCTGACTCTTGGCTTGCAGGCGCGTCTGCGTCTTGTCATTTTCCAGTTGCAGGATGCGCAGTTGCTGCTCATGCAGGGTGCGACGCTTCGAGCGGTCGGCAAATACGTACAACACATACCCCAGTCCCGTCAACCATACGACGATGAATAGCGCCAACAACACACGTGCCCACCATGTCCTATACCAAGGCGGCAGGATGGTGAACGTCCACGACTGCTGCAACGTTACCTGTGAGCCATCCTCGGCCTGAGTCTGACACTGAACCTCAAGCGTGTAACGTCCCTCACGCAGAATCGAACACTCGTAGTAGGCACGCTCAGTCAGCGGAGTGAACCCTTTGTCACGCGGCAACAACCGGTACGCGTATTGCGTATTACTTGCTGGTGCACGGTTGATGGCGAACTCGAAACGAAGTGCCTGATTGTCAAACGGCATACGGAACAACTCACCTTTCGCGCCACTGCCGGACAACGACTCGCCGTACATCACACCGCCATCGCCGTTCATCTGATTCAACTCACGCAAGTATATCCTCGGGCTGACATCTGACTTCTGACTTCTTTCGATCGGCAGAGCCGTGCTGATATCTGATATCTGACTTCTGACATCTGACTTCTCCAAAAGGCAATACCCCTGCAGCGTACCGATGATATAGCCGCCATCCGTCTCGTACAGGTTCTCAAAGCCGCCGACAAAATCCGTTGCGCCGTTATACAGAGGAAGTTCGGCAGCGTAGCCGCTATCCGTCAGTGCTCGTATGTACAACGTACCGTCGCGTACGTACAATACATTTCTATTTTCATCTTGATACGTCAGCGCATAGTACGTCTCACCTGCCAAGCGGTCAAACACAGCCTTGTCGTCCACCAGTTCGCCCTCTTCGTTCACCACACGACAGTAGCTAAGACTATTGATTAGTATATGCCCGCCCAAACGGCTTATATTAAACCAGTTATGCGCAGCGTCGTACGAACGAACCAATTGTGCGTTGAGCGTCACCGGATCATCCCAACTGAGCCGCACCACGCCGCAGTTAGCAACTGCCCAGATTGTCCCCGTAGCATCCACCTGCCAGCGGAATGCAGTATCTTCAAACCCATTGACCTTCGAAACCGTCCACTGACCTCTGACTTCTGACTTCGCTATTACCCTGAATCCCGAATAACTGCCGGCAATGATCCTGCCGTCAGGCAGTTGTTGCACCTTCCAGAACCCTTCATCCGTGCACAGGGGCTTGACGCGCCCATCCTCCACGACAAACAATCCCCTGTTGTGGCAGCAGAACACCGTGCCGTCAATCTCGCTCAGACTCCACACCTGCCCCATACTGCCATCAACAAGCTGTAAGGTGAACGGTGAAGAGTGATCGAAACCGTTAATATTGGAATCTTTTGTTCCTTGAATCTTTGAATAATACAGTCCCTGATTCGTACCAAAATAGTATCTGTCATTCGTCCGCAAGGTAACGTATCCTACACCGAAATCCGTCTGTTCCTTGCTCAGATACTGACGGGGTGAAGCCAACTGTACATAATCTATTCCTTGGTCAAGACCAACCCAAAGGTTGTCGCTGCGATCAAAGGTCATTGACAGGATCGTATTGTTCTGCAAGCCTTCCTTGCGGCTTACATACCGAATGATCTGCCCTTGAGTATTCAGCACAACAATCCCTTCCTGTACCGTTCCCAAAGCCATTATATCACCTCTCACGGCAAACGTATAGAGTTGGTTCTTTCTGATAAACGCATCCGCCTCGGTGCGGAACGGTGCAATACGTGTGCCGTCATACACGAACAGCCCGCCCAGATCCGTGGCTATCAACAACCTCTCGCCATCCAGAGCCTGCAAGCAGCGCACCTCGTAACCGTGCAGTATATCCGAACCGTGAATGCGGTTCATCCTCGTTCCTGTGAGCAGGTACAAGCCGTTATCCGTACCCACATAGATCGCTCCGCCTATCTCTTCGGCGCAGAACACCCTACTCTCCACCCTGATAACCCTGACATCACTCAGCCACAAGCTATCTTCTGATATCTGATTTCTGATCTCTGACTTCTTTCGATCGGCAGAGACGTGCTGATTTCTGATAATTGCCGTAATAATTCTGTGCCGGGCAAAGAAATATACCTGAGTGCCTACAATCTCTATATCCCATACCTCGCCGTAGTTCGGTTCAATCTCTTCGGACATAAGTGACGTATAGCGCATACCTCCCTGTGACGTAGGCGTGAATACGCCAAAGTCGTTCGTAGCACCGATGAAAATGGCACTATTATCCAACTTGGCTATACTGCGAGGCAGGTTGCCGTAGTACATGCCATAGACGCGCCACTGTGAACCGTCGTACTCCAACAAACCATAGTTATTGGCGGCATACAGCCAGCCATTGCCAGTCGTAACGAGTTGCCAGTTCTGCGTACCGGCTGCGTAATCCGCCACGGCGTAGTTCGTTACCGGAACATTCCATCCGGCATAGACAACTGAACTTAGCAAAAGCAAACAAAAAAGAGATACAGAGTGTAGTCGTTTCATGGCTTGTAGTGTAATCAGATTTTATCACAAAGTGAAATGGTGTAGTAACACATTCCGCCTGCAAAGATACAAAAATATTCTCACTTATGCAAATTTTTCGCATATTATTTGCATAATTGAATAAATTTTCGTAATTTTGCACCCGAATTAACGGTTTAACGAATTAAGGAATTAACGAATTAACGAATTAACGAATTAAGGAATTAACGTATGAATACTTTCGGTGATACATTTACGTTCACATCGTTCGGCGAGTCACACTCCGCCGCCATCGGCGGTGTGCTCGACGGCGTACCGGCAGGGCTGCATATCAGTCTCGACATGATCCGCGACGCTCTCGACCGGCGCGCTGGCAGACATCAAACATCAAACATCAAACATCAAACATCCGCTTGCGGCGTTTCACAACGCGCCCTGCGCGAGACGGATGAAGTAGAGTGGCTGAGCGGTGTGTTGGATGGCGTGACGCTCGGTACACCGATTGCGTTCCTTATACGTAACCGCGACGCGCGACCCGAAGATTATGAGGCGTTCAAGCATTCTTTCCGCCAGGCACACGCCGACAGCACCTACGAAGCCAAGTACGGCATCCGCGACTGGCGAGGCGGCGGCAGAGCCTCGGCACGCGAGACGGCTGCACGCGTCGTGGCGGGCAGCATTGCCGCACAACTGTTAGCAAAACAAGGGATTCAAATCAAGGCGCAACTCATCCAAGTCGGCGACGAGACACGCCCAGAGCATTTCGATGAACTCATCAACCGTTACCGCGCCGAAGGGGACAGCATTGGCGGCATCATCGCCTGCGAGGTGACAGGTCTGCCTGCCGGTTTGGGCGAACCGATCTTCGACAAACTCCAAGCCCACCTCGCCTACGCCATCATGAGCATCAACGCCTGCAAAGGCTTCGATTACGGCAGCGGATTTGACGGAGTTACTCTACCCGGCTCTATCGCCAACCAACATAGCGGCGGCATGCTCGGAGGCATCACCGACGGCACACCTCTCCGCTTCCGATGCGTATTCAAACCGACGCCTTCCACCCCGAAAGCCGGAGTGAAAGGCCGTCATGATGCATGTGTCGCCGTACGCGCCGTGCCTGTCGTCGAAGCCATGACCGCACTTGTTCTGGCGAACTTCGCAGGTATTCTATAAGAAAATAAACAAATATAAACCCTTTTGAGTGTTTTGAAGCTGGCGCTTCTTGTGCTAATTGCTGCCAAAAACTTCTCGAAAGTGAACTTTCGAATAGTTTTTAACATCAATTATCATTACTCTACGAGCAAAACATTCAAAAGCGATAAACCTAAATAAACCGCGTTGAACAAATTCATTGAAATTTATTTTTGTTTATTGCTGATGATGTCTGTTACTCGAAGAGTTATGGATTTGGCTGCTACGACAGTCATCAAGTTTACTTGAATGAGTGACGTAACAGCCAAAGACATAAGTCCGGCACGGACAACAGACATCAAACGGGGTCCCCACAAATAACATGCAGTGGGGTGTCTATAGCAGTGTTTATGTCGGTTTATTTTCTAAAATTTTCGTACTCTAAAGCACTACATTGACTATTCGTCCGGGAACGACGATGATGCGTTTCGGTTGCGCACCGTTGAGTTGACGGGCAGTCTCGCTGTGCGCCAGCACCAGTTTCTCCACCTCGTCCTTCGGCGTGTCTTTCGGGCACTCCAAAGTGAAACGCACCTTGCCGTTGAACTGCACAGGGTATTTCTGCGTGTCTTCCACCAGATACGCCTCGTTGCACTTCGGCCACGGAGCGTCGATGACAAATCCGCTAACCCGCTCATCCTCTAATCCGCTAACCCGTTTGCAGCGCTCATACATCGCCTCGGCGATATGCGGAGCAAACGGCGCGAGCAGTACGGCAAACGGCTCAAGGATAGCACGTTTGTTGCACTTCAACGCCGCGAGTTCGCTCTGCGCAATCATAAACGCCGGAATAGACGTGTTGAACGAGAAGTTCTCGATATCCCACGTCACTTTCTTGATCAACTTATGCAGGCTGCGCAGCTCCTCGGCGGTCGGTTCGGCGTCGCTGATCTGCTCGTACATGTTCCACGCTTTCTTGAGGAAACGGTGTACACCGTCAATGCCGTTGGTGTCCCAAGGCTTAGACATCTCAAGCGGTCCTAAGAACATCTCATACAGACGCAAGGTATCTGCTCCGTACTTGGCAATCACATCGTCGGGGTTGACGACGTTGAACATCGACTTCGACATCTTCTCCACCGCCCAGCCGCAGATATACTGCTTGGGCATCGCAGCACCCAGATACGGGTTGTTCTCCACCTCCGAACTCGTGCCGTCGGCAAACACAAACTGTGCATCCTTGAACTCCGGCATCCATGCGCGGAAAGCATCGATATCCAGTACGTCGTTGTGTACGATGTTCACGTTGACGTGGATCGGCTGCACCTTGTCCTTGTACTCGGGGTTGCTGATCAGGTTATACGAGATATACAGGTTACCCGTCGCACCCTCGCCGATATAACGATATACGAAGTTCGAGCGCCCTTGGATCATGCCTTGGTTAATCAGCTTTTTGAACGGCTCGTCTTTGCAAACCGCACCGAGGTCAAAGAGGAACTTGTTCCAGAACCTACTGTAAATCAAGTGTCCCGTAGCATGCTCGCTGCCACCGAGATACAGATCCACCTGCTGCCAGTAGTCGTTCGCTTGACGGCTGACCAGTGCCTCGTCGTTGTGCGGATCCATATAGCGCAGGTAATACGCGCTCGAACCCGCAAAGCCCGGCATCGTGCAAAGCTCCAGCGGGAAGACGGTCTTGTTGTCGATTTGTGATTTGTCAACCACCTTGCGGTTCGCCTCGTCCCACGCCCAGAGTTGTGCATGACCGAGTGGCGGCTCGCCGGTCTCGGTCGGGCGGAACTCCTTCACCTCGGGCAATCGAAGCGGCAGACACTCCTCGGGGATCGTATAAGGCATATTGTCCTTATAGTAGATCGGGAACGGCTCGCCCCAGTAACGCTGCCTTGAGAAGATCGCATCACGCAGACGGTAGTTGACCGTCACGCGACCTATACCTGTGTTGGTGATGTACTCTTTCATCTTGGCGATGGCGTCCTTGACCTCCAGACCGTTGAGGATGCCGGAGTTCATCATTTTGCCTTCCTTGGCGTCAAAACTCTGCTCGCTGACATCCGCACCCTCGATGAGCGGGATGATCGGCAGGTTGAAGTGCTTGGCGAACGCATAGTCGCGGCTGTCGTGTGCCGGCACAGCCATGATCGCACCCGTGCCGTAACCTGCCACATAGTCGGAGATCCAGATAGGTATCTCGGCATTCGTCAGCGGGTTGATGGCGTACGAGCCCGTGAATACACCCGTCACCTTGCGGTCGGCTATACGCTCACGTTCCGTGCGGTGTTTGACCCAAGCGAGGTAGTCTTCCACTTCCTTGCGCTGCTCGTCGGTGGTCAGACGCTCCACGTACTCGCTCTCCGGAGCCAGCACCATGAACGTTACACCATATACCGTATCCGCGCGGGTCGTGAAGATCGTGATCGGGTTGTCTTGCCCTTTGATTTCGAAGCGCATTTCTGCTCCCTCGCTTCGCCCTATCCAGTTGCGCTGGGTGTCTTTGAGGCTATCCGTCCAATCTACCCTATCCAAGCCCTCGAGCAGCCGCGGTGCGTACGCACTCACGCGCAGACACCACTGACGCATCACCCTTTGCTCTACGGGGAAGCCGCCGCGAACGCTAAGTCCCTCGCTCACCTCGTCGTTGGCGAGCACCGTGCCCAGTGCCGGACACCAGTTCACCTTCGTATCGGCGAGGTACGCGATGCGGTATTGCATCAGCCGCTCTTGCTGCTCACGCTCGCTCAGCGTCGCCCATGTCGGGTCTTCGGCTTCGAAGCGTGCCACAAGCTCGCTTATCGGTTTGGCTTTCTGCGCTGCGCTGTCGTAGTAGTGGTTGAACATCTGAATGAACGCCCACTGCGTCCACTTGTAGAACGCGGGATCACAGGTCTTCACCTCACGACTCCAGTCGTAGCAGAAACCGATCTTGCGGAGCTGGCTGATGTATCGCTTGATGTTCTCGTTGGTGGTCACCTCGGGGTGCTGACCGGTCTGAATGGCGTATTGCTCTGCCGGCAGACCGTAAGCATCAAAGCCCATCGGGTGCAGCACATTGAAACCGCACTGACGTTTGTAGCGGCTGTAGATATCGCTGGCAATGTAGCCGAGCGGATGCCCTACGTGCAGACCTGCGCCCGACGGATAGGGGAACATGTCGAGCACATAGTAGTGCGGTTTCTGACTCTCGTTGCTCACGGCATAAGCGTTGGCTTTCTCCCACGCCTGTTGCCATTGTTGTTCAATCTCTTGAAAGTTGTATTCCATAAATTAGTTCACGATTTGCTCATTTGCGATTTGCGGGCACAAAATTACAAAAAAAATCCCACATTTGCAAATTTTTGCGGGATTTTTTTTTACACTTTCAATTTTTGACTACTTGCTTTCTAAAAAGCCATCTTCTTCGTCGCGTCATAACTCTCGATCGTCTTCGTCTGAATCACGCAGCTTGTATCCCCGCGCTGCCAGTACTCCGACTTCGTCGTCACCGTCCGCGTCACGTTGCAGCCCGTAAGAGCTCCCGCCGCCACTGCCATTACACTGACTATTACTTTTCTCATAATTTCTTCCTTTTGTTGGTGGATTCTTCGGTTAATTTAGGTTTATTGCTGCTTGTGGTTGCGCCTCGCAGAGGTGAGGATTAGATCGATCAGGGGCACGTCAAATGTATTTGAAAGT
>CAJOFU010000029.1:0-694 GCA_905233935.1 Paludibacteraceae bacterium
AACCAATAACTCATTTTAAATAATACAATTAGGGCTGTAACCAATTGGAGTTACAGCCCTAACTTTTGAATATACCTGTACTTTAATGGATGGTTACGTATCAAACTATGTATGCTTTAATTACTGGACTGATTGCTTTTACATTGTGGTACATCATTTGGGGAAGAAAGGGGGAATAATATGATACTCGCAATTATTATCTTTGTCGTCTGTGGCATCATCATCATGAAGATCGTGGATGCCCTTAGTAAATAACAATATGACTTGCTATATGAAACGTCTTATTACAATTTTTCTAATTACAGCCACGAGTCTCGGCGCATTCGCGCAGAGTATGGGCATACGTTTTAATGATCGTCAAGGCAGAGAATTTGTCGTTTATGCCCCAAGCGGACAATTCTCTTACTCCCTGTATGAAGGCGATTACATAACGCGAGATTATGAAGGTCGCGTGACATGTGTAGGAAACACATATATCTCGTATAACTATTATGATCAGGTCTCATGCATTGGAGATATATACATATCCTATGATAGTTACGGTCGAGTTGTGCAAGTCGGAGGACTAGTCTTAACCTATGACTATAACGGCAATATCACCAACACAAGCGGACGAGTGAGGAATAATTCCAATGGAGGACAAAATAACGGTTATTATATAAAACAAAGTACCGTGAAGCGAAATTGGTAGGAA
>CAJOFU010000029.1:715-24127 GCA_905233935.1 Paludibacteraceae bacterium
CATAATATTATTGGTTGGCGTGCTCAATATAATGAGGCCGCTTAGTAATGCTAATTACAACAGAAACAACACAAAATAGGAATAATCATGAAAACCTCTTTCACAGTAACCGCTATCATCGCCGCGATTGGTATGAGTATTTACGTGTTGACAGAAGTCGCTTGGCACATCAGAGACATCTTTGCTTTTGACGCGCTACAGTTTAGGCTATTCCGAGAAGTGATAGGATAGTTGCATTGCTCATTGGTGTGTGCTTTGCGTGCGTCGCCTTATTCCTGTATATAAAGACAAAGAATGTGTAACTAACTTACATGACTTGGTTAGTAAGACAACATTACACCATAAGTAATAAACAATTATGAAATCCCTTATCTCTTTTGCACTCATAGTAGTGCTTGCCATCACCTTCGCTTCGTGCGGAATAAAACAACAATCAGCACACCCGCAAGAACCGGAAATCAGTATCAACGACAGCCTCCAACAGTTAGTCGGAGAAGCCGTGACAGCCCGTTTGGCTATCAACCAAGCCGAATGGGGATGCGCTGTGCTCATTGACAAGAGTGGTAAAGCCGTAGCCATGTTCGAAACGGATTCTGTCCCCCATATAAATGAATTTATTGAAGTAGGGACAATCCTAACACCGTTCGCTGATTCCAGAGAATGATCCGCAATACACCTGCCTGGTTATGTTCAATGCCCCGCAGCACTTCCCGCTTTACGATGCAGGTATGGACTGCGGCTCCACCGTCCGCATTATTTCCTCCACTCAATAGCCACGACTGTCGAGCCGTTATCGGGCGAATGTCGTATCCCACCGCACCCTATATATACTATGTATATATCCCGTGATTTTGCTTCGTGCACGTAAAATTTTGCATCGGCACTCTGGCACTCTTGGCACACTTGCGTATAATTTTGCGAATATACGCATTGCAAAAGAAATAAATTTTGCGATTTTACGCATTTTTGCCAAAATAAATTTTGATATTTCAAAAAAAAGTTGTACCTTTGCATCGCTTTTAAACTGAATGAAATCATGATTTTCAAGAGAAAACTCTATCAGAAAATGCTCCAATGGAAGAGTGAGCGCAACGGTTCAACGGCACTACTTATCAAAGGTGCACGCCGAGTAGGGAAATCCACTCTCGTAGAGGAATTTGCCAAAAATGAATATAAGACCTATGTACTCATTGACTTCGCTCATGTCAGCAAGCAGATAAGCGTTTTGTTTGAAGACATAAGCGACTTGAATTTTTTCTTCTTGCGGCTGCAAGTTGAAACAGGTGTAACCCTATACGAGCGTGAGTCGGTAATCATATTCGATGAAGTGCAACTGAAACCCGTAGCACGACAAGCCATCAAATATTTGGTCAAAGATGGTCGCTATGATTATATCGAAACCGGTTCGTTGTTGTCCATAAAGAAGAATGTGCAAAATATTGTTATCCCTTCCGAAGAAACAAGGCTCACGTTGTTTCCTATGGATTTTGAGGAATTTTATTGGGCCTTGGGTAATGAAACGACGTACTCCATTCTGCCTAAGTTCTGGGAAACACGGCAACCTCTGGAAGGTTCACACCGCAAACTGATGCGTGATCTGCGATTGTACATGCTTGTCGGCGGTATGCCGCAAGCCATAGACACCTATCTGAAAACAAACAACATAATCGAGTTGTACAAGGAAGACTTCAACAAGATAGATCCGACAGGAAGGGCTTCGCGATTGTTTGCGGCTATTCCTTCACAACTGATGAGTAATGCCGGACGCTTCCAAGTGTCCAGCGTAATCGACAATCAAGATGCCCAGCGTGTTGCAACAGTAGTGGCTGACATGGCGGATAGCATGACTATTTCGTTGTCATACCACGTGAACGATCCGAATGTAGGACTGCCTTTAACGCAAAATATCTACCGGTACAAGATGTTTGTCGCTGACACAGGGCTATTTGTGACACTTGCTTTTTGGGATAAGGATTACACGGAGAATAGTATTTACAGCAAGCTGTTGAGTGACAAGTTGGATGCCAATCTCGGATATGTTTACGAGAATCTGGTCGCACAGATGTTAACAGCTGCTGGTAACGAATTGTTCTATTACACATTCCCCGATGAGAATAATCACAACTATGAAATAGATTTTCTTCTCTCTCGTGGAAATAAAATCTGCCCGATAGAGGTCAAGTCTTCGGGATACAAAACGCATAAATCACTTGATGAGTTCTGCAAGAAGTACTCTGTGCGTATAGGTGACAGGTTCTTGGTATATACCAAAGACTTGCGCAAGGACGGTGTGATTTTGTTTGTCCCTGTATATATGACCGGATTGTTATAACCGTGCGCTAAGCCGGAACTGAACCGTACTCGTTCCGGAGTCGAGCCCTAGTCGTATCCCACCGCACCTTATATATACTATGTATATATCCCGTGATTTTACTTCGTGCACGTAAAAAAAATAGAGAATGACCCTTTTGACCCTTTGGCACTTTTGCGCGCACAATGACCTTATAAAATTGCTTATATTTCAGCACATTATCATAGAAAGGGTCAAAAGGGTCAAAAAGGTCATGTGTTTTTCTTTGAAATAGAAGCCGACTGACAGTCGGCGAAACTCAAAGAAGCAAAGTTAGAAGGGTGATGTTGGCTTGTGATTGGCTTCTGGGTGGGTTTAAAGTCTAGGATTCACCCGACAAAACCTCGACTTAACCCTGATTTGCAGTAGATATAGGGACGCTACGGTGACGTCCGTAATGCGAACGAGATGCGAATGTGAATGCCCCGATTTGGTATCGTTGGAATAAGGAGAAGGTTACAATGCAACAACAGCGCGAGAGTGGCTTTTTCACCCCTCCACTTTGTTGTATGTTTCGAGGGCTTTGCGGAGAACGATCATTGCCTTGCCGAGGTCTTGCTTGTTGAGTACGTACGCCATGCGCACCTGCTTGCGACCTTCGTCGGGGTTGGTGTAGAAACCTGTGCCCGGCGCCATCATCACCGTTGCACCCTCGTAGCTGAAATCCGTCAAGCACCACTTGCAGAACTTCTCGACATCATCCACAGGCAGTTGCACCATCACGTAGAACGCGCCGGTGGGAGCCGGAGCAAACACGCCGGGAATCTGGTTTAGTTGGTCGATGAGGTAGTTACGGCGGCTCAGGTATTCGTCATATAAGCGACGCTTCGGCGACGATCTGCCCGAACAGCGGGGGCGAGAGACGCGCCTGGCAGAACTTCATCACCGCTTCGCGCACGGCTTTGTTCTTGGTGATGAGCGCGCCGATACGTATACCGCACTCGGAGTAGCGCTTCGATACACTGTCCACGAGGATGACGTTCTGCTCGATGCCTTCGAGGTGACACGCCGAGATGTACGGCGACTTGGTGTAGATAAACTCGCGATAGACCTCGTCGGAGATGAGGTAGAGTTTGTACTTCTTCACCAGATCGCGGATCTGGCGCATCTCCTGTTTGGTATAGAGGTAACCCGTCGGGTTGTTGGGATTGCAGATGAGGATGGCGCGCGTCTTGGGTGTAATCTGTTTCTCGAACTCCTCCACCGGCGGCAGTTTGAAGCCGTCCTCGATATGCGTCTTGACGGATTTGACCACCGCGCCGCAGGAGATAGCGAACGCCATATAGTTGGCGTAACTCGGGTCGGTGACGATGATCTCGTCGCCCGGGTTCAGACAAGACATATACGCAAACATGATTGCTTCCGAACCGCCGGAGGTGATGATGATCTCGTCGGGCGAGAGGTCGATACCGTAGTCGGCGTAGTAGCTCACCATCTTCGTGCGCAAGGATTTGAGACCCTGCGAGGGAGAGTAGGAGAGTATATCCTGCTTGAAGTTCTTGACCGCCTCCAAGGCTTGCGGCGGCGTAGCTATATCCGGTTGACCGATGTTCAGATGATAGACATGAATGCCGGCACGCTTGGCATCGTCGGCATACTTCGCCAACTTGCGGATTGGCGATTCAGGCATTGATTGAGCTCGAAGACTTATTTCCATAGTGATTAAAAATAGCACACAAAGTTACGGAAAAAAAATGATATTTGCAAGAATTGATGCAATTTTTTGCAAATATTTGCAATATTCATTAAAATTTATTACCTTTGCACGCATTTTAGTCGAAAGTCAAAAGTCGAAAGCAGCAGATATATGAGAAGAGGTATCATAGCATTGAGCCCGATATTGGCAATGGTCGTATTGCTGATTGTCTTGTCGGTCTATTCCGGCGGTGTGAGCAATGCTCCGCTGCTGCTGATCTTTGTATTGACGGCGATGGTGGCAGTTGTGTCGGTTCGCGGTAAGAAGTTCAGCGAGCGTGTGGCGATCTTTTCGCAGGGTGCGGGCAGCAAGGATCTGCTGCTGATGGTGTGGATATTCATGTTTGCGGGAGCGTTTGCCGCGAGTGCAAAAGAGATGGGAGCCGCCGGAGCGATGGTTGATCTGACGCTGCAGTTCCTGCCGGCTCGGTTTGCGTTGGCTGGACTGTTCATCGCTGCCTGTCTGACCTCGCTGTGTATGGGTACGAGTGTGGGAACGATCGTTGCGCTGATGCCTATCGCCACGGGCTTGGCGGAGCGCACGGAGATGACTGTGCCTATTGTGGTTGCAGCAGTAGTAGGCGGAGCGTTCTTTGGTGACAACCTGTCGTTCATCAGTGATACAACGATTGTAGCCACGCAGTCGCAGGGTTGCCGGTTGAGTGACAAGTTCCGCTTCAACCTGAAGATGGTTTTGCCGGTGGCACTGATTGCGTGCGGGCTGTATCTATTCATGGGCAGCGCAGCGGCTGAACATACCGTAGCCCAGTCGGCAGCGTGGTGGAAAGTGCTGCCGTATCTGGCTGTGCTCGCCTGTGCGGCAGCGGGAGTGAATGTGATGATTGTGCTGGCTATAGGCAATGCGCTGACCTGCCTGACGGGTATCATTGATGGCAGTTATGACCTGATGGGGTGGATTCAGAGCACGTTGCAAGGCGTGATGGGTATGAGTGAACTGATCCTGATCTCGATGATGGCGGGAGGAATATTCGCTATCATCAGTTACAATGGCGGAATGGAATTTGTGATCAATCGTCTGACGCGCCGCGTAAAAACCTACCGTGGCGCTGAACTCAGTATATGCGGTCTTGTGGCGTTCGCCAATATCTGTACGGCGAACAACACGGTAGCCATCCTGTCCGTAGGCGGCATAGCCCGCCGTGTGGCGGAGCAATACGACATTGACCCGCGCAGGAGTGCGAGCCTGCTGGATACAACGAGCTGCTGTGTGCAGGGATTGCTGCCTTACGGGGCACAACTACTCATGGCAAGCGGTCTGGCAGGAATAAGTGCGATGAGTATTATACCGTACTTGTTCTACCCGATGTTGCTTGCCATCGCGGTGCTGGTGACGATTGTCGTTCGTCGTAAATAATCAATATTCGTAAATCTTGCCGAAGTAGATCTGCGTGGAGAGATAGAATCCCTGCGGGTGCAATGTGCCGGCAGTAGGAGTAACCATCGGCGTACGGAACTCGGCTTTGACCTCAAACGGCATTCTCTTGACGATAGTGCAGTAGGCACTGATACCGCACAGGAAACTCGAGTAGAGATCACGTGCTTTGTCGTAATCGGCATCTTTCTTAGCCAATTTGGATATACCGGAGATATCCACGGTGAAACCTGCGTAGGGCACTACAGCAAGGTACGGAGTGGCAGGCAGGAATACCCGGAGTTGCGGCTTGTAGGCAACACGTTTGTCCCAGGGGCTGAGAGCCATTTCAATACCTAACGGCGACATACCGAATATATGTACGCGGAAGTCGAGCACAGACACGCTCAACAGATTCTGGCGGTTGGTAAACGAATAGGTATATCCGGCACTGATGTAATTCAGCGCGCCGATACCCGAATAAAGATAGTAGTTCTCCAGCCACTCTTCTGCCGACATGATATGAATCGGTTTGCGCTCCTTTTTTTGCTTTACAGCGCCGGCGGACTCGCCTTCAGCGGAATTGACTTCTTGTGCTGTAACTGTTGCCACTCCGCAGAGTTGCAGCATAACAATGGTTACTACGGCGATAAACTTTTGCAAGGTACTTGCTCCGAAACGGATTGACGATTGTGTTGTCATAGTAGTTTGCGTTTAAGTGGTTGGTTGAATTAATAACGATTGCAAAGATACATAAATTTTTTGACAAATGCAAATTTTTGTCAGACTTTTTGTCAGAATAGTGCGATTTTTTTGTATAAGTGACGATTTTTTATTATCTTGCAAAAAATTTTACAATCATTTGCAAATATCATTTTTTTTTAGTATCTTTGCATTTCCGTTTGGAAATGCCTTCGGGCAGTTAATCAAAGCGACTGAAAATGAACAAATTTATTCCATCCTTGCGTTTGCGCACCCTGCCGTTGTCGGTTTCGGGGATTATTTTCGGTACGTTTTTGTCCGCGGAAGTGGATTGGTATGTGTTTGCGTGGGCAGTACTGACGACGTTGAGTTTGCAGATATTGAGTAATCTGTCGAACGAGCTGGGCGACGCGCTCAAAGGCACGGACACCGAGCAGCAGGGCAGGGCAGCGTACGGGATGCAAGCCGGTATGATAACCGTTCATGAGATGAAGACGATGATTGTGTTGTTTATCTTACTGAGCATCGTGTTCGGCGGGGCGTTGGTGCTGACGGCGTTTGATACGTTTCTATGCGTGCCGGCGGCAGTGTTCCTCGGTTTGGGAGCGTTGGCTATCGTTGGCGCAATGACCTACACCTTAGGTAAGCACAACTACGGCTACAAAGGATTAGGCGATCTGGGCGTGTTTCTGTTCTTCGGGCTGTTGAGCACGATGGGCAGTTACTACTTGCAAACGAAGACGCTGACCGTTGAGGTGGTGTTGGCGGCAGTGGCGATAGCGATGCCGAACGTGGGCGTGCTGAATCTGAACAATATCCGCGACATCGACAACGACCTCAAGCACGGTAAGCGGACGATGGCGGCACGGCTGGGGAAGACCGGCGCCAAGATTTACCACGCGCTGCTGTTGACGGTGTGTATAGGGTTGTTCGTGTATTTGCAGAAGTGGTGGGTGCTGTGCGCCTTGCCGGTACTCGTTTGGCATGTGTGGTACATCTTCCGTCACGAGGGTCATGACCTCGATCTGCAAATGCCGGTACTCATGTTCACCACGCTCGGGATAGCCATCCTTGCGGTGGTATAAGACCGCTTCGCTAAAGGAGTAAGGACCGCTTCGCTGAAAGAATAAAGACAAATAGACAAATATAGATATATGTTAGCATTAGTTACAGGCGCATCATCGGGTATAGGATTGCAATATGCAACAGCCCTTGCGCGCGATTATCACTGTGATCTGCTGCTTGTCAGCAACCAGGAGCAGGAACAAATAGAAGTAGCCAAGCAGTTGGCAGAAACCTACGGCGTGAAGACAACGCCGCTATACGCTGATCTGAGCGAGCAGGATGCAGCGGAGAAGTTGCATCAATACTGCGTGGATAACAAGATTGAGGTGGATATACTGATCAACAACGCCGGTGTGTTCTTCTTTAATCCGCTGACCGATACGTCGATGAAGCGGTTTGAGTTGATGCTGATGTTGCACGTCGTGACGGTAGCCAAACTGACGCGACTGTTTGCAGAAGACATGGTGAAACGCGAACTGACCGACGAACAGAAACAGGAGAAAGTACTGGGCAAACCGCGCCGGAAAGGGTATATACTGAATATGTCGTCGATGTCTGCGTGGATGGCGTACCCGGGTATTCAGACCTACAACGCCACGAAGGCATTTATCTACAATTTCAGCAAGTCGATATGGTACGAACTCTATCCGCAGGGCGTGAATATCACCGTTATGACTCCGGGTGCAGTAGATACAGCATTGTTCGGCTTGGCACCTAATTTGAGGAAACTCGCCGTGAACCTGACGGTAAGTATCCCGCCGGAGAAACTTGTGAAACGTGCCTTGAAAAGAATGTTCCAAGGCAAGAAAGCCGATATGCCGGGCGTATTGAACCACCTCTCGACGCCGCTACTCAAGCACACACCCGACTGGCTCGTGCGGTTGACCTATAAATTTGTCGGACAATTCCAGAAGTAACTAATTCGTTTAATTCGATTAATTCGTGAACAAATAGCTCATGAAAAATAAGAGAGAAAATATTGCGGAGTACATTTTGTACCTGTGGCAATTGGAGGATTATCTGCGTGCGTTCCCGGAGATGGCGGAAGGCAATGACGAGTTGACGGATATCCTGAGAATGATGCACGCCGACGATGTGATGGACGGCGGGCATATCCAGCTCGCACAGATTGCGCTCAAGGAGTTGGAGATGCTCAGCGACGATATCCTGACGCAGGAAGCGACCTATCGTGCCGCGATGATTCGCATCACGCCGTCACTGAACCTACTGAAGGCGCGCACCGACCGCCCGACGATGTCGAACATCGAAGCCTGTCTGGTGCTGCTGTATCAGATCATGATGCTCCGACTGCAACAGCGACCAATCAGTGCCGAGACGCAAGAGGTGCAACAGCAAGCCACCAGTCTGCTGCAATACCTGAGCAAGACCTATTACAAACAAGCCGACCTCGAAGCCGAGGAGATGCGTGAGGAATAAATCACAAATAACAAATGACCAATAAACAACGCTTTGACACTTGCCTCGCGTGGTTCGCGCAGAATATGCCTGTGGCGGAGTCGGAACTACGTTTCGCCAATCCGTATCAGTTGCTTGTGGCGGTTATGCTCTCGGCGCAATGCACCGACAAACGGGTGAATATGGTCACTCCGGCGTTGTTTGAAGCGTACCCCACGGCAGCGGATATGGCTAAGGCAAGTGAGGAAGAAATATTCGCTTTTATTCGTTCTGTCAGTTACCCGAACGCCAAAGCCAAGCATCTGAAAGGGATGGCTGAACGGCTCGTGGAAGTCTATCATGGCGAGGTGCCGGACAATATTGATGACCTGCAAACGCTGCCGGGAGTAGGGCGTAAGACGGCAAATGTGGTGTGTGCGGTGATATGGCAGCAACCGACGATGGCGGTGGATACACATATCTTCCGCGTAGCAGAGAGGATAGGACTGACGACCAACAGCAAATCGCCGCTGCAAACAGAGAAAGCGTTGGTGAAGTATATTCCCGAAGAGGTGATCCCTAAAGCACACCACTGGTTGTTGCTGCACGGAAGGTATATCTGCCAGGCACGCAAACCCAAATGCACGGAATGTGGTCTGCAAACTTGTTGCAGGTACTTCAAGAACGCCAAGGCGCAATAGAAAATGAAAAAATGAGAAATTGATAAAATAGTAAATAGTTTTATGTCTTTTGTTCATCTGCATGTTCACTCCCACTATTCGACGCTCGACGGCATGTCGAAAGTGCCGGAAATAGTCGATAAATGTATCCGCTGCAATATGCCGGCGGTTGCCTTGACCGATCACGGCAATATGTACGGCATCAAGGAGTTTGTCGATTATTGCAAGAAAGTCAACGAGAAGAACGCCGCGAAGTGGGCGGAATCGCACGACGCAACAGAGCCGTTTGTGCCGTTCAAGCCGATCATAGGTGTGGAGGCGTACTGTGCGTGGCGTACACGCCGCTCGATGACCAACGAGCAATACACATGGCCGGACGGAAAGGTGGATCAGATAGACAAGTCGGGTTTTCACCTCATCCTGCTGGCGAAGAACGAACTCGGCTACCATAACCTGTGCAAACTCGTCAGTGCGGGCTATATGGACGATGCGTTCTATTCGCGCCCGCGTATAGATAAGGAGATTCTGGAGCAGTATCACGAGGGCATCATTGCTTGCTCGGCGTGTTTGGGCGGCGAGGTGAGTCAGAAGATCCTGCACGGTGACCGCGCCGGAGCAGAAGAGACGGTGCAATGGTTCAAGCGGGTGTTCGGCGAGGATTATTACCTCGAACTCCAGCGTCATCAAACCGACAAACCCAACGGCAACCAAGAGACCTATCAGGAGCAACTGCGCGTCAACCCCGTGCTGATCGAGCTGGCGCGCAAATACGACATCAAACTCATCTGCACCAACGATGCGCACTTCCTTGACGAGCAGAATGCCGATGCCCATGAGCACCTGATTTGCCTGAGCACCAACCAGAAGATCACCGAGCCGCGAAAGATGATGTATACCAAGCAGGAGTGGCTCAAGACACCCGAGGAGATGGAACGCATCTTCGACGATATACCCGAGGCTATGGCAAACACGCTGGAGGTTGCCGACAAGATTGAGATCTATGACTTGGATAAAGACCCGATCATGCCGCTGTTTGATATACCCGAATCGTTCGGCACAGAGGAGCAATGGCGGCAGAAGTTCACACACGAACAGCTCTACGACGAGTTCACGCGCAACGAGCATGGCGAGGTTATCATGACCGAGGAGCAGGCAGAGAAACGTATTCATAAATTGGGCGGTTATGACCGTCTGTACCGCATCAAGTTCGAGGCGGATTATCTGCAATACCTGACATATAAAGGCGCGCACGAGCGTTATGGCGAAACACTGACCGAGGAGCAGGAAGAACGCATCAAGTTCGAACTCCACACAATGAAGACTATGGGTTTCCCGGGCTACTTCTTGATTGTGATGGACTTTATCCGTGCGGCTCGTGAGGAATTGGATGTAAGCGTTGGTCCCGGACGTGGATCAGCTGCCGGATCGGTGGTTGCGTACTGCCTGAAGATCACTGACCTTGACCCGCTCAAGTACGACTTGCTGTTCGAGCGATTCCTGAACCCCGACCGTATATCGCTGCCGGATATAGATACCGACTTCGAGGACTCGGGTCGAGGCAAGGTGCTGGATTGGGTGTCGCAGAAGTACGGCGCAACGCACGTGGCACATATCATCACCTACGGCAAGATGGCTACACGTTCCGCGCTGGCTGATGTGGCGCGAGTGCAGAACGTGCCGATACCGAAGAGTAACGAACTCAAGTCGTACGTGCCGGCACGTGACTTCCCGGACTCAATCAAGGACGAGAAAGGCAAGAAGCCCAAAGTCAACCTGCGCAACTGCTACAAGTACATCGACGAACTCCGGCAGATATACGAGGGCGATGACCCGACACTGCGCAACACGCTCGAGTACGCCGCACAACTCGAAGACACGATCCGTCAGGTCGGTATCCATGCTTGTGGCGTGATCATCGGTGCAGATGACTTGACGAAGTTCGCACCGCTGGCGTCCGTCCTTGACCCGAAGACCCAGAAACGTGTGTTAGTTACGCAATACGACGGTCATTACGTAGAGTCCGTAGGTCTGATCAAGATGGACTTCCTCGGGCTAATTACCCTGTCCATCATCAAGGAGTGTATTCGTACCGTCAAGCGCACCAAGGGTATAGATATCGACATCGACCATATTCCTTTGGATGACGAACTGACATACAAGCTCTTCCAAGAGGGAAGGACAGTGGCTGTGTTCCAGTTTGAGTCGTCGGGTATGCGGAGTTATATGCGTCAATTGAAACCGACTGTCATGGGCGATCTGATAGCGATGAACGCCTTGTACCGTCCGGGACCGATGGATTATATCCCGCAGTTTATCCGTCGCAAGCACGGAGTAGAGCCTGTCACCTACGATATACCTATCATGGAGAAGTATCTGAAGGACACCTACGGCGTGACGGTTTATCAGGAGCAAGTCATGCTTCTATCGCGATTGCTGGCGAACTTCACCCGTGGCGAGAGTGACAAACTCCGTAAGGCGATGGGTAAGAAGCAGATGGCTATCCTGCAACAGCTCAAAGGAAAGTTCATGGATGGCGGCAAAGCCAATGGGCATGACTCGAAGATTCTCGACAAGATCTGGGCAGACTGGGAGAAGTTCGCGTCGTACGCGTTCAACAAGTCGCACGCTGCCTGCTACTCGTGGGTGGCTTATCAGACGGCTTACCTCAAGGCGCATTATCCTTCGGAGTTCATGGCGGCTAACCTCACCATCCTCAAGAACAGCACCAAGGATGTGACGCGCCTCATGGACGAGTGTACGGAGATGAATATCCGCGTACTTGAGCCTGATGTCAACGAATCCGGACTGAACTTCATGGCGAACGCCAAAGGCGATATCCGCTTCGGTTTGGGCGGCGTGAAGGGAGTAGGCGAGAATGCTGTGGAAGCCATTGTTGAAGAGCGTGAGAAGAATGGCAAGTATCGCGACATCTTCGACTTTGTGGAGCGCGTCAACCTCACTGCCTGCAACAAGAAAACCATCGAGAGTCTTGCTTACGCAGGAGCGTTTGATTGTTTCTCAGGATTGTACCGTGAGCAACTGCTTGGCACGAACTCCAAAGGCGAAGTGGTGCTGGATACGCTCGTTCGTTACGGCAACCTCTACCAGCAGAACAAAGCCGACAGCCAGTTTACACTCTTCGGGGCTGCGGAACTCGACATCGATATCCAGAAGCCTGAACTGCCTGCCGCACCGAGAATGACGAACATCGAACGACTGAACAAAGAGAAAGAGATGATAGGTATCTACCTCTCGGCTCACCCGCTTGACGACTACGAGTTTGAGGTGCGCGAACTATGCTCCGTTACTGCCGAGGAACTCAAGCGTTTCCGCGACTGGGAGAAACCCGACCAGCGTGCAGCAGCTATCCAGCAGTTTGCACAAGGCGGCAGCGACAGCGATGATGAGGAGCAGGAAGCCACCGTGGAAACTATCCTCACCAACGATGCCGACGGCGAGCCCGTCACCGAGGAGAAAGAGGTAACGGCAGCGCCGCAGAAAGTGCGTCTGTCGCCTGAGGAGTGGATTCACTCCCACGAGAAACGTCAGTTAACCATTGGCGGCATTGTCACCTCTGCCGAGGAACGTGTTTCGCAGAAAGGTACGCTATACGGACGTTACACCATCGAGGATTACACGGGCAGTTACGAGTTCCCGATCTTTGGCGAGGATTACAAGCGTTTTGCGCCGCTGCTAAAGAAAGATGTTTATGCTTATGTTTCCATTCAGATCCAGCCACGCGGGTGGGGTGGTAAGTATTACCGCGAAACGCCATTTGCCGAGACAGAGTACGAGTGCCGCGTCAAGGATGTACAACTGCTGCAAGACGCGCAAAAGAACCGAGTTCACAATCTCACGATCACAATGCCAGTTGACAAACTGACCGAGGCTTGGGCAACCGACTTCCGCGAAGCCAGCCTGCCAGCCAACGAAGATGACGGAATAGTTGTACGTTTCCGCGTCGAGGATTCTCTTCACCACAACGGCATTACTCTCACCGCTCGTACCGTTCATCTGCGCGTGACCAAACCGTTCTACCATTGGCTATCCTTGCAGAAGAAGGATGACATTCTCACGTATCAGTTTAATTGATGACTTTTGAAGATGCATTGCAATATTTGTACGCTATAGCGCCGCCTTTTCATGAGGTGGGTGCTACGGCGTATAAGCCCGGCTTGGAAACGATGCGCCGATTGATGGCAGAACTGAGAAGTCAGACGTCAGATGTCAGAAGTCAGACACCTATTATTCATGTGGCGGGCACGAACGGCAAGGGTTCCACTTCGCATCTTATAGCCTCTGCCCTCGCCGCATCAGGACTGAAAGTTGGTCTTTATACATCACCTCATCTTGTTTCGTTCTGCGAGCGCGTACGAGTAATAGAGAAATCAGATGTCAGATGTCAGAAGCCAGATGTCAGACCGAGATTGATCCCTGAGAAGTATGTCGCAGATTTCGTCGAAACCAACAAGCCTCTATTCGAAGAACTTCATCCCTCGTTCTTCGAGATCACCACAGCCATGGCGTTCTGCTGGCTTGCGGAGCAAAAGGTAGATATAGCGGTGATTGAGGTAGGCTTAGGCGGATTGCTTGATGCCACAAATATTGTCACTCCTGTACTCTCTGTAATTACGAACATCGGTTTGGATCACACCGACCTGCTCGGTCACACGCTTGCGGAGATTGCCACGCAGAAAGCCGGCATCATGAAGCCCGGCGTGCCGTGTGTAATCGGCGAGTCACATCCCGAAACGACGCCCGTCTTCATCCAGCGTGCTGAAGAGTGCGGTATCCTCGGTGAAGGCTTGGAGACTACCGATTGCCGTCTGTGGTTTGCTGACCAGTGTGAGTTCCTGCGTCGCCAGCGTCTGTGCTTTGCACCGAACTGCGAACTTCATGGTGATTACCAGCAAAAGAACATGCAAACCGCCTACGTGGCGCTTAAGGCGATTAGAAATCAGTATTCAGTATTCAGTATTCAGAAGTCAGTATTCAGAAGTCAGATATCAGATATCAGTAATCAGGCTATTGCAGAGGGATTTGCTAATGTGGTAACGTACACAGGTCTGCGTGGGCGTTGGGAAACGCTATGCGAACATCCTCTCACCATCTGCGACACAGGTCACAACAGCCACGGCATAGCCACTTATGTAGAGCAGTTAAAAGAGATCAGAAGTCAGAAGTCAGAAGTCAGAAGTCAGAAGTCAGAAATCAATAATTGCACTTTGCACATCGTGTTCGGCATGGTGGCTGACAAAGATATTGATGAAGTTCTGTTGCTCCTGCCGGCTGATGCGATCTATTACTTCACCCAGCCGAACAGTCATCGTGCCTTGCCAGCGCACGAACTTCTTGCCAAGTGGCGTGCTATTCATCCTGAAAGCATAGCTAGTTCTTTTTCTTCTGTTGCCGAAGCGCTGCAAGCTGCACGCTCAAAAGCAACCCCCGATGATGTAATCTTCATCGGGGGCAGCAACTACGTTGTGGGCGAAGCTATCAAATATTCGTAATAGTATAGTCCGAACAGGTCATTCCTTGACGTGACGAATCACTTCGGTTAAGCATTGCCCGAGTGAAGCGATGCTGTTCATCTGTAGCGGAGTGAGCAGACGACCGGTATAGGTGACCGCCGAACTGCCCATGGTGTTGGCATTACGTTGGATGCAGAAGGGGATAGTGAACGCCTCGGCTTTCGGACGTTCCTTGCTGACAAAACCGTAGGTTACATCATCAGATGTACCGGCAATATGTACGCTGAGTTTCTCTTTGCTGGGTTCCAATGTGCGCGAAGAAATGCAGTGGTTGACTGCTTTGACGATGGCTTCCTCCAGAGTGCCTGTTGCCGATGGATTGACATGGAACACGGCGTGACGCAATATGCGAAGGATAGGATTCGGCTCATTGTCTTCCTCAAGACTGATCTCATGCGCTTCCTCAGCAGAGGCACCTGCTTGACGATTACGCAGATAAACCAGCATATCCTCTATTGCGACATACTTCGGCGTTATGAACGCCATCACTTTCTGTCCGTTAATGATCTTCACACTCGACTGCCGTACGCCTATCTTGAAGTGTGCGTTGATGTCCGGCAGCATAGCTTGTGCCTCGTAGCGGCTCGGTAAACCTTCTGTATGGCCAGAGGCATAGATGTAGTCGAGGGCTTGTTGAGGAGTAAATTTTTCCATATTGTTTGGGTTTAATTGATTAACATTAGTTTTAGTGTCTGCGTGAGTTGCAGCGCGTAAGGGTAGAGTACAGAACTCTGCTTGACTTCGGGCTTGATGAAGTGCAGCACTTCGTCAAGCATGTCTATACATGTGATGATAATAGCAACAATCAGTATCCATTTGGCTGCGCCGAATAGTCCGCCGACAAGCCGGTTGATCCAACCCAGTGAGATGAGCTTGAACAGCTTGGTCAGTAATCCTGCCAGCAGGTTGCAGATAATGGCTACCACAATGAATATACAGAAAGATGCTATCGGTTTGAGTAAATTGATGTCCCACGTGCTGAATTGTTGCAGCCAGGCTGCTGCATCGCCGGCATATATCCTTGCCACAACAATGCCAAGGATAATGCCAACGATAGCCAGCACTTCTTTTATCAGCCCGCGCATCACTCCACGGATAATACCGAAGATAAGGGGCAGTGCTATGATGATATCAATGTAACTCACAGGATTCTGTTTGTCTTATTCTTCCGATTCGCTTGCATTAGCCAGTTCCTCGTCCGTCAAAAGAATCGAACCGGCGAATATGCCTTTCTGCCACTCCTTACGCAGGTCAATCTCTACGCCGTCTTCCGGACGTTTGTACAATCCCCATTTTGTTCCTTCCGGTACTTCGCCTGTGCCGTCAGCATAGAGATCAAGGTCACAGAGGTCGCAGATGGTGATTGACCATTTGCTCTTCCACTCATTTGTGGTGGAAGGCGTACGACCTGCATTATCCATGTAGAAGCCGAAGATACCTCGTACGGTTCCCTTGAAGGTGCCGTATTTCACTTTTTCATCTACATACTCATAAGGAATATAGAAGTGGGAATACTTGGCATATTCCGATGATGATACAAGGATTCGCTCGGCGCCGTCGGTTACGAAACGCGATTGCGGATAGCCTACGTTGCCGGTTGACGGTGCAAATACGTCAGCTCCGCTGCTGTCCTCTTCGGGATTACCTTTATTGGTCTTGGGGTCATAGTGAACCAGTGCTTTGGGAGAACCATAGTTGTCCTCTGTGCCTTCAAACCAGATGTCTTTGATAACGATCAGTTTGCCGTCAATATACCGGGCAGCCTTGATGTCATTGAAGTTGCTGTAACACTCGGCGATGGTTACGGTGTCGTATACCAGTTTGCTTGCATCAGGAGTACCCACCAACATAAAGTTCTTTCGGCAGAACGGCGAAGGAATACGTCCGGGATTCCATCCCACTTTCTCGCTGGCGCTATGTGCGTTGGTGTTATTGTTGTACGAGGGTACGCAGAGTTGCGGTTGGTTGGAGTAACGACCTATAGCCAAGCCGTTGCAACGGATCAAGATCTCTTGACCGCGCGGGAACATACCTGATGCCGATCCCATATCAATCGACAGACGCAAGTTCTGCTGCTTGCCTTCAACTATCTCCTGAATAACCAGAGCCTTGTAGAAGTTGCCTCCGTAGTCGTCGGTAGATACACGTCCGCGGATATAGATGCCGGGACCTGTAGAGGGTAGAGTATCAATCGAGAAGAGGTATGTGCCGTCACCGTTTGTAGCACGGGTGCGGTACAAAGAGGTGTCGGAGAGATAATTTCCTTCCTCGGTCATAAACGAATCGAGTAACTCTTCGAGATGATAGATCTTGCCGTCAGCAGTTGTTTCGTTTACGCCATCCTCGCTCAAGTAGAGTTTGTCAGGCTGAATATCATAGCCGCAAGCCGTCATACCGGCTGTAAGAACTGCTATGCTTATATATTTGATTGCTTTCATATTCTTTGTGTTTTTGATGAATCTTCAAATTATCAAATCTTCAAATGATTCAATTAGAATTTATATGTGAGGCTAAAGTAGAAGTTAGCTCCCCAAGCGTAGTAATACTTCGACGGGAACTTCCAAGCGTTCGGCATAATAACCGAGTTGCCTTCTTCCTCACTCTTCATTTGTAGGTTAGCGCGTGGCAAACGAGCTTGCTGATAACCACCGGTCTTCAACTTTGTGTTATTGGTGAAGTTGGTAACCGACAGGTTGATTGACAATTGCTGACGGTTAGGCAGGTAAATCAATTTGCCGACGCTCAGGTCGAATACGAAGCGATTCCATACATTTGAACTGACAAGCGATTCTTGCTCAACCATCAGATTGTACGGATAGGCGAGTTGCGGCGTGCCGTACTTATCCAGCACCATTTCGCCATTGTCATATAAGACAGCTCCTTTTTGTATAATTTCATTATTGGAATTTTTTATTTCCAGATAACCTTGATCAACGCAATTGCTAACATTTTGATACGAGCCATTAACGATAGTTCCGTCGTCACGCACACCGGTGTACAGACCTTTCATTCTACGTGAAGGAGCGAAGTCCAAATAGTTCCGGTCGTAGTAGGTACAGGTGATGTCAGCAAACCACATCTTCGAGTGGAAGAACGAGAGCTTGAGCGATGCGGTGAGTTGTGGGCCATTAGCTACATGCAGACCTTTCATGTAGATGGAGTCACCGAACTCAAGAATCGGCGAGCCATCGCTTCTCGTACCGAACGCCATGCCGTTCTCAGCCGATGTGTGTGCAAAAGCGTTGGAGGTGTAGCGATAGTCAGCAGCGTTCACTGCGCCGGTCAAGGTGAAGTATTTGCCGAGCTTGACAGCAGCAGCGGCTTCTATACCACGGTGTACGCGATCGATACCACTCAGTGTCTGATTGACGAACGTACGGGCTTGGTCATCGTAGTAACCGTTCATCTCCGAGCCGTTCCAGAACTGTGTGTAGAAAGCGGTAATACGTCCGCGGATAGGAGTGAAGTTGAACTCGTAAGTCAGGTCACCGCCTACAATCTTTTGTGATGCAGCATAATAGTCTATCAGGTTCGTGGCTTGGTCGTGCACGTAGATGTTATTTATTACAGCATTGTGTACACGTGCTGAAACGTACGCATCACGCGCAAGCGGAGCTTCGGTCTGTGCGATAGCATTGAACTTGATGCGGTTGCGACCGTTGATCTTATACGTGAAGCCCAGTTTGAAAGCGGGATCAACAAATTGGTGAACATCACCTAAATATAAAGACAATTCTTTACCTTCGCGAATCTCTTTTGCATTCTGGCCGAGATATCTGTCGGTAGCTATTCCCTCAGATGCAGCAAGCACGTCCAAATACCAAGCACGACCGTTGATCATTGTTGTGTTGCGTTGCATCGACGAGTAAGCAACTTTCAGTGCGTAGTAGAAGTCAAACTCGTTGAACGTCCACTCGTTTTGCGCCCAGACGTTGGCTTGGATCATATTCATGTAGTAGTTATAACCGAAGCGGTCACCTTTATGCTTACTCTGATTGTGGTGGAAGATGTCGTTCTGCTTAACGTTCTCTATACCGGTTTGCGTCAGACCGATGTTGGTTGCCAGATCCTTGATGTCGCGCTCGGCAAACGGATCGACATCAATCCACTGGTTACCACCCAGCAGGTCATCAACGCTCTTGTAGTGAATACCCTGAGCATATTTGGCGTCCAAACCAACGGTGATTTTGAGGTGGTTATACTTGGAGTTAGAGTAGTTGAGGTTGATGATAGCCTCTTGCAGGTCGTTGTGACGACGCTCTTGCATATACGATGCCGAAGCAGTCGGATCGGCAATGTTGTTGGCTTGGTTAGCTGCGTACAATCCGTCCCAGTCAATCTGGGTAGTCTTGTCGTCACGTGCTTTCCAAAGGTCGGTAAGGCGCTGATACGTAGCCATATCCATCGTGCGACCTACTATATTGCCGTTGTATGTCTGCTCAACCAGATTACCGTCGGTGTCTGTTATGCCGAGAGGATTCATCATGGCTGTGTTGTCCTTTGAGATCAGTTCGCCGTGGGCATCGAATTGTCCGTCATAGTAGAACGACGGCAAGTTACGATAGTAATCCGGGCGAGGATCAGGAGCATTGTAGAACGTCAATGCCGAGTTGGAATATAATGCGTAGTGGTAACCCGCAGCAACGCGAAGTCGCTGCATCGGGTCAATCTGCCACTCGTAGGATATGATACCCGTCGGGTCGAAAGATCTGACGATACGTGAGTTACGCATCTTACCGTTGCAGTAGCCCCAATAGGGGTTATAGTTAATAGAACCCGTCAGGTCGTACACCTCTTGCGTCACTGCACCCGATTGTCCGCGCTCGGTTGGAGCACCGAAGGTGATGAGTGACAGACGATGACCGTTCTGGAAGTCTTTCTGTGCGGAGAGGAAGTAACCGCCTGAGTTATAGGCTATACCTTCGCCGATTATACCTTTCTGATTGATGTAGGGCGAGTAGCGCCAAGCTATCTGTGCTATGAACGACCAACCGCTCTCCAATGGTCCGCTGGCGTAGGTTGCATTCACACGACCTTTATATTGACGGTTCGTACCGGCTACACCGACTTTCCAGCCTTGTGCGTAGCGGGATGCATCCATCAGGTAGTTCGTAGCATTACCGATACCGCCAAAGGTGAAGTTGGCTGCCTCGATGTTGTTGACTACCTCTTTGTTACGCGAAGCATCGTTCAAGCCGCCCATCGACGAAAAACTGAATGTTCCGCGTTCGGCGGTGTTGAATGCCAAGCCGTTGATGTAATTCTTTTCGTAAGTCTGCTCGTAACCACGATTACGGTAACGGCCTGTTGACCATGCAAAACTCGTCAAGGTGTTGAATACGTCCATGCTGGCACTCGATGCCGACGATACGGATTGCGACTTGCCTTCATCGTCGTTGAGGTCAGCTTCTGCCAAGTTCAACAGAATCTCCTCTTGTGCAGCGCGGGCGATATCCGGAAACATGATGATGTCGCCTAAATCGGTCGTTTGACCATTCTCGAGTTGAGCGATAACGATGTTGGATATGAAGCCCACAGCCTCGATGATGATCTCCTCGTCGATTGCCTCGAGGTATGACAAGGTGAATTCGCCACGCTCGTTCGTAGTAGTGGAGATGTTCTGGTTACCCAGACTGATGGTTGCAAAACCGGTGATAGGTTCACCGTTTTCCTCTACCAAGCGTCCCACAAGGCGTGTTGAGGAGCTTGATACTTGCTCGCTCAAATTGTTATTGGTCTTACCGAGTACAACCTGCATTTGTTGTTCCGGACGGACAGTGCGTGTCGGATAACCTTTGAATGAGATTTCAAGCAACGAATTGTCGTCAACTTGCAACTCAAAGTTTCCTTGTGCGTCTGTCACAGTGCTCGTGGTTGTGCCCTGAACAGATACGCTTGCACCTACAACAGGCTTGTTGTCGCCGTTAACGACTTGTCCTGTAATGCGTTGCTGAGCCATAATGCCGGTAGTGGCAAATAAGGCGAGCAGGAAGAATAGTGTTTTTTTCATGTTATTGTATTTTGTTAATGATATTTTCGGGTTAATAAAGATTGCGTTGTGCGTTAGAACTCTGCGTTCTTCGGTGTGCGCGGGAACGGAATAACGTCACGTATATTCTGCATTCCTGTTACGAACAGCATCAGTCGCTCAAATCCCAAGCCGAAGCCTGCGTGCGGAGCTGCACCGAATCGGCGTGTATCCAGATACCACCACATATCTTTCATAGGAATCTGGCGACGCTCAATCTCTGCGTTGAGTTTGTCGAAGTCTGCCTCACGCACCGAGCCACCGATGATCTCGCCGATCTGCGGGAAGAGTACGTCAGTGCCTTGTACGGTCTTGTCGTCCTCATTGATCTTCATGTAGAACGCCTTGATGTCTTTCGGGTAGTCCGTCATGATAACCGGCTTGCCGAAGTGTTGCTCCACGAGGTAGCGTTCGTGCTCCGAACTCAGGTCATCGCCCCAGTTGCACGGGAACTCAAACTTCTTGCCGTTCTTGATTGCCTCTTGCAGGATGTTGATACCTTCGGTGTAGGGTAGGCGAACAAAATCCGTGTCAATGACTGAACGAAGGCGCTCAATCAGTCCTTTATCCACAAACTGGTTGAGGAACTCCAGATCATCCATGCAATGCTCCAGTGCCCAACGAACGCAGAATTTGATGAAGTCCTCTTCGAGATCCATCAGTTCATCCTTGTCGATGAATGCAACCTCCGGCTCGATCATCCAAAACTCCGCCAAGTGACGAGGCGTGTTGCTGTTCTCTGCGCGGAACGTCGGACCAAATGTGTAGATCTTTCCCAGTGCCATAGCCGCCAACTCGCCTTCCAACTGACCGCTTACTGTAAGCGCGGCTTGCTTGCCGAAGAAGTCGTCAGAGTAATCTATCTGCCCGTTCTCATCCTTTTTGAGATTGTAGAGGTTCTTTGTTGTCACTTGGAACATCTGTCCTGCACCCTCGCAATCCGAAGCCGTGATCAGCGGTGTGTGGAAGTAGAAATAGCCGTGCTCATGGAAGTATGTGTGGATAGCCATCGCCATATTGTGACGGATACGGAACACTGCGCCAAACGTGTTCGTACGCGGACGCAGGTGCGCGATCGTGCGCAGGTACTCCATACTTAATCCTTTCTTCTGCAGCGGATATTTCTCGGGATCGGCAGTGCCAAATACCTCAAGATCCGTCAACTGGATCTCTACCGATTGCCCTGCACCTTGGCTGGCAACCAGCAGACCGGTTGCACCTATACATGCACCCGTGGTAACAGGTTTCAGTTGCTCCTCGCTGAACTTCGTCAGGTCTGCGACAATCTGGATGTTCTTAATCGTCGAACCGTCGTTCAGCGCGATGAATGACACGTTCTTGTTCCCTCTGCGCGAGCGCACCCAGCCGCAAACATGAATCGGCTCGCCAAGTGCTGTACTCTTGAGGGCATCTATGATTACTGTTCGTTTCATTATGTATGTTTATTATCTATTTGTATTCAGTTTAATTGTGTTCACTCCCGATATTCCCCCGATATTCCCCCGATAAAGGTGGACGTTTTTGCTTAAAACGGATCGGGTTCGTTATTGCTCATTCCGTCAGCGTCAGCAATGCTCATTGCATTCATCTTTGAGGCTGTGCTGATGTATCCTGCTGGTGCATTGTTTGCTGTGGGCAGCGGTATAGCCGGCTCTTCGGTCTCATCTACGTTCTGGAACTTCGCAAACTGTGCGCGGAAACGTAGCGTTATATCTCCGATAGCACCGTTACGATGTTTGGCGATAATGATCTTAGCCATACCGCGCAGGTCGTTGCCGTTGGTGTCGGTGTAGATACGGAAGTATTCCGGTCGGTGAATGAACAGCACCATATCTGCATCTTGCTCTATCGCACCGGACTCACGCAGGTCGGACAGTTGCGGGGCTTTGCCATCTACGGAGTTGTCGTTCTTGCCGTTACCGCGAGACTCAAGATTACGGTTGAGCTGTGACAATGCGATGATCGGTATATCGAGCTCTTTCGCCAGTGCCTTCAGGTTACGCGAGATGATACTAACCTCCTGCTCACGGCTACCGAAGTTCATGCCTGAGGCATTCATCAGTTGCAGGTAGTCGATGATGATGAGTTGTATATCGTGTTCGCGCTTGAGTTTGCGTGCTTTGCTGCGCAGTTCGAACACTGAGAGCGACGGTGTGTCGTCGAGGTAGATCGGTGCGCCTCTGAGGGCAGTTACGCGGGTGTCCAGTTGCTGCCACTCTTGCGGCGTGAACTTGCCGTTCTTGATCTTCTCGCCTTCCATCTCGCACACATTCATAATCAGACGATTGCCTAACTGAACGTTCGACATTTCCAGTGAGAACATTGCTACCGGACGTTTGTAATCGACGGCAATGTTCCTAACCATCGACAGCACGAACGCCGTCTTACCCATAGCCGGACGAGCGGCGAGGATGATCAGGTCGGATTTCTGCCAGCCTGAAGTCATCTTATCGAGCTCCGTGAAGCCTGATGGTGTGCCGGAGATGTTACCTTCGTTCTCCGCAGCTTTGTGCATTCTCGCGAACGCCTCGGTGATGACGGGATCAATCTGCGTGACATCGCGTTTCATCTGTCGTTGCGATATGTCGAATACT
>CAJOFU010000029.1:24140-35959 GCA_905233935.1 Paludibacteraceae bacterium
TTCGCTGTATGCCTGCTCGCTTATCTGACTCGACAGAGCGATAAGTTCACGTGCGGTGGCTTTCTGTGCTACGATCTGCGCGTGGTATCGAAGGTGCGCCGTGGAGGCAATCTTGTTCGTCAGGTCGGCGAGTTTGGTTATGCCTCCGGCTTCTACGAGTTTGCCTTGTTGCTTGAGTTTCTCGGCTACGGTCAGTGTGTCAATAGGCTGGTCGGTAGCGGCGAGAGCCTGTATAGCCTCGTAGATGAGCCGGTGCTGGTCGTTGTAGAACGAGCGCGGTTGCAGCAGGTCGGCTACCGTGGGGTAGGCGTCCTTCTCAATCATGATCGCACCCAGCACAGCCTCCTCCAGTTCGGGGGCTTGCGGCGGCATCTTGCCTAACGAATCTGCACCCGGCTTCGGGAGCTCGCTCTTGCTCTTCTTATTTGTTGCGTTTTGCGCCATCTAACTTTCAAACTTTCAAACCTTCAAACTGTTGAACTTGTTCAACAATTCGTGTGCAGCGATAAAACTGCTTATCTCATTGTTCAATATCCGTTGCTCGTATTGCGGAATCAGTTGTTCAATCTCTTCGTTGTGATAGAAACTATCCAAAAGCGACTGATGAATCGTTTCGTACATCCAGTATTTCGCCTGTTGGCTGCGTTTGTAGTCGAAGTAACCGCTCTTCTGCGTAAAGGCGATATAGTCGGTTATCATCTTCCACACCTCGTCAATGCCGGTGCTGTCAATCGACGAGCAGGTTTCTGCGTAGGGTTTCCAGCCGCTTTCAGTTGGCGGAAAGAGTGCCAGCGCGTTCTTGAAGCTCACGCGTGCGGCGCGTGCGCGATCTATATTATTACCGTCGCACTTGTTGATCGCTATGCCGTCCGCCATCTCCATGATACCGCGTTTGATGCCTTGCAACTCGTCGCCAGTGCCTGTCACTTGCAGCAGCAGGAAGAAATCCACCATCGAGTGTGCGGCTGTTTCCGACTGACCGACGCCAACAGTCTCCACCAATATCGTGTCAAACCCTGCGGCTTCGCAGAGCACGATGGTCTCTCTTGTCTTTCGTGCCACTCCTCCGAGTGAGCCTGCCGACGGGCTGGGGCGGATGAAGGCGTTTGCCGCTGTTGACAACTCGTTCATCCTCGTCTTATCGCCTAATATACTGCCTTTTGATCGCTCCGACGAGGGGTCGATAGCCAGCACTGCCAAGTGACTGCCCTTCTTGCATAGTTGTGTACCGAGCGCCTCGATGAAGGTCGATTTTCCGGCTCCCGGTACGCCGGTTATGCCAACGCGGATGGAATTGCCGGAGTAGGGAAGACAGGCTTCAATCACCTTCTGCGCTATCGCTTGGTCAGAGGGCAGACTGCTCTCTACCAGCGTCACAGCCTGACCGAGGATTGAGATGTTCCCGCCACGGATCCCCGCAACATACTCATCCACCGTTAACGTACGTTTCTTGCGGCGGAAGGTTGCATATGGGTTTACCGATGGCAATGGCACCACGCCCTCGTTCACCTGCAGACCTTTGTAGTCTTCACTATTCTCCGGGTGTTCCATTGTTTTGGGATTTATGGAATAAAGACCGCTTCGCTGAAAGAGTAAAGACAAGTTACATCAGTCGAATACATTTAAGTCTTTATTCTTTATTCCTTATTCTATAGTCCAGTTTATCGTGATCACGAACTTCGGCTTAGCGGGATCGTTGGTGATGAGTGTGATCTGGCGGCTATATGCGCCTTTCTCCAGACCTGCGCCTGCCACTTCAAGCTTGAGTTGTGCACTCTTGCCGTTTTTCAGCTCAGTCTTGCTTATGTTAGCTTTCACCTCCTGGCTGTTGTTCAACACGCGGCGAATCTTCAGCGGGTCAGCACCTACGTTCGTCACATTGACTGTACGTTTGGCAGCTTTGCCTGCGGCGATAGCACCCATGTTTACGGTAGCTGCTGCGTCCAAAATAGGCGCATTGCGGTGATCTTCCGGTGTCAGCTTCGAGAAGTCTTCCTCTACGTCGGCCGTAACAATAATCTTGAAGTCGCTGCTGTTCTCCTGCTTGCCGTTCACAACGATCAGGAAAGAACCCTCAACAGGACCATATACACCGGCGTTCTCTGTGGTAAGAGCAATCTGTACCTTGCCGGTCTCGTTGACTTTGACGTTGGCGAGTGTAACCACAGCGTCAAGGAACTTCTCCTGACCTCTTGCAGGCAGGATGGCTACGGTTATCTCGTGGTCAGTCTGGTTGGCGTACTCGATCTCGTAGGTCTTGGTTGCATGATCGTTAACCTTGCCGAAGTTCACCTCGCGGCTCTTCAGACTCAGTTCGCCCATCTTCACGGGGTAGTTATCCACCGGTTTGGCGGGCTTCGGAATTACCTCACCTTTGATTGTCACGCGCGTGGTAGGCTCTGTGGCGTTTGAGGTAATGGTTACGGTCTTGGTGAATCGTCCCGGACGACCGTTGGGGTTATATGTTACAGTTATCTCACCTGTCTGACCCGGCTCAATCGGCTCACGCGGCCACTTGGGAGTAGTGCAACCGCAGCTGGCACGAACGTTGGAGAGCACCAGTGGCTCCATGCCCTCGTTCTTGAAGGTGAAGATTGTTGTTACTTTGCCATCGGCCTCGTTGATCTTACCAAAGTCGTGGTCTGTTTTTTCAAATGTGATGACAGGTTGTTGTGCCATCATTGCTATGGCTACTACAGCCATTGCCATTGTTACAAATACCTTTTTCATTATTAAATTTTTTTTTTGAATAAGGAGTAAAGACCGCTTCGCTGAAAGAGTAAAGACGAGTTACATCAGTCGAGCTCATTTAAGTCTTTGTTCCTTATTCCTTGTTCAATATTGTCAATCAAATACACGTTTTACAGATTGAATATTATGCATCTTCTTGAGCGAATCCATCAGTTCGTACAACTCTGCTTTGTCATATACAAACAATATGATTCGTGCACTGAACACGCCGCTGTTGGCTTTGATGTGCAACTCGCTTACATTGATGTGGAAGTTCTCGGTTATTACGCGCAGCAACTCCACCAATAGTCCGAACTGGTCTATACCCTCTATCTCCAGTTTCTCTTTATACTGGTTTATCCTATGGGTGTCCCATGTCACGGAGTAGATAGACTTGCCGTAACTGGCTTTCAGTCGTTCGGCTATCGGGCAGTTCATGTAGTGTACGTGCATCTTACCCGTCGAGTCTTTGAACGCAATCGCCTCATCGCCTGGGATCGGTTTGCAGCAGTCTTCCAGTATCACATCTTTGATGTTCTCGTCCGTCAGAACGAGATTGTGCCGCGACTTGTCTTTCGATACCAGATAGCTGACGTCTGATTTCTGATCTCTGACATCTGACTTCTGATCTCTGATATCTGACTTCTCCTCGCTGCTCGACTTCCACGGACGGAGTCGTGACCACAGACTTTGCTTGGGGTCGATGATATCTTTTATGCCATCTAACTTGATAGCATCCAGACCTATTTGTCGGAACAGTTCGTTGCGCTTGGTCAGATGGTAATAACCTTGTAGCCGCTGTATTGCTCCGTCGAACTGTGTTTCGGGAATCTGCAGCGAGCGCAGAGCATCTTCCAGACGCCGTTCACCCAGTTTCTCCTGCTGGCGTTCCTGCTTGCGGAAATAGGAGTTCAGTGCCGAGAGTGCTTTGGCGGTCACAACGTAATTCAGCCACTCGGGTTGCGGCACTTGTTGTTGTGCTGTCAATATTTCCACTTGGTCGCCGGCGTGCAGGATATAGTCGCTGCTCTTGAGGGAGTGGTTGACCTTGGCACCGATACAATGCTCACCCAGTTCGCTGTGCAGTTGGTATGCGAGGTCGAGCACTGTAGCCCCTTGTGGCAGCGTTTGTATCTCACCGCTGGGCGTGAACACGAACACCTCTTTCGCAAACAGATTCAATTTAAACGTATCAAGGAACGCCATAGCGTCCGGCGAATCGCTCTTCAGCACCTCTTTGATGTCACGCAGCCATTTGTCGAGCTCCGTTTCCTCGATCACACCGTTCTTGTACTTCCAGTGTGCCGCCAGACCTTGTTCTGCCAACTCGTGCATCCTGCGCGTGCGGATCTGTATCTCCACCCACTCGCCGTTCTGTCCCATTACCGTCACGTGCAACGCCTCGTAACCATTCGCTTTCGGCGTTGATATCCAATCCCTTATGCGCTCCGGGTGCGGACGGTAGATCTCCGTTATTGCCGAGTAGATCATCCAGCACTGGTCTTTCTCGCTGAACGTCTTGTTCGGCGTAAATACGATACGTACAGCCAGCAGGTCGTATATCTCGTCGAACTCCACATGCTTCATATTCATCTTCCGCCAGATGGAGTAGGGCGATTTGATGCGTGCCGTCAGATCGAATTCGTAGCCTAACGATTTGAGTTTCTCTCGGATAGGCTGAGCAAACTTCTCGAAGTTCTCCATTCGCGTCATCTGGTCGGCTGCCACGCGCGCTTTGATATCTTCGTAGGAGTCAGGGTGCTCGTATTGGAACGACAAGTTCTCCAACTCACTTTTGATTGAGCCCAGACCTAAGCGATGCGCCAACGGAGCGTAGATATACTGCGTCTCGCCGGCGATCTTGTACTGTTTCTCTTTCGGCTGGGCTTCCAGTGTACGCATATTGTGCAACCGGTCGGCAATCTTGATGAGCACCACGCGAATATCGTCGCTCATCGTCAGCAGCAGTTTACGGAAGTTCTCCGCTTGCTCCGAGGCTTTGTCGCCAAATACGCCGCCGGAAATCTTTGTCAAACCGTCAACGATCTGCGCAATCTTTGCGCCAAACAGGTTGTCAATGTCCTCAACGGTATAATCGGTATCTTCCACCACGTCGTGCAACAATGCTGCGCTTATCGACGTACTGCCCAAACCGATCTCGCTCACCACGATCTTTGCCACAGCCAGTGGGTGCAGAATATACGGCTCGCCACTCAACCGACGCACACCGTAGTGTGCCTTGTTAGCAAAGTGGAAAGCCTGCTCTATGCGCTCCACGTGCTGACGATGACTTGTATGCGCGTACGCATCAAGCAGTGAGGCAAACTCCTGCTCAATCATCGCCTTCTCGGCTGCTGTGAATTCACTCTTTTTCATTGACTATACCGACTATTCGTCGCCCGATATATCATACAGTTTCGCTCGCGTTTACACGAGTACACACAAAATCGCTACAAAATTACAAAAAATAATTGACATTTGCAAATTTTTGTGGATTTTTTTTACAAATATCGAAAAATTGTTCGTATCCTGCACGAGATATGCCGAAAATATTTGCACAAATGATTTTTTTTTTGTATTTTTGCACATCGTATCAATCTTAAATAAAGCAATTGTCAAAACAAAGGAATGAAAAACTCTCTGTACGAACAATTATATGGCGGGCATTATGCTCCAAGTCCGATCAAGACAATCATAGAGTACGTCATCATCTTCTTTGCCATGTTCCCTATGGCGATGATCGTGAACTGGATCATCCTGCCTCACAATATCGTTTCCGGCGGTTTGACGGGTATATGTGCGATTATCTATTACGCCACAAGCGGTGCATTTACTGAGACGTTTGCCTTGTATGGCGGCTCTATACCTGTGTGGCTGACGAGTCTGGTTTTCAACCTTGTATTGCTGCTGATTGCGTATTTTACTGTGGACTGGATGTTCTGTGTGCGCACCTTGTTCGGCACGCTGACGCTGGCTATGTGGTATCGCGTTATCCCTATTCGTGTTACGCCGCTGATCGACGATCCTGTGGCGGCTTGTATAGTAGGAGGTATAGCGTTCGGCGTGGCACTGGGCGTAGTTATGGCGAACAACGGTTCGTCGGGCGGTACGGATATAGTGGCTAAGGTTGTGCATCATTATCGCGATATTTCGCTGGGCAGGGTGATGATTATCTGCGACTTGATTATCATTGCTTCATCGTATATGTTGCCCTTGCCTGAGCAGTTTATGCACGACGGTATCACCGTGCAAGAGATAGCCGACTTCAAGACGCGGAGAATACTCTACGGACTGTGTATGACGGTTTCCTACACCTTGTCGGTGGATACGATGATGAACCATCTGAGGCGTTCTGTGCAGTTCTTTATCTACTCGCAGAACCATTATGCAGAGATTGCCACCGCGATCAACCAGACGGTCAATCGTGGTGTAACCATTCTTGACGGCACGGGTTGGTACAGCAAGCAGCCGATGCATGTGGTCAGCGTGCTGGCGCGCCGGCACGAGGCACAGCAAATCATGCGTATAGTGCGGGATATTGACCCCAATGCGTTCGTCAGTCAGGCTGATGTATCCGGCGTGTTCGGCAAAGGCTTTGAAGCCATCGGACAATAGCCTGTTTGCAAGGTTAAGAATACAAAACACACTTGGAAACTATAATAATTACAAAAGTTTCCAAGTGTGTTGCTTTTTTGGCACGTGGTTTGCATAGCAAAAAACGGGTTTTGCCCTGAAGACAAACAATGGAAACAACAAACGAAATATGTGAAAAGATTGTTCTCGCCGCTAGACAAAAGATGCGCGACGTGGGAATACGCTCGGTAAGTATCGATGATATTTGCCATGAGTTGGGAATGTCGAAGAAGACGTTCTACGTATATTTTGCGACCAAGGATGACTTGATCCAGGCTATACTGGATAGTCATTACGCCAAAGTGGAGCACGGCATGGAACAATTCTTTGCTTCGTGCGAGAGCTTGTGGAACGCCATCGAGCGTGTGATGGAGCAGTTGTCTTCGATGTCTGACGTGAGGCGATCGCTGCCATTCGTTCATGACCTGAACAAGTATTATCCCGCCATAGCGAAGAAGCATTACGAGGATATATTCGCCTTGCACGAACGCGCCATGCGCCGTGTGATTGTGCAGGGAAAGCAGGAAGGACTGTTTCGCCAAACGATTGACGATGACCTTGCCGCCAACCTGCTGGCACGCTTGCACACCGATGTGATACAGGATGAAATAAAACATGACGGCAACGGTGTGTCATTCAAGCGACTCGGAGATTTTGCCGTGGATGTTATGCTACGGGGAATGTTCACCGAAGAGGGACTGAATAAATACGAAGCATTGCTGAAAGCAAAAAGCAATAATTGATACAAGAAAACAATACTATCATATATATGAAGAAATTACTGGTAATAACTCTTTTTGGCTTGATGTTCGGGATGAACATGCAGGCCGAAGATCATGTGCTGGCGGCAACAAAGAGCAGTGAGGCGCGCAAAGACGTGCCGGCTGTGTTGGAACTGTCGCTTCAAGACGCACAGAACTATGCCATAGCGCAGAACCGCAGCCTGAAGAACGCTTCGCTCGCTGTACAGGAAGCCTATGCACAGCGTTGGCAGACTATAGCTGCTATGTTGCCGCAAGTGGATGGTAGTTACAGTTACAGCAACTACCTCGGCTACAGCGCAACGATGTCAACAGCCATGGGCGAGTTCAATATTAATATGCCTAACCAAGGTGCGCTGGGTCTGACGGCGTCGGTAGGTATCAGCGGGCAAGGCGTAGTAGGCGCACTGCTCAACAACATCGCCATCGATATGAAAAAGATCTCCTTGGAGAAATCCGAGAGCGAACTTCGTGGCAGCGTGATGAGCAGTTATGTGAGTGTGCTGGCGTTGCAGAGTATATCCAACCTGTTGGACTCCAGTTTGATGAACATCCAAGAACTGGAAGCCATTACCCAGAATGCCGTGAATGCCGGAGCTGCTGAGCAGACGAGTGCCGACCAGATTCGCGTGCGCGTGAATACCTTAAAGAATAGTATCAACGTGCAGAAGCGTAACATCGAGTTGGCTACCAACAGCCTGAAGGTGCTGCTCGACGTACCGGTGGAAACAGAATTGGTGCTGACGGAGAATCTTGACGCCATCCTTTCGCCGGAGCGTGTACTGAACCTGCTGGGCGAGAACTTCAATATCGAGAACAACCTCAACTACCAGCTTTTGCAGAAGCAGACCGAGTTGGCAAAGCGCAATGTTGCTATGGCAGGGTGGGCGTATGGCCCCACGGTCAGTTTGGCGTATAACTACACTAACCAGCAGTACTACGGCGAAGGCGGTATGCGTATGACCCCACCGAACGTAGTACAGGTGAGTGTCAGAATGCCGCTTTGGTCAAGTGGCAAACGCGCTGCCGGTGTGATCGAGAAGAAGATTGCCTACGAAGAGGCGAAGAATACCTTGTCGGAAACGACGGATAATCTGGCTATTCAGTACAGCCAACTCTGCTTCAACCTCACGAACGCTTACGAGACGTATATCAACGAGAAAGAGAACATTGAAGTCACGCAGCGCGTGTTTGCATCCACGACCAACAAGTACCAATGGGGTGCTGCGTCAAATATGGAACTAACCAACGCTTCCAATGACCTTATCAGTGCGCAGAGCACGTATGTGCAGGCTATCCTCAGCCTCGTGAATGCACAAGTTGAACTGGAAAAATTCTTGAATAATTAATTACCACAATGAAAAAGATATTCGTATATTCCTTGGCAGCCATGATGCTTATCGGCTGCAGCAAACAGACAGAACAGACCGTCGCTCAGGAAGAGGAGCGAGTAGAGCAGGTGCGTACCACCGTGCTCCAGCCGCGCGAGATTGAACGTGTGATCAATGTATCGACGAACCTGCAGGGTTACCTGACGCAGAACGTGGCTCCCTCGCTGACCGGCAAGATTGAGCGTATATTCTGCGAAGTAGGCGATAAGGTGAATGCGGGGCATGACCTCGTGCGCATGGATCAGACGCAGTACAAGACAACCAAGATCAGTCTGGCTAACCTTGAGATTGAGAAGAACCGTATTGAGCAATTGCTCAAAACCGGCTCGGCTACCCAGCAGCAATACGACCAGATCACGACGCAGTATAACTCGACCAAGGAGCAGTTGGATTTCCTCCAGACCAACACCTACGTCAAGGCGCCGTTTAGCGGCGTTATATCCGCCAAGAACTACGAGGACGGTGAGTTGTACAGCGGTCAGCCTATTCTTGTCTTGACGCAGATTGACAAGCTCAAAGCACTCGTAGCTATCCCCGAGATGTACTTCCCCAAGTTCAAGGAAGGCATGAAACTCACGCTCAGCTCCGAGATCTATCCCGAGCAGACCTTCCCCGCTACGGTGGAGATTATCTATCCGACGATTGATGCCTCGAGCCACACGTTCCAAGTCAAGATCTGTATCCCGAACCAGAAGAACCTGCTGCGTCCGGGTATGTACGTAACGACAACTATCGGTCTGGGTAAAGCCAAAGCCATCGTGGCTCCGTATCAGAGCGTAGAGAAACTCGTTGGTGCCAACGACCGCTACGTGTTCATCAACGACAACGGCAGAGCCAAACGTGTGGCTGTCACACTCGGGCAGCGCTTTGACCAGGATATAGAGATCATCTCGCCGGAAATCACTGCCGGCGTGGAGATGGTTACCACCGGTCAACATAAACTCGTGGACGGCGTAAAAATCAATGTTGTTGAATAACTAGAATCCTAGGACCCTAGCCCCCTAGGACCCTAGTTAAAACATTAAACTATGGCAATTTACAAAACAGCGATACAAAAACCGGTTACCACTGCGTTGATATTCGTAGCGGTGATCGTGATAGGTATATTCTCGTTCCTGAGGTTGCCTATCGACCAGTTCCCGGAGATGGATCCTCCATACATCACGGTGATGACGACCTATCCGGGTGCGTCTGCCTCCGAAATGGAGACGAACGTGACGAAGATCATGGAGAACGCCTTGACCTCCGTTGACCACCTCAAGCACATCACCTCGCAATCCAAGGACAACCTGTCGATGGTTGTGCTGGAACTGGAGTGGGGCAGTAATATGGACGAGGCGGTGAACGACGTCCGTTCGTTCGTCGATATGACCAAGAACAACCTGCCGGACAACTGCGGCACGCCGATGATCTTCAAACTCTCCACAAGTTCCATGCCTGTGGCGCAGTATTCGATCACGGCTGATGAGACCTACGCCGGACTCGACAAGATCCTCAACGACGAGGTTATCCCGCAGCTCAATCAAGTCGATGGTATAGGCAACATCTCCCTCTCCGGTGCGCCGGATCGGTATGTGTATGTAAATATCGACCAAGAGAAACTCGATGCTTACGGCTTGACGCTGGAGCAAGTGGGGCAGGTGGTAAGTGCGAACAACATCAACCTGTCGTCAGGTACGGTGAAGATGCCGCAAGAGCAGTATCAAATGCAGGTGCGAAGCGAGTACATCGAGAGCTCGGAGATTGAGAATCTGATGGTTACCATGACCCCGCAAGGACAGCAGGTGTTCATCCGCGACATAGCCACCGTCAAAGATACAATCAAAGATCTGAGCCTTGACGAGAAGACTGACGGCCGTGAGTCGGTGCGTCTGATCATTGCCAAGCAGACCGGTGCGAACACCGTGAAGGTGTGCCACGACGTGCGCAAAGAGTTGGCAAAGATTCAGAAGCAACTCCCCTCGGACGTAAAGATCGACAAGATCTACGACTTCGCCGACAATATCCAGAATAGTGTGAACTCGCTGGAGGAGTCGGTGTTGTACGCGTTGTTGTTCGTCGTGCTGGTTGTGCTGTTCTTCCTCGGCAAGTGGCGCGCGACGATCATCATTGGTATCACCATTCCTATCGCCCTGATTGTGGCGTTCATCTATCTGGGCGTAGCGGATTCGTCTATCAATATTATCTCGCTCTGTTCGTTGACTATCGCCATCGGTATGGTGGTCGATGATGCGATTGTGGTACTGGAGAACATCACCCGTCACGTGGAACGTGGCGAAGACCCGCACGAGGCGGCTATCTACGCCACAAACGAGGTGTGGGTATCAGTTATTGCTACGACACTGGTTCTTGTAGCCGTATTCGTGCCGTTGACGATGCTCACCGGTATGGCAGGTATCATGTTCAAGGAGCTCGGCTGGATCGTAACGGTTGTGTGCTGTACATCCACGGTGGTGGCTATCTCGCTTACGCCGATGCTCTGCTCCAAACTGCTGAAAGCTAAGAAAGTGCATGTGGATGAGAATGGTAATCTCATTGATGATGAGGCAGGTAAGAAATCGTTCTACGACCGCACTATTGTGCGTCTGCTGGACATCATCGACGATGCCTATGCCCGTTCGCTGGGTTGGTGCTTGCGCCATAAGTTCATCACGCTGCTGATCCTGCTTGCAGCGTTCGGTGCATCGCTTACACCGGTGTTCATGGGCAAGATCGGTACGGACTTCATGCAGGAGCAGGACAACGGCCGTCTGTCAGTCGTTGTTAAACTACAACGTGGTACGCGTATCGAGGAGACGCTGAAGACTGCACGTATGTTGGAGTCCCGCTTCGTAACGCTCGTGCCGTGCATTCAGCTTATCAACACCTCTGCCGGTTCGAATGACGATGCCACGATTGCTGCGATGTTCTCATCCACGATGAACAACAAGATCCAGATGACCATTCGTCTGCCCAAGAAATGGGAGCGCGAACAGACTGTCTGGGAAATTGCCGAGATCCTTCGCCGGGAGTTGGCGCGCTATCCGGAGATTATTGAGTATCAGTGCCAGGTGGCTGCCAATGGCCCTGGTGGCAGCAACAATACGGTCGATCTGGAGATCTACGGCTACGATTTCGACAAGACCAGCCAACTCGCGGAGAAAGCTCGCTATCTGAGTTCGCAACTCCCTGGTGCTCGTGACGTGAATATCAGTCGTGAGGATGACCGTCCGGACATCAAGGTAACCGTGGACAAGGAGAAAGCTTCGCGTCTCGGCTTGTCGTCGGCTACCATCTCCACCTACCTGCGCAACCGCGTGACGGG
>CAJOFU010000029.1:35969-49959 GCA_905233935.1 Paludibacteraceae bacterium
CGGAGTACGACATCGTCGTACGTCTGGAGGAAGAGGATCGCAACTCCATCTCCGACATTCTGAACATGTCTATCCCCACGCCTACCGGCAAGGTGGTCAAACTCAGCGAGGTAGCCGAGATTGGCGAGTACTGGGCGCCTCCTACCATCGAGCGCAAGAGCCGTCAGCGTATAGTAACCGTCAAAGTGACACCGTACAATGTTTCGTTGGGCGAACTCGCACAACAGATTGAGTCGCAGGTTGTGCCTCAACTTGATCTGCCAGTTGGTTACTCCACGCATATAGGCGGAACGTTCGAGACGCAACAGGATACCTTCCGCGACATGATTCTGTTGGCTGCACTGATTATTCTGTTGGTTTACATAGTGATGGCGTCGCAGTTCGAGAGTCTGCGCATGCCGGCAATCATCATGTTCTCCGTGCCGTTTGCCTTGTCGGGCGTGATTATGGCTCTGTGGGTAACGCACCGCTCGCTGGATATGATCGGTGCATTGGGATTGGTGCTGCTTGTGGGTATTGTTGTAAAGAACGGTATTGTGCTGGTTGACTATATCAACCTGATGCGTGAGCGTGGCTACGAACTCAACCAAGCTATTCAGATGTCCGGTCGCAGCCGTATTCGTCCGGTATTGATGACCGCCTTTACAACGATCCTCGGTATGGTGCCAATGGCGGTATCCGAAGGTGAGGGTGCGGAAATGTGGCAGCCGTTAGGCATCGTGGTTATCGGTGGTCTGATGGTCAGCACGTTCCTGACATTGTACATCGTGCCGGTACTCTATGGCGTAATGTCACGTCATGGCGATCGCGACAAACAGGAAGCCCTGCGCAAGAAATTCATCTTTATGGACATCAAAGTCAAAAAAACTGAAAACTGAATACTGAAAACTGAATACTTATGAAAAGTGTAATGATAGTATTTAATCAGGCTAACACCGGTCGAGTGGAGTATATGCTTGATGTGCTTGGCATCCGTGGCTTCACGTTCTTTGAGCAGGTACAAGGTCGTGGCACGAACGGCGGTGAGCCGCGTCGTGGCACGCACGCTTGGCCGGAGATGAACTCCTGCGTCATCACCATTGTCGATGACGACAAAGTGCCTGTGCTCATGGAGTCCATTAAGAAACTCGACATGCGTAACGAAGAAGTCGGTGTGCGTGCGTTTGTATGGAACATCGAGCAAACCGTATAGTAGGCCGATTTGCACCGAGCCCTACGGGTGAGATGCATCTGGGTAATGTGCTTGCCGCTTTGTTGTCTTGGCTTTCCGCCAAGCAGCAAGGCGGCTTGTGGCGTCTGCGTATCGAAGACCTTGACCCGCAACGCTCCCGACGCGAGTATGCCGACGGGCTCATGCGCGATCTCGAGTGGCTCGGGCTGACATGGGATGATAATGTTGTGTGGCAGTCGGAGCGCACGGAGATTTATGAGCAGTATTTGGAGCAACTGCGTGACAAGGTTTATCCTTGCACTTGCACCCGCAACGAGATTCTTGCCGCCCAAGCACCCCACGAGAGTGACGGCCGTATCGTTTACCCGGGTACTTGTCGCAACAAGAATCTTCAGGTGAGCAAGGCAGCAATCCGGCTTATCGTTCCGGACGAACTTATTGAATACGAGGATAGGGTATATGGGCGTCAATCCGTCAACCTCGCTACGCATTGTGGCGACTTTATCGTCCGCCGTTCGGACGGCGTCTTTGCCTACCAGTTAGCCGTCGTCGTCGATGATGCCGAGATGGGTGTGACGGAGATCGTTCGCGGTCGTGACTTGCTCCTCTCCGCTGCGCAGCAACTCTATCTCTACCGCCTGTTGGGTTTCCCCGAGCCGCAGTTCTGCCATCATCCTTTGCTCATCAACGAGGCAGGTCAACGCCTCTGCAAGCGTGATCACGCCCTCGCCCTCAGCGCTATGCGCCAACACATGACTGCTCCGGAAATAATTGGTCTGTTAGCCCGCACAATGGGTTTGACACCCACCCGTGAATCCCTTACCCCGGAGCAACTCCTTCCACTCTTCAACTGGAGCAAAATCTCTCCCGAAGACAAATGTCCATATGAATCGTTGAGATAACATGTAAATCGTCACCCACTGGTTGACGATATACAAAATAAACTGCAAATGGTTGATAGTTTTTATCAGAATTATTTGCAAATATCAGAATTTTTTCGTATCTTTGCATCGTGTTTTGTGCGCTTCTCAACGCGAGCGTATCGGAATAGTCAGGTCTCAGACGATAAATCGAACTAACTGCGCAGCTTAGCTGCGTTTGTTGTTTTCTTCTGATTTCGCCAATTATCCCTGCCTTTAATGCGCAATTTTCTGCAAATCTCTTAAAATTCTAAAATTTTACTTCATTTATTTGCAAATGTCAGTTTTTTTTTGTAACTTTGCAGCCTAAAGTTGCAACGCGAATGGAATCAATCAACGAATCAGCAGTTAGAAACGGTCTCCTTTATTTATGTGATAGAGGCTGGTCTGAATTGATTGATCCTCGTTGGACGATTGATGTGCGCGAAGAATTGGAACGCTCGGGACTTGGTCTTACGGAAGCAGAAATCATTGAAATATGCAATGTAGTGATATTTCCAAATCCTGATTGGAAAACGACCGAACGATTGTCTCACCCCAAGTGGACTACACGCCAAGAACAAATCAATGCCGCTATCAAGTACAACGGTTTTTCGGAGCATACACTTATATTAATTGACAACTATACAAACGATATACTCAATGGAAGAACAAATCTTGATCGATTTAATCAACAAGAGCATGCAGGCCTCTGCCTTGCAGATTCGCCGCTCATTGGGGCGTATGCCGTAGCTCCAGCGAGCGAAGGAAGCCCAACAAATTGGGAAATAGACGCCAAACAGGAAGAGTGCATCGAACAATGGGCTCGCGCGAAAGGTATTTGGTTCTCAAATCCAGAAAAGGTGTTCACGGCCGTCTATGGACCTATGATCGCCCAAGGAGCAGAGGCCAAAGTGTATTATAAGTCTGGCGATACCTCTGTCATCAAGGAGCGTTGCTCTATCTATTCCACATTAGACAAAGCTCTTGAAGCTATCGTGCTCCATAATGCCTTGTTTCCGGAAACGCAGATGACCACTATCGGTTTTACGCGCGACTCTGACGGATTGTTCAGAATCATCCTAACGCAACCCTTTATTGGCTGCCAGCGTCTCGCCACCAAAGCGGAAATTGACGAGATGGTAAGCGAAAAAGGATTCCATGACAATTGCGATGGTAATGGTGTGAACTATATCAGTGAACGCCTACATCTTGAAGATATGCATCCGGCTAACGTCTTCATTGACCCACAATCCTGTAAGCCCATTTGTATCGATTGTATAGTTAAGTTCGTCATGAACGAACAAAATAACTAATCGTCCTTCTGAACAAATCGGGATAGTCAGGTCTCAAACGATAAATCACTCGGAGTGCGACGGAACGCACTCCGAGTGAAGCGCCCGAGTAGTCCCCACTACGAGGAGAAAGCGCAAACATAGAAAAACGAAAGAATACAATATGAACGAGTTGCTTCAAACCATAGAACGCTATCGAGCCTTGGGCATAGAAGAGCAGATTGACTACAAGAAATTCTACTTGTATTCTCTTATCACGCACTCAACTGCTATCGAAGGTTCGACCGTCACGGAGATTGAGAACCAACTGCTTTTCGACGAAGGCATCACTGCTCCCGGTCGTACGCTTCAAGAGCAGATGATGAATCTCGACCTGAAAGCGGCTTATGAGGAAGCGCAAAAACTCGCAGACCAGCACACGCCTTATAGCATCGATTTGCTATGCCGTTTGTCAGCTATCGTGATGAAAAATACCGGCAGCGTGTACAACACGCCGCTTGGTTCGTTCTCTGCGGCACAAGGCGAGTTACGCAAGCTCAATGTCACAGCCGGTTTCGGCGGACGATCATATCTGGCTCACGAGAAAGTGCCGCAAGCCTTGGCGGACTTCTGCCGTTGGCTTAATATCGAACGCACGAACTTGCCTAAGAATGACATCCTCGCAGCCTATCGTTTGTCGTTTGTCGCGCACTTCCGGCTCGTTTCTATCCATCCCTGGGCAGATGGTAATGGCCGTATGTCGCGTCTGGTGATGAACATGCTGCAGTTTGAGTTCGGCCTCATCCCGACCAAAGTGCTCAAGGAGCAGAAAGCCGAGTATATTCAAGCGCTCAATGACACACGCGACCAACAGGACGAATCCATCTTCCCGAATGTTATGTTGCGCTTGCATAACACCAACCTGCAATCCGAGATTGATGCGTTTGTGGCGAGCCAGGAGACGAATGTCCCTCAAGGTGTCCTTCAAGATGTCCCTCAAGATATCACCGCTCTGATTAAGCAGAATCCGAAGATCACGCGTGAGGAACTGGCAGGGCTCTTGCATGTTAGCGTTAAGACTATCGGTCGTCGTCTTGCTAAATTGCCACATATCAAATACGTTGGCAGCGGCTATAGCGGCCATTGGGAGATAATAGACAAGGAAGAAAAATAGATTTGGAACATGCTTGTTCCAAATTCGCCAGCCACCGGCGGGCTAATTAATGAGAGAAAAAGAAAAAATTGTACCCTTGTAGCTAAGAAATAAATTTGCATATTTGAAAAATTTTTCGTATCTTTGCACGCAATTTTGCGTGCGTAGCAAAAACACGCAACAACAAACCACAATGAATAACGAGAATCAAAACATAGAGTACAAGCGTATTTGGCAGGATGACAATGCTACAGCCTCACATCCTTACAAGCTTAGACTATAACTCGTTGAAAAACAACAGAAACAACCTTACAAGCTTACAAACTGACAACCTTACAAGCTTGATGGTACAAGTGGTACAAGCGGTACAACCTATGACACCCTTATAAAGGAAATTCTAAATTTCTGTTCAGAGGATTGGCATACAATAGAGCAAATAGCAGAGACTGTACAAAGGAGTAAACGGCATATTCGGGGAAGGATTATTCCGTTGATAAAGGAGCGTTTAGAAATGAAATACCCCAATAATCCAAATCATCCGAATCAGCAATATAGAACTAAACGATAGAATAGTCCTTTGACTGCTTTACTACAAATGTCACAGTAAATGTCATAGTAAATGTCACGGTAAATTGCATTATTGAATAGTCACTCGACAGGTTAACAGACCGATTCACCGACCGATGACCGACTCACAACCGAGAGACGAGCGAGAAGTAAAATCCATGCAAAACGAAAATTGAAAAAAGAAATGGGGAGAACATTATATAAATATTTGGATGTAACGGGAGCGAAATGTATGGTAGCATATTCTAATCTACAATTTTCAAACGCATCCCAATTGAACGATCCTTTCGATTGCTCCCCATCTCTTATGGACTATTCCGATATTCCGGATTCCATGACGCATGGATGGATACCCAAAGTCTAAATTTACGAAACGCCACTTGGCTGTGCAGCCTGTCGAAAGTCAACGATTCTATGCTAATGTGGAGTCATTATTCCGCCAACCATCGCGGAATATGTATAGGTTTGAACATGGACGAAGTGAAGAAAAGTTATCCACCGATGTTTGGCACACTATATCTGGAACCATTGGAATTGGAAGTCCAATATCAAGATATTGCGGAGCGTCAGCCGTGCAAGCAAGCATCCTGGTATTATCAATGGGAAACAAAGGACAAAAAATGGGAGTATGAGCAAGAGGTGAGATTAGTAATAAAAGACCCTTCAGCCAGATTTGCCGAACTAACAATGGAACAAGCAGAGCGTAAAGATGAGATAGATTGGAAAGAGGTGCGCCATTATATGCCTTTGAAGGGAGAATGTTTTGAATCTATCTATTTCGGCATACATGTAGCTCCGGAACTGAAAGAAAAAATCACCAATTATGCTCTTGTCAAACTAAATCCGAATATTAAAATATACCAAATGAGTATAGATGAGAAAGCTCTTTGTCTAAAACCAATTCTTGAGGAGATACAGATAGACAAGAACGCTCATCTCCCAATGCTCAAACCGGCAAAGAAAAAGTTTGTTTATAAAACATTTAGAATGTAATATGTCTATATCTGAACTGACACAACGAACAACCACGAATATCCAAGAGAAAGCCAATCTTATTTGGGCGATTGCGGATAAGTTGGTGGGGACATACAAGCCTCACGAGTACGGCGATGTCATTCTGCCGATGTGCGTAATCAAGCGTTTCAGCGATACGCTGGCTGCCACCAAACAAGCCGTTTTGGACGAGGATGAGAAGCTGAAAGCACGTAACATCCAAGTACGTGACGGTTTCTTGCGCAAGGCTTCCGGCTTTCAGTTTTACAACACCTCCAAGTTCACTTTTGAGGACCTTTTGGGTGATCCCGACAATATCAAGGATAATTTCAAGAACTACCTTCAGCATTTCTCGCCCAATGTGATAGATATTATTGAGAAGTTCGATTTCGACAAGGAGATTAACAAACTGGACAACAACGGCATTCTGTATAATGTCATACAGGAGTTTTGTTCCCAGAAAGCCTATATGGGAGCGGATGCTATCTCTGCCGTGGATATGGGATATATCTTCGAGGAATTGGTGCGTAAGTTCTCCGAGAGTTATGATGAGCAAGCCGGAGCGCATTTCACGGCACGCGACATCATCTATCTGATGGCAGAACTGTTAGTGGCTCCGGATAGGGCGCGTTTGGAGCAAGAGGGTATTACCGCGACTATCTATGATATGGCAATGGGTACCAGCCAGATGCTTGATTGCCTTTCCGAGAAGCTGCATGAAATAGACCCAGCGGCTGTTCTAACCGAGTTCGGACAGGAACTCAACGAAAAAACCTTTGCTATCGCCAAAGCCAATATGCTAATCAAGGGCGGTAATGCGGAGAATATGAAACACGGCAACACGCTCTCCAATGACCGGTTCACGGGCTATGAGTTCGACTATATCATCTCCAATCCGCCTTTCGGTATCGAGTGGAAGAACGAGAAAAAGAGCGTAGAGGAAGAGTACCAACGTGGTGAGGCAGGGCGTTTCGCACCCGGACTACCGGCTATAGGCGACAGCCAGCAACTCTTTATGCTCAATGGAATAGCCAAACTGAAAGAGATCGGACGCATGGCAATCATCCAAAACGGTTCACCGTTATTCAAGGGCGATGCCGGAAGCGGAGAAAGCAATATTCGTGGCTATCTGTTGGAGAACGATTGGCTGGAGGCTATTGTGCAGATACCGAACGATATGTTCTACAATACCGGCATAGCCACCTATATATGGATTGTTACCAAACACAAGTCGCCTGAGCGGTTAGGCAAGGTGCAACTGATAGATGCAAGCAAGTGTTGTGAGAAACGCCGCAAGCCAATTGGTAATAAGCGCAATGAGTTCACCGAGCGTTGTATAGCCCTTGTTTCCAAAGCATACAAGGCGTTTGAAGATGGCGTGTGGGAGGACGGAGAACTGAAAGTGGAATGTAAGATCAAGAACCGCTTTGACTTCAAATACTCCAAAGTGACGGTGGAGCAACCTCTTTTAGACGAAGCGGGTGAACCGGTATTGAAAAAAGGTATTGCGCAACCCGACACAAAAAAACGTGACACGGAGTCTGTTCCTTGGATAGAGGATGTGAACGAATACATGCAACGCAATGTGTTGCCATACGCTCCGGACGCATGGATTGACGAGAAGAAAACCAAAATCGGCTACGAGATTCCTTTTACCCGTGAGTTCTACAAGTATGTAGCTCCGCGTAGTAGCGAAGAAATTTTTGCGTCTCTTCAAAACTTGGAAGAACAAGAACAGGAACTGCTTAAATCCATTATGCAGCGATGAGCAGACAGATGAAAAATAGTGTGATTTCGTGGATTGGAGATATTCCAAAGACGTGGTGCGAGTGCAGATTAAAGAATGTTGGTACACTATATGGTGGACTAACTGGAAAATCTGGGGATGATTTTAATGTCAATGAAGATGACACTTCTTTTATGCTGTATATTCCGTTTACGAATATATTCAACAATAGTTCGATAAATCCTACACAATTGGCTAAAGTTAAAATAGAGGTTGGAGAAGAGCAGAATTTAGTAAGAAAAGGTGATTTGCTTTTTTTGATGAGTTCTGAAGATTTAGATGGAGTCGGTAAGCCAGCTATTCTGGAAGAACAAATAAATAACCTTGGGTTAAATAGTTTTTGCAAAGGATTAAATATTTATAACCCCAACACTCATAATAAGTTCTTATTCTATTTAATGTCATCTCATTTATGCCGCGAACTTATTCGTCAAGAAGCAAAGGGATTTATTAGAGTAAACTTAAGGCAAGATAAATTATCTTGTTGTCCAATACTTCTTCCCCCTCTCTCGGAACAGAAAGCAATTGCGGATTTTTTAGATACGAAATGTGCAGAGATAGATCAGATTATTGTCTTGCAGGAAAAGATGATAGATAAACTTAGGGCTTACCGTCAATCTCTAATCTCTGATACTGTCTTCCGAGGAATAGGCAAGAATGTAAACTTAATGAATAGTGGTCAAGAATGGTTGGGCAAGATCCCCGCACATTGGGAACTTCGACCGCTCAAATATGTGTTTACTCAAAGGCGAGAAAAGAATGACCCTATAAAATCTACAGAAAGATTGTCTTTGTCTATTGGGGCAGGAGTAACACCATACGCGGAGAAAACGACAAACTTGGATCGTTTTAAAGATGATTTTACGCAATATCAGTTAGCATATCCCAATGATATTGTATTGAATTGTATGAACATGATTGTAGGTGCTGTCGGGCGTTCAGATTATTTGGGCTGTGTTAGTCCTGTATATTATGTCATCTATCCCACACATGAGGATAATCCCTATTATTATGGTTATTTACTGAACACACCTGCAATTAGAAGTGTTTACCATGCTTTAGGACAAGGAATATATGCTATTGAAAGAGGAGATGGGCGAGTAAATACATGTCGTTTAAAAGTTCCATATGAAGATTTTGGACGCATTACAATTCCTGTACCTCCCATTGATGAGCAGCAAGCGATTGCTGACTTCCTTGATACTAAAACGAAGGATATTGACCAACTAATTACAATCAAGCAGAAAAAGATAGAAGAACTCAAAGAGTATAAGAAATCGCTCATCTATGAATATGTAACAGGCAAAAAAGAAGTAGATGGATAATAAAAAATCAGACATATGGCGTGGTGAGTGGTGGCTACCTTGTGAAGATAATGTGCAACCGCTAAAAATTGCAGGAACACTTACATATACCGAAAACGAGAAGCCCCAATTGGAATTATTGCTCAATTCCAACACGAACCCCATATTTCATGTCCTTATGGGTATGCAGCCTGTGATATTTGGAGAAGATTTAACAGGAGAGAAATATACCGTTTTCAATGTCTATATACTTTATATAACGTCCTCTTCTGTTGTATTAAGAGCCGAGTATTTTGTTAAAGGTGCTCATATAAAATCATTAGATGACAAATGTATTCTTCGTGCAACGGTTAATTATCCTAATTTAAAACAATGGGTATTATACAAGCGTTTGTTTTTAGAAGAAACGGATGAGGAAACAAAACTAACTATCAAGAACAACCCACCGGCAGGCATGCTTTCTGCTGAGATAGAAGAAGGGGTAACATGGAATTTGCGTAGTCAGTTGCAATGTAATCCATCGGAATCTGAATGGCATATTTTCCAGGACACGGTTTTTGGTATTCGCTCTACACAACTTCTTTCTGTAAACGATATACTGCGACATGCATCAGAGTTTTCTCAATTTTTCTCTGTAGCTATGTTGAGTAAACAAGCGCCGACGCATATATTCTTATGGATAGAAGACAAGACTGAAACAAATGTAAAATTGTTGTTCAAACAAGAGCCAAGTGCCGGCGGATTCTTTTGGCATAAATTGATACGTTACGATAAGTTATCCGGAAGGCTGCCATCCATGATGCAACAATGGCATAGTAGTTACAATAAGATAGCACCTATATGTACCTATTTAATCAATTCATTAGAAAGCAAAAGCAATTTCTCCGCTCCTGATTTTCTTATTGTAGAGCAAGCCGTAGAAGGGTATTTTAAACGCTTTCATAATAAAGTCAAAACAAGTAACGGAAAAGACAGGACAAAACTCCCCGATGAATTACAAGAGATGTTGAACTACTTTGCCAGCGTAGAAAAGATAAAGTCGTTACAAATAGATCTTGATGTTTTGACGCAGACGCGTGACCACTATACGCATTTAATTCCGGACGGAGAGAAGCCAAAAGCAATAAAAGACATGAATGAGTTATACGGCATTACCCAAAATCTCAAGCTTTTGCTCATATGTTGTATATTGGACTACCTAGGTCTGCCATCTGATGAGATAAATGAGTGCTTTAAAAACTCGGTAAATATGGATCTATATATCTAATAGGAATAATGGAAACCAAAGAGAAAAACATGGAACAAGACATTGAGCAATATCTGCTGACTACAGGCGGATATGAGAAAGGTACGATGGATGGCTACGACAAGAAGCACGCTATCTATATGCCCACCTTGCTCCGTTTTATTGAGACCACACAACCCAAGATGTGGAAACGCTATCTGTCGCTCTATGGAGAGGAAGCAGAGAAACAACTCTACAAGATTTTCCAAAAGAATGTCAGTGACTTTGGTCTGCTTCATGTCTTACACCACGGCGTGAAAGACAAGGGCGTAGAACTGCGCTTCTGCTATTTTGCTCCGGCATCCACCAAAAACGATGATTTGGTAGCGAAATACAATGCCAATATCCTTACCGAAACACGGCAGTTCTTCTATAGCGAGGAGAACAAACATTCCATTGATATGGTACTCTCGCTCAATGGTATTCCTATTATTGCTATCGAACTGAAGAACCAGCTGACCGGACAGAGTGTGCAGAACGCCATGAACCAGTGGAAATATACGCGTGACCCGAAAGAACTGCTGTTCCATTTCGATACCCGAGTACTGGTCTATTTCTGCGTGGATCTCTATGAGACGTACATGACTACGCAACTCAAAGGAGAGAATACGTCTTTCCTTCCGTTCAATCAAGGTTCCAACGGAGCCGGTAATATAGGTGATGGAGGCAATCCCGAGAACCCGAATGGCTATACCACTTCGTATCTATGGGAGCGAGTGCTTAAACGCGAAAACCTTTTAGGCATCTTACAGCACTATATCAGTCGCCAGACCACCACTTCTATCTCGCTTGTGAATGGTAAGAAAAAAGAAAGCCATTCAACCAAGATTATTTTCCCACGTTACCACCAATTAGATGTGGTTGAGAAACTGGTAGCCCATACGCGTGAACTCAAAGACGGACGAAGTTTCTTGATACAGCACTCAGCCGGTTCCGGCAAATCAAACTCTATAGCTTGGCTGACATACCAATTGGCATCGCTGCATAATGCGCAAGGGGACAATATATTCCGCAGCGTGTTTGTGATCACCGACCGCCGTGTACTGAACCGCCAGTTGCAAGACACCATCACCGGCTTTGAACATCAGTTGGGACAGATAGAGACCATTACCGACAAGGATAACTCATCTAAACTGCGGGATGCTATCACTGATGGCAAACGTATTATCATCACTACGCTGCATCGTTTTCCGCTGATCTACAAGGAATTGGGCAGTCATAGCGGCAAACGCTTTGCAATCATTGTGGACGAGGCACACAGCAGTCAATCGGGAAAGAGTGCTGAGGCAGTAAAAAAAGCATTAGCCGATACCGATGAGGCGTTGCGTGAAATGGCAGCATGGGAGGAGAAAACAGAGCAGGAACTGTTGGACGATATGGATGAGATGACAGAGACGTTGCTCACCCAAGGAAAGCATAAGAACCTCTATTTCTATGCCTTTACAGCTACTCCGAAACCCAAGACATTAGAGACTTTCGGAGAACTGCGTGCGGATGGCTCGTTTGATGCGTACCACCATTATTCCATGCGTCAGGCGATAGACGAAGGTTTCATAGAAGACGTACTGAAATATTACACCACTATAGAGACCTCATATGAGATTGCCAAAGCCATCACCGAGAATCCCGAATATGAGGAACCACCCGCAGCACGTGCTATACGTGAGTACCATGACAACCATCAGCATGTGCTGGAGCAAAAAGTGGCAGTCATGGTAGAGAAATTCCGTGAAGTGACATTGAAAAAGATTGGAGGTAAGGCAAAAGCTATGGTCGTTTCTCCCAGTCGTGCTCACGCGGTGCGATACCTTTTTATCATGCGTGACTATTGCAAGAAGATGGGATACCGCGATGTGCATCCTTTAGTGGCTTTCTCAGGCACTGTAGAATATCAAGGGGTGGAATACACCGAAAGCAAACTGAACACGACAGAAGAATATAATATCACGGAGAGCAATCTGCCGCTCTATTTCAGTTCGGATTTGTACAATGTGCTCATTGTAGCCGATAAATACCAAACTGGCTTTGATGAACCGCTACTGCATACCATGTTTGTGGACAAAGGTTTGCGAGGAGTGAAAGCGGTACAAACACTTTCGCGTCTGAACCGCCATTGCGAAGGAAAGATAGATACGTATGTATTGGATTATGTCAATTCAACCGATAGTATCGTGGCATCCTTCAAACCCTTCTATGAAGAAACGCTGCTTTCACAAGGCGTAGATGTCAATATGGTATATACTTATAAACAGCAGTTGGACAAATTCGCTCTATGGACTGCTGCGGACGAAGATATCGTGTATGAGATATACAAGCAGAAAGAACAAGGCGCAACTGATTTGGGCAAACTGAGTAGTGCTGTTAAACCTGCATTGAATAGATATATGCAGTTAGTCGAAGAGCAACGCTTCAAAGCACGTTTCCTCGTTAAAAACTTCAACCGTTTTTATGCCTATATGGCGCAAGTCGTGCGCACGTTTGATAGAGACTTGTACAAATCCTATATTTTCTCCGAGTTCCTGTATAAGTTCTTGCCTAAGACACCGCATGAGAAAGTGGACTTGAACGGCAAACTGGCACTCATCAACAACAAACTGACCGAGACATTCTCTGGCTCATTAAGTTTATCACCCACCAAAGATGACAAGACACTTAATCCGGAAAAAGGCGGTCAAGGAAACAAACAGGAAACCAAGCGTGATTTGCTGACTAATATCATTGAGAAGATCAATCTGATGTATGCCGGGCAGTTTACAGAGGCTGACCGTGTAATCGTTGAGACTATCTTCGACCAAATGCAAAAAGCTGGTGGACAATTACGCCGACAAGCCAAGAACACCGATGCAAATATGTTTGCGCAAAACATATTCCCGAAAGCATTTGAGGAAGTGGCGATGAAATGTTACACCGAGCAAATGGATGCGTTCTCCAAGCTCTTTGAGGATACCGAATTCTATCAGCGAGTGATGGAGGAAATGGCAAAAGCCATGTATCAGAGTTTCAAGCAGAAAAAGGCATCAACCGAAGATGTGAAAGAACCGCAACAACAAGAGATAAGACCGCTTATTCAAGATAGTGTACCTGCCTCGGAACGATACAAACGCTATTTGCCTTTGTATTCCATCCGTGCTGCGTGTGGTTATTTTGGAGAAGGCGAGGAAGTGGAAGTGCAAGGATGGATTTCCGCAGAAGGTATTGGGCGGCTTAACGAGGATATGTTCGTTGTGCAAGCCGCAGGCAATTCCATGGAACCGCGTATCCATGATGGCGACTACTGTGTCTTTGAGCGATATAAAGGCGGCTCACGAAACGGGAAGATTGTCCTTGCGCAACACCGTGGATACTACGACGATGACAATGCCGGAGCGTTCTCTATCAAGGAATATAATAGTACCAAATCTACTGATGAATATGGTAATTGGCAACATGAGTCTATCGAACTCCGTCCGTTTAATCCTTCCTATACTCCCATTGTCCTCACTCCTGATGACATAGAAGATTTCCGCATTATCGGTGAGTTTATAGGAATAATAGAGTTTAAATAACCATGCCCTGTCC
>CAJOFU010000030.1:0-33385 GCA_905233935.1 Paludibacteraceae bacterium
ACACTCAAAAGGGTTTATATTTGTTTATTTTCATTTTATGGAACACTGGTGATGTATTTTTCTTTTAATCTTATCTCATTCGTTTAATTCGCTTAATTCGTGAACATAAATAGTCCATTGCAATCTGTTTAATCTGTTCAATCTGTGAATAGAAAATTGCCCATCGCAATAGTTGGTAATAGTCTTTAATAGTTGACTTAATATATTCATTGTAATCATAGGTAATTTTTGACTGGTTAACCCCTCTGTTTGCAAACATTGCATTGCAAGTTTGAGTTTTACGCCCCAAATCGTCATTTTTTCGCCCCAATTCTTGCACGCGTGCGAAAATTGTTGTAACTTTGTGGGCTTAATTGTGAGCTTTAAGGTAAAATTGTGTTGCAAATCACGTATAATAAAGCAGCCTAACTTGAAATATAGTAACGATAAGTCTTGAAATATAGTAACAATGTGGAATAACTACATACATAGAATTGTATTACTAACCGTGTTATGTACGGGCGCATGCGTTATGCCCGTGAATATGAACGCGCAAGCGCAACCTGATGTTGCGCCTGACTCGCTGGTAGCGGTTGTTGATTCGATACTTGAGGCGGATAGCATAGCCGTTGAGGCTGAGGCTATCCTTATGCCCGATACTACGCCCGAATGGTACGTTGAGCCGGTTATACCTGAGCATAAACGTTCACCACGCCGAGCTAAAACTGCTGCAAGTTGTATGAATGATTCTATTCAGACATACGATGTGAATGAGGTTCTTGTAGAGGTTGTTTCGTACGATTACGACAACGCCGGTCGTATTATCCGCAGCATCAAGTGGGCATGTAATCCTGATGGTAGCCGCATCGGTACTTTCAAGGAAGAGTACGGTTTCGATGCTACCGGCAGGCAGGTGATGACTGCTGTATATGAGTGGGTTAGTGCCACCGGCAGCTGGACTGGTAAGGAGAAAACCGAGTTTGCCTATGATGGCGAACTGATGATCTCCAGTATCGAATATGCATGGGTAAGCGAAGCATGGGTGGCAGACAAGAAGAACACGTGGAAGTACGACGATCAGGAGCGTGTAATCGAGTATTACGAGTTCAGCCGCGACAAGAATACCAACCAGTTGGTTTACTCCAAAGGTTTCGCCAAAGAGTGGGATACGGAAGACCGTTTGGTGCTTGATATAGTGTACAAAACCTACAGCAATGGTGTATGGACTGCGGGCACAAAGAAGGAGACGAAATACGATGCCAATGGCAATACGACAGAATATACCTACTATGCCGGTCTCACGAATGGTAACTGGGGTGCAGCAGGCTCTACGCACGAATTGTGGGAGTTTAGCGAATCTAATGATAATACCGGCTACGAGAAAGATGTATGGTCTAACGGCGGTTGGGTAGGCTCAGAGAAAAAACGCTGGGAGTATACTTCTGGGAACCTGACGCTTCTTGAGAAGTTCGTGTGGTCAAATGAAACATGGGCTTATGCCGAGAAAGAGGAGTGGGCATATACCTCCGGCAAGAAAACGCGGTATGAGAAGTATGTTTGGGAGAATGGAGTGAAGACTGGTGTTAACAAAGAAATCTGGCAATACTCCGGCAGCAATCCGACACTTTATGAGAAATATTCGTGGGTAAGTAACGATTGGACTATCGCTGAACAAGAGGTTACGACATATACTTCTGGTAAGAAGACGAGATACGAGAAGAATGTGTGGGTTAATGGCGTAAAAACCGGTGTGAGCATGGAGAAGTGGGAGTATTCCGGTAATAACCAGACGCTCCATGAGACGTATTCTTGGGCAGATAATGATTGGACAATCTCCGAACAGGAGAAAACGACATATTCTTCCGGCAAGAAGACGGAGTACGAAAAGTACGTCTGGATTAATGGCGTGAAGACCGGCGTCAGCAGAGAGACTTGGGAGTATTTGACCGGTAATAAGACCATTCACGACTCCTTCACATGGAATGATGGCTGGGTAAACTCTGAAGAGGAGGTAACGGTTTTGACATCAGGCAAACAGACATTGTATGAGAAATACAAATGGGTTAATGGCGTTAAAGAGGGCGTTACCAAAAAGGAGTGCGAATATACTTCCGGCAAGCAGACCTCGCAAGTGGATTATATTTGGGAGAATAGTGATTGGGCTAAATCCCAAAAACAAGTGTGGGGCTATAGTGGAAATGATAAGATCCTCCAAGAGAAATATACATGGTCTAACAACGATTGGGTATATGTAGAAAAAGAAGAATGGGGCTACAAATCCGGTAAGTTGACGATGCATGCAACATACAATATTGCTGCGGGGGCTTTTGTCGGCGGCGAGAAAAATGTATGGGATTTCAATGCTTCGGGTGTGGAAATTCTACATGAACAATATGCTTGGAGTAATGATAAGTGGAATATTATATCTCGCGAAGCCGCCGCGTATGATGCTGAAGGTAATAGAACTCTTGTAGAAGAATGCTCTCTTGTTGATGGTGTGTTTACCGGTATAAAAAAGGAGGAATACACGTTCAATGCAGCCAAGCAGAAAATCGTTATTATTGTTTATGCATGGATAAATAACGATTGGATCTATAGTACCAAATCGGAAGCAGATTATGACGGTGACGTTAAGATAATGGATGCCAAATATAATTGGCAAGAGAATAAATGGGTTGGATATGTACGTACGGATTCTTATTATTCAGATGGCAAACTCACAAATGAAAGAACATACTCATGGGATAATTCTACTGATACTTGGACAGATGCAGCACGTCGTTGGATCGTGTATGATGAAAAGGGGCGCCCGCTTGGTGACACAACGCAAATCTATGTGAATTCAGAGTGGGGCAATTATTCAATAAGTACACATGAATACGATGAAAAAGGTCATGATATAATGGCTGTAGTTGCTCTGTGGGATGGTTCAGAGTGGGTGCCGACTTCTATTACAAAGGCAACCTATACATATACTGAGTCAGGTCAGCCCATTCTTATTGAATCCTACACCGGATTGGAAGGTTCTTGGACTGGAATACAAAAAGTTGAATATACCTATGATGCTGCCGGTCACCAAACAAAGTATATGCAATATGAGTGGCGAAACGGTAAATGGGGAAATAAAACTAAATCTGAAAAGTCCTATGATGCTGCAGGTAATCTTATACTGAGCCAAAGTTATACATGGTCAAGCAATGCTTGGGCAGGTACGAATAAGCATGAATATGCGTATGATGCGGCAGGAAGAGAGACAATGAAAGCGCGATATACATGGGATACGAAGAAAAAGAGGTGGAAAGGTCAGGAAAGGTATGATACAGAATATGATGAATTAGGAAATGTTTCTGCAAGTATTACTTTTGATTGGGTTGCGAATGCATGGACCGAATCTACGAAGGAGAGTTTCGTGCGAGATGGTAACGGTCGTGTAATAGAGTTCCAGATATTTGTATGGATGGGCGATTATTGGGCTAATAATACTAAAGAGACAAAAGTATATAACAATAAAGGTGAGGTAGTGTCCACGCATAAATATAAGTGGAATTACGATCATTGGGTTGATGAGTTGTTGGATGAAAAGGAGTATGATCTGACAGACAATAAACTTCGTCGTGAAGTATATGGTTCGTGGAATGGTGGTGTGTTAGAGACGTATATGGATAAACGGTATTTCTACGATTGTGACTTCAATTCATATGTTATCCGCTTTATCAATTATGATGGTACATTGCTCGCATCATACGAAGTAAAGCAAACAAAATTGCCAACTTATACTGGCGAAATTCCAACAAAGCCTGCTGCAGAGCATAGTACATTTGAGTTCGTTGGGTGGTCGCCTGAAGTGGTAGTTGTTACTGGTGATGCAACCTATCAAGCTGTATTTGTTGAGGTGCCGAACAAACACACAATCACGTGGATTGATGGTGATGGTAAGACATTGAAAACTGAACAAGTAGCATACGGTGAAACTCCTGATTATGTCGGAGATGTTCCGACAAAGGCAGAGACCGCGCAATATACGTACGCGTTCAATAATACTTGGACACCGGCAATCGTTGCTGTGACTGGTGATGCGACATACACGGCTCAATTTAACAACACATTACGTTCGTATACCATTACTTGGCTAAACGATGACAACTCGCTGATTGATAAGACAACTGTTGAGTATGGCGTTGTGCCGACACATGCTAATGCGACAAAAACAAATACAGCTGAATACACGTACACATTCGCAGGTTGGGACAATACTCCTGTTGCTGTTACAGGTGACGCAACGTACAAAGCAACGTTCAGTAGCACCAAAAACTCATATACGATTACATGGCTGAACGATGATAATACGCTCATTGACAAGACTACCGTTGAGTATGGTGTAGTTCCGACGCACGCTGACGCAACCAAGGCTGCAACAGCCGAATTCGCCTACACATTTGCAGGCTGGGACAACACGCCTGTTGCTGTTACAGGTGATGCAACATACAAAGCAACCTTCAGCAGCACAAAGAACTCATATACGATTACTTGGTTGAACGACGACAATACGCTCATTGACAAGACTACCGTTGAGTATGGTGTGGTTCCGACGCATGCAGATGCAACAAAGACAAACACTGCTGAATACACCTACACATTTGCAGGCTGGGATAACACTCCTGTAGCCGTTACGGGTGATACAACATACAAGGCAACGTTCAGTAGCACCAAGAACAAGTACATGGTTACGTTCAAGAATGACGATGGCACAACGATTGAGTCCAAGCAGTGGGAGTATGGAGCAACGCCTACATGTGTAGCACCGGAGAAAGCTACTACAACGCAATTCGATTATGAGTTTGCAGGTTGGACTCCGGAGGTAGTGACGGTAACAGGTGATGCTACATATACAGCGACATTTGCTGAACATCTGAGAAGTTACACCGTTAAGTTCCTCAATGAGGATGGCTCGCTATTCGAGGAGTCTGCATGGGATTATGGTTGTCTGCCGTTGATCTCCTCAGTGCCGACCAAAGAGGCAACTGCACAATACACTTACACATTTGCCGGTTGGACACCGACGGTAACCAATGTGGTAGGTGATGCAACGTACAAGGCTACATTTACGCAGACCGTGAACTCGTACACCATCACATGGTTGAACGAGGACAATACGCTCATTGACAAGACTACTGTAGAATATGGTATCGTGCCCACGCACGCGGATGCAACCAAGGCAGCTACAGCCGAATACACATACACGTTTACAGGTTGGACACCGGAACTAGTTAGTGTAACGGGTGATGCAACGTACAAGGCAACATTCAGTAGCACCAAGAACTCATATGCCATCACTTGGTTGAACGATGATAACTCCCTGATTGACAAGACAACCGTTGAGTATGGCGTAGTGCCGACACATGTTGATGCAACCAAGGAGAATACAGCTGAATTCACTTACACGTTCACAGGTTGGACGCCGGAACTAGTTAGTGTAACGGGTGATGCAACGTACAAGGCAACGTTCAGCGCAACGAAGAACTCTTATACGATTACATGGCTGAACGAGGACAATTCGCTCATTGACAAGACAACCGTTGAATATGGTGTAGTACCGACGCACTCGGACGCAACCAAGGCTGCTACTGCTGAGTTTACCTATACGTTTGCAGGCTGGGATAATACGCCTGTAGCTGTTACAGGTGATGCTACTTACAAGGCAACATTCAGTGCTACGAAGAACTCGTACACCATCACGTGGCTAAACGATGATGAGACGCTCATTGACAAGACGACAGTAGAATATGGTATCGTGCCCACGCACGCGGACGCAAGCAAGGCGGCTACAGCCGAATACACATACACGTTTACAGGTTGGACACCGGAATTGGTTAGTGTAACGGGTGATGCAACGTACAAGGCAACATTCAGCGCAACGAAGAACTCTTATACTATCACATTGACCAGACTACCGTTGAGTATGGCGTAGTGCCGGAGCACGCAGACGCGACAAAAGAGAATACTGCAGAGTTTACTTACACGTTTACAGGTTGGACGCCGGAATTGGTTAGTGTAACGGGTGATGCAACGTACAAGGCAACATTCAGCGCAACGAAGAACTCTTATACTATCACATGGCTGAATGATGACGAGACGCTCATTGACAATACGACCGTTGAATACGGTGTGGTACCGACGCATGCCGATGCAACCAAGGAGAATACAGCTGAGTTTACTTACACGTTCACAGGTTGGACGCCGGAAGTGGTTAGTGTGACAGGTGATGCAACATATAAGGCAACATTCAGTGCAACGAAGAACTCGTACGTCATCACTTGGTTGAATGACGATGATTCGCTAATTGACCAGACGGTTGTAGAGTATGGCGTAGTGCCGGAGCACGCAGACGCGACAAAAGAGAATACTGCAGAGTTTACTTACACGTTCACAGGTTGGGATAATACTCCTGTAGCAGTAACCGGTGACGCAACGTACAAGGCAACGTTCAGTGCAACGAAGAATGAGTACACAATTACTTGGATTGACGGCGACGGCAACACCTTGAAGACCGAACAAGTGGCTTACGGCGAAACTCCTGAGTATGTTGGCGAAACTCCGACTAAGACGGAAACTGCTCAATACTCGTATGAGTTTAACGACACTTGGTCACCGGAGATTGAGGCTGTGACAGGTGATGCAACCTATACGGCGCAGTTTGAGAGCATAGTACGCGAATACACGATCACTATAACTGCTAAGGATTGGAGCGAGCAGCGAACGCTGCCGTACGGAACAGATCTTGCACAACTTGTGGAGCAGATCATAGCAGAGAAAGGTGACAAAGTTGTAGCAGCAGATAGCATATATACGCTCATTGGCTGGTCACCTGAGTTGGCGATCGTTACCGAGGATGCAACATACGAGGCACTCTATACAGCCGAAGCACGTACATACACTATCACATGGCTTGACGAGGATGGTACACTGCTTGATGAGCAAGACGTAGAGTACGGCGTAATGCCGGAGTATGCAGGCGAAACGCCTACCAAGGAGGATGATGAGATTTATACATACACCTTCAGCGGATGGAATCCTGCGATTGCAGTCGTAACAGGTGATGCAACCTACGTAGCTACTTATACAGCGGAAGAGAAACCGAATACGGCTATCGGTGACGTCACAACTAATGAGCCTGCCGTTAAGGTAATCGAAAACGACCTGTTGTACATCATCCGCGGTGGCATGAAGTATGCCGTACAAGGTGCAAGAGTAAGATAAAATGTAGATGTAAAGAGTATGACTACGCGTGAAGTGAAAAATATGATTAGTGCAAGAGTGCATCAAAATGAGCCTACGGCTAAAGTGATGCTCTTTGGATCACGTGCGCGTGGGGATGCTCGCCCTGACTCTGATTGGGATGTGATGATCTTGCTCGATGACAAATCCACTACCAATAAGTGGGCTGCGGCAATTCCGCTTTATCATTTGAGTTGGGATATTGATGAGGTGATAAATCCGATTGTGTATAAGCAGTCAGAGTGGGACAAACGGAGTTTTACACCGTTTTACAAGAATGTGATGCGTGACGGAATAGAGATATAAGTGTTTGTGCTCCCGTTAGTTGAACCTACAGAGCAATTGATAAAGACAATAAGCGATTTGGCTGTTGATATATTAGCAAACAAAACAAACAAACAATAAAAATAACGTTATTTTTTAATTAAACCCAAAACAAAAATGAAAAAGATTAATTATCTTGTGCTGATGGCAGCGATGCTGCTGGTTGGCACAAATGTATGGGCTCAGAATTCCATTGATGTGGTTTACCACAATGGTGTGACGCCTGACAAATCGTTTAATGATCTTCAAACTGCAATTAACTCGGTTGCTGCCGGTGACTCGGCTACGATTACTTTGAATGCAACGCAGGTGTTGACAAAGGGTATAGTAATACCTAATGTATTGACTGCAGCTACTGATGCAGAAAAGGTCGCAAATCGTGCAGGTCAGCGCATTTGTATCAACCTTAATGGATATACCATCAGGACTTCAGAAACACCGCAAGCTGTATTTGCGTTGGTGAAAGGTACTTTGCATTTTACAGGTGCTGGTAAGATTGAGCGTGCTAATGTCGCAAAAGATGGAAACTGGGCTCGTGGTGCTATTGTTGTCAGTGGTACAGATGGTCGCGATGCTACTCTGGGAATTTCTGATGCAAAACCAGACCGCTCCAAACAAGTATGGTCTGTTCTGATTGTTGATAAAGATGTGGAAGTGAAATCTGTTTACGATGACACATTTGCCGTTGGTATTCAGGAGATTGGAAGTAGTTGTCCTACATGGGGCGTATCCAAAGAAGCCTTAGGTTATTCGACTTATTATGCTGGTAATAAAGATGGTAAAGATGCGGAAAAGGCTCCGATGTGGAGTGATAAAGCTAAGGCACAATATTCTGCTTTTGGTGTTAAGCTTATGATCGCCGGTACTTTGTATGGTCATACTCGTGGTATTAATATTCTTGGTTCAATCAACCAAACCCCGAAAGAAGCAGAGGGAAGTACTAAACGAATCAAGGATGCATATCCATATTATGAGCGTAACTATCCGTATGTCTATATTGCTCCTACTGCAGATGTATCCTGCATTGACGAAGGTATTGAAGATAATGGTAATGGCGGTATCTATGCCGGCGGTTGGGCTATATTGGATATTAGTGGTGCTGTTCATGGTCAAACAGGTATCTTTATGAAGGCTGGTGACCTTAAAGTACTTGATGGTGATATTTATTCAGATGCTTCGTCAGCTAGTAATTCCGGTAATTACCATGGTGATGTAGCCGGCTCTGGTATCTTTATTGCATCTGATGCAGGTTATGCTGGTAATACTTCTGTATCTGTTGAAGGTGACTCGCATATTGCCGGTTCTGGAGGTAGTGCTATTGTGGATGTAATCGCAAGTAATACGACAGAGCCTCAAGTTTCTCACGTAACTATCACGGGTGGAACGATTGAAGGTGGCGATCAAGGTGCTATTAACATTACAACCGGAACAACTGCGCAGACAGAAGTTACGGGTGGTAGCGTTACCGGTACTGTTTCTGTAGGTGCTGATGAAGAAGGTCAAGGTGGAACTGTAGTTAATATTACAACTCTTGTGCCTAATAATGATGATTATCATACAACTACAGTTACCGATCCTGAAACTGGTCAAACGACTGTTGTTGTTAGCCAAGGTACAGCTCCTACCGGTGATGCAAATGTTGCGGCAGGACACAATAAAGATAGCCAAGTGAAGTGGACGGGTGATACTGAGACAATCTCGTCTGACCTAACACTTAAGGAATTGGAAATCAATGAGGATAAAGATCAAACATTGACCATTCAGGCAGGTAAAACTCTTAGTGTCGGTCGTGTAGTTCTTGGCGGAAAAGCTCAAATAATTGTTGAGGCTGGTGCCAAATTCATTGTTACTGATCCTAAGCAAGGTATCACAAGCGCTTCCACTTCAAACGTGGTTCTTAGAACTTCAAGCACAGCACAAGCGTTGTTCCTTGTTCACCCGGATACGAAATCCGGTCGTCACCCTGATGCAACAGTTGAATTGTACTCAAAAGGATACAAAAATGGTGGAAAGTTTGAGTGGCAGCGTTTTGGTGTTCCTTCGTATGATGCTAGTATCTTAAGAAGTGAAGTAGAGTATAATACTTCAACATCTCCTTCTCAATTCCAACAGATTATTGGTCAAGATTGGGTGGTTATGAGTGGCGAAGATGAATTCGTTCCGTTCCGTTGCTATGCAGTCACAACGACGGCTACCGATCCCGGTACTGTTTATACATTCAAATGTGGTCTTGTAGGTAATACGGATGCAACTCTGAATCTGTCAACAGAATGGAACTATTATGCTAATAGTTACACTGCTCCAATTAGTATCACGAAGTTGGTCAATGATTTCAATACTAAATACTCCTCTTACCTCTCCGGTACTGCATATCTCCATAATTCAGTAACTAATGATTGGTATGAGATTAATAATGCTACTCCATACATTCACCCAGAATATCCTACTGAGATTAGTTCGATGCAGGCCTTTGCATTCCAGCGTCTGGGAGCAGGTTCAGATCCGATTGTAGATTATAAGAGTGAGGTTTGGGAAACAGTAATGGGAGCATCTCCTGCTCCGGCACGTTCCAGTGCCGCTCCGTTTGGCGTAGCACGAATTGAGATTGTTGCTGCTGATGGTACGAAGGATGAAGTAAGCATGCTTGAGGGTGACCAATTCTCTGTAGAGTTTGATAATACCTATGATGCTGCTAAACTGATGAACAAGGAGCAAACCTACATCTATGCAGATGGCAAGGATGAGAAGTTAGGCATCATCGCTACGGATAATCTTGAGGGAACTACATTCAGCCTTGCCGCTAAGGAGCAAACCTCGTTCATCATGACTGTTCGTAACGCTAACGGTATGAATTATGCTATCCGTGATATGCTTACCGGTACAGAGGTTGAGTTGACAGAAGGTGCAACGTATATGTTCACTGTTCCTGCTAACACCAATGTTGATGGTCGCTTCCAGATTGTAGGCGTACACAAAGTGCCGACCGCTATCGACAATGTTGAGGAAGTTGCTGCTACCAAGGGTATCTACAACATGGCAGGTCAGTATATGGGTAATGATTTCCACAGCCTCTCCGCAGGTGTTTATGTAGTAGATGGCAAGAAGGTTGTTAAGTAAGCAGCTTACAATAAGGTAAAAAGAATTGGTATGAAAACTATAAAGAAATATGCTTACCAGTCTCCGGAGACAGAAGTTCTGTCTCTGGAGGCAAAGCAACGTATATTGAACGACTCTCCCGCTGGTGGCGGTGGAGGCCCCGGTGGCGGTGGTAGTGGAGATCCTGATGCTAGTCAAGGAGGATTTGAAGCTCCATGGAGATTCTAACGATATTAACAAAGAAAATAATACTAATATGAAAAAGATTGCATTTTTAGTAAGTTTGACGTTTGTCGCACTGAGTGTGGCAGCGCAGTCTATTACAAGCACATCGCGCATAGTACTTTCGCACTCCGGTCAGGCGGATAAGGAAGTGAACATGCTGTTGTCATCGTCATTCTCTGACGCGTTCGACAACACGTGGGATGCGGAGGCTGCTAATACCGGTGGTGTATACGTGTTCTATAATGATAAACGATATACCATTTGGGCAAGTAATAAGTATTCCGATAACTTGGCTCTCGGTTTCGGCACATACAATGATGCAGGTAACCTGAACTATACATTGAAGTTCCAGAACTTCACCGGTACGACCGAGTACACACTCTATGACCGTAAGACCGCTACAACCATCAATGTGAACGCTTCGACTCCTGATTACAACTTTACGATTGATCTTGAGGACAACAACAATCCTCTTATCACCAATCGTTTCTTAATCAACTACGTCGCATCTGATGAGTTGTCTGCTTGCTTCATTGGCAACCATCTGACCATTAGCAACAACCCGTACTCGACAGGTAAGATTGTTGTGTACGACGAGACCGGTGCAAAAGTTGGTGACGCTTATAGCGGATTGTTAACGGATATCGACCTTACGGCCCTCACAGCAGGTAAGAACTACACCGTTAAGTTCTTCGCAACCGCTGACATCACTGGTGCTGCTGCACGTACATTGATCATCGTTCCGGTAACATTGCCGTAAGCAACTATCCAGAATATGAAAAAGATTGCTTTTATAGTAAGTCTGTTGTGCTTGACATTGTCTGTCACAGCGCAATCGATTACAAGTACATCCCGTATTGTCCTAAAACACACCGGTCAACCGGACAAGGAGGTAAACTTCATCCTCTCCAGTTCGTTCTCCGATGGTTTTGATAACACATGGGATGCAGCAGCTGCCAACCCGGGTGGTATCTATGTGTACTACGGCGGGGAGCGCTATACCACATGGGCAAGTAATGCGTATTCCGCTAACTTGCCCGTTGGCTTTGCGACGTACAATGACGACAACACGGCGTACACATTGTCTTTCGGGAACTTCGATGGTGTAACGTATAAGTTGTTTGATACCGAAGCCGATGAGGTAATTGAGATCAATGGTTCTACGCCGGATTATGTGTTCACTGCATCGCCCAAGGACACGACCTTCAACGACCGTTTCGTGCTCAATGTTTCTGTTGATGCAGGTAACTTGGAGACGTGCTTTACGGGTACAGAGTTGCAGATTACCAACAATCCGTTCTACGGCAAGATTGTTGTAAAGGATGGTGGCGGTACTACCAAGGAGACATTCGCCTATGGTACGACATCCATCGACTTCAACAAGAAGGTTGACGAGAGTTATATCTACACCGATGGCACGGAATATACTGTCAGCTTCGGCGGCTCCCGCTCGTTCATCGTGAAGGTTAAGCGCTAATCCGACGGTAGAGTGATCCGCCATCATGGCGAATGCAATGCGCCGATAACACCAAGAGCCACCTGCGAGGGTGGCTCTTGGTGTGTGTACGTCATACATGGCGGATGCAATGACGGGATGTAGGGGACAGTACAAAACAAGAGCCACCGAAACGGGTGGCTCTTGCTGTATGATCCGCCATACATGGCGGATGCGGGCCGAAGGGGAATTACTTCAGCTCGGCGAGGTACTTGATAGTACGTACCATCTGGCTGGTGTAGCTGTTCTCGTTGTCGTACCAGCTAACAACCTGAACCTGGAAGGTGTCGTCGTCAATCTTAGCAACCATGGTCTGCGTTGCGTCGAACAGTGAGCCGAAGCGCATGCCGATAACGTCGCTCGAAACGATCTCGTCCTCGGTGTAACCGAAGCTCTCGGTCTGAGCAGCCTTCATAGCAGCGTTGATACCCTCTTTGGTGATGTCTTTACCCTTAACAACAGCAACCAGGATAGTGGTTGAGCCGGTCGGGGTCGGAACGCGCTGAGCGCTACCGATGAGCTTGCCGTTGAGTTCAGGGATAACGAGGCCGATAGCCTTGGCAGCACCGGTGCTGTTCGGAACGATGTTCTGGGCACCTGCACGGCTACGACGGAGATCACCCTTACGCTGCGGGCCGTCGAGGATCATCTGGTCGCCGGTGTAAGCGTGGATGGTTGACATGATACCGCTCTGGATCGGAGCATACTTGTGCAGAGCTGCAGCCATAGGAGCGAGGCAGTTCGTGGTGCAAGAAGCAGCGGAGATAACGGTGTCAGCCGGAGTCAGAGTCTTGTGGTTAACATTGAATACGATAGTAGGCAGATCGTTGCCTGCAGGAGCAGAGATAACAACTTTCTTAGCGCCAGCCTCGATGTGAGCAGAAGCTTTAGCCTTGCTGGTATAGAAGCCTGTGCACTCGAGAACAACGTCGATACCGAGTTCACCCCAAGGCAGCTCAGCTGCGTTAGGTTTAGCATAGATAGTGATCTCCTTGCCGTCAACGATGATCGAACCCGGAACGAGAACAGTCTTGCCGTCCTCAGCGAGTTGAGCGTCCTTGAAAGCTACAGTGTGCTTACCCTCACCGAACTTGCCTGCGAAGCCACCCTGAGCGGTGTCATACTTCAGAAGGTGAGCCAACATCTTCGGGCTGGTCAAGTCGTTGATTGCAACTACCTCATAACCCTCAGCTTCAAACATCTGACGGAAAGCCAGACGAGTTAATAGCTACTTTTGTCATAGATTTTTGTGTTAAATTTTTGAGTTATTAATTGTTTTAACGTTGTTTTGCGGATTTGGGTACAAAGTTACAAAAAAAATATGATATTTGCAAGAGGAAGAGCAAAAAAATTATTATTTTTTTCTATTTTAGTCAAAAATAGCCCAAAATATCCCCAAAATACTACACGGATTCACGCGGAACTTATGATTGTGACATGTATTGAGGCATTATTTCGATGAATTTTTTTGCAGCATCATCGACATTTCCGAAGAACTCACCACCCGAAGCGTTCATGTGACCACCTCCGCGGAAGACTTCGCGGGCGAGAATATTGACCGGTCGATCCCCCTGACTGCGGAAGGAGATCTTCGCTTTGACCTTCGCGCCATTGGCATCGGGAATCTGATGAGGCGGAATCTTGTCCTCGCGCATGAAGATGGAGTAGTATATGTCCTTGATTTGCAACGGCATATTCACTATACCTTCCATATCGCCCGACTTGGCGTTGAAGCGGTACATCTCGCGGCGATTGAGGGTGATGAGGGCTGTGTGGTACTCAGGGAAGAGTTTCATCTTATGATATAGGCAATATCCCACCAGTTGCATGCGCTCAGCCGACCACGCGTTGAACACACGGTCGTAGATGACATCCTTGTTAATGCCTGTGGTGAGGAGCATGGCAACGATGTTGTACATCTCCGGATGGCAGGAGTTGTAGGAGAAGTTGCCGGTGTCGGTCATCATGCCGGTATAGATGCAGGTAGCAAAATCCTCCGACAAAACCCCGACAAAACCCTGACTAAAGTCTATGATTGACCCGATATTGCCCCGATGTTGCCCCGATGTTCCCCCGATATTGACCCGATATTGCCGTACGTTTTGCGCTTGCGTGAGTTGGTACGCGAGGCGGAAAACGAGTTCGCTGGCGGAAGCGGAATCCGGGTAGGCTATTTGCTCGGGGTATTCGTTGCAGACCTTGGAGAGGTGATGGTCGAGGATGAGGAGCTTCGCGTTGTTTGCGTTATTTGCGTAGTTTTCGTAGTTTCCGTTGTTTATGTAGTTTTTGTAGTTTGCGTAGTTGTTGAAGCGTTCGGTGAGGATCGGGCTGAGGGCGGCTACGCGGGTAGGTTCGCCAAGATCGGTGCAGATGACCAGATCGGCGTTACGCAGGGCAGATGTAGCGGCATCGGGATTCTGCTCATACTGGATGACAGAATCAACGCCCGGAAGCCATGCAAGGAAGTCGGGAAACGAGGTTGGCACGATGTTTGTAACGTTTGTTTTGCCGAGGCTGAGCAAGAAGTGCCGCATAGCCAGACTGCTGCCCAAGGCATCACCGTCAGGATTCTGGTGGGTGATGATGGCGATAGACTGTGCATCGGAGATGCAACGCGCAGCAAACTCGAGCTGAAGGGGCGTAATTTTGTCAGAAATGGGTGTGTAATTCATAAAAAAGTGCCGTATTGTTAAAAAGTTGGCACAAAGATACAATTTTTTTTGCAAATATCAAAATTTTTTTGTAACTTTGTGGCGGATTATGTGCGTTTTTGCATAAACATTAAAAATCAACATAATGAAAAGAGTATTTTTATCGATTTTAGCGGTTCTTTGCGTAGCAGGTTTGCGTGCGCAGGAGGACAAGGTGCTGATGACCATCGACGGGAAGCCGGTGATGTTGTCGGAGTTCAAGTACATCTATGAGAAGAACAGCCAGGAAGCTGCCGGCGGTCAGAAGTCGCTGGAGGAGTATCTGGATCTGTTTGTGAACTTCAAGCTGAAAGTGACGGAAGCCGAGCACCGCGGTATAGATACCACGGCAGCGTTCCTGAAGGAGTTGAAGGGTTACCGTGCGCAAGCCACGCCGAAGTACCTGACGGACAACGATGCACTGGAAGAACTTATCCGCCGTACGTACGAGTGGCAGATGGTTGACCGCCGTGTGGCACATATCGCTATCGAGTGCCCGATGAATGCCGATTCCGCCGCAACGGCTGAGGCTTTGGCAAAGATTAACGATGCACGTGTGCGTGTGACGTTAGGCAAGCCGGTTATTACGAAGAGTAACCGTGGCCGTGTATCGCGCTTGCAGAAAGAGGATTTCAAGGCTGTGGCTTTAGAGGTTTCCACCGATCCGGGCGTGAAAGAGACGCAAGGCGAACTGGGTTGGATCAGTCCTTTCCGCTTCGTTTATCCGTTTGAGAAAGCCGTATATACAACTCCGGTAGGCGAGGTGACCGAAGTGTTCCGTAGCCCGTACGGATTCCACATTGCTTTGGTAGAGGAAGAACGCCCGCACGAGGAGGTTCAGGCTTCGCATATCATGAAAGCTACGCCTCGCGGTGACAGCTTGGCAGCTGTGCGTGCAAAGGCGGAGATTGACTCGATCTATCAGCTTGTTATTCAGCCTGATGCCAAGTTCGACGAGTTGGCACGCGAGTTGTCGGACGACAAGGGTTCGGCTATGCGTGGCGGCAGTCTGGGCTGGTTCGGTCACGGCGCGATGGTTAAGCCGTTTGAGGACGCCGTGTTCGGCTTGAAGAACGTGGGCGACATAAGCGAGCCGTTTGCGTCCCGTTTCGGCTGGCACATCGCCAAGTTGGACGGTAAGCGCGGGATGCTTCCGTTTGAGGAGGTGAAAGAAGATATCAAGAAACGCGTACAACGCGACGAGCGCTCGAAAGAGGTGAAAGAGAGTTTCATCGCCAAGACGCGCGCCGAGTATAACCTGCCGGCAGAGATGAGCGATGCCGATGTGATGGCTTACGCCGACGAACATCTGGAGGCAAAGTACCCCGAACTGGCACGTCTGGTGCAGGAGTATCATGACGGTATCTTGCTGTTCGATGTATCGCTGGAGGAAGTTTGGGACAAGGCTGCCAAGGATACAGCAGGTTTGGTTGCGTTCTTCAACGAGAACAAGAAAAACTACACGTGGGATGAACCGCGCTTCAAAGGTTTGGTGGTTTATTGCAAAGACAAACAGACCCTGAAAGCCGCACAACGTATTGTCAAACAAGCCCAGCCGGACTCGGTGATGAGTTACCTGAAACGTCTGAATACTGACAGCGTGAAGTACGTGCGTGTGGAGCAAGGTTTGTGGACGAAAGGTCGCAACGGCGCTATCGACAAGTTCGGCTTCAAGGACAAGAAAGCCGAGTACAAGGCTGACGAGAATCTGCCGGAGGTGTTCGTCAGCGGCAAGGTGCTGAAGGGTGCTGAGGTTTATACGGATGACAGAAACCGTGTGACGAATGATTATCAGGAGTATCTGGATGCCAAGTGGATTGAGGTGCTTAAAGCCAAATATCCGGTTGTCATCAATCGAGATGTCCTGAATGAATAGGATGCGACAACGCAAGGGATACATAATAGGTTTGACATGTATGGTGCTACTGGGTGTGGCATCATACATGTATCCGTTGCGTTGGGATCTGACGCAGGATAAGCGGTACAGTCTGGGCGAGGCAACAAAATCGTTGCTTCGCGGGCTGGATGAGCCGATAGAGGTTGAGGTGCTGCTGACGGGTGATCTGAACAGCGGGTTCAGGCGACTAAAGCGTGCAACGGTTGAACTGACGGATGAGATGAGCCGTTACGGCAAGGTGCGACTGATCGAGCCGCAGGAAGGCAGCACGGATGACTTGCAGCCTACGGTGATTCATGAGCGTGAGCAGAATGGCAAAACCGTGCAACAGATGGTCTTTCCGTACGCGCGCATACGTTACGCGAACCGCCAGACGGTTGTGCCGCTGCTGAAGAACAACCGAGCGTTGAACGGCGAGCAGAATCTGAACAAAAGCATTGAGAGCTTGGAGTACGCGTTTGCCGAGGCGATACACAGTATCAGCCGCGAGACGATAGCAAGAATAGCGTTCTTGGAGGGTCACGGCGAGCTGGATGAAGCGGATGTATATGACGTGAGCCGTCAACTGAGCCGGTACTTCGACGTGGATCGAGGCGCGTTGTCGGATGACGTGCAGGCATTGAGACCATACAAGGTGGTGATTATAGCCGCGCCGCAAGAGCCGCTGAGTGAGCAGGACAAGTATATCCTCGACCAGTACGTGATGCACGGCGGACGAGTGCTGTGGGCGTTGGACGGAGTGCGACTTTCCGAAGATATGCTGTCAGAGAACGGCTTGACACCGGTTATTGCGCTCGATCTGAAGTTGACGGATATGTTATTCCGTTACGGCGTCAGGATCAACCCTGTGCTGGTGCAAGACTTGCAATGTCTGACTGTGCCGGTGGATGTATCGGGTACGGCAGGAGAGGCGCAGTATCAGCCTATGCCGTGGACGTTTGCTCCGCTGCTGCTGACATCAAGCAGCTCGCCTGTGACGAAGGATGTGATGCAGGTGAGCAGCGTGTTTGCCTCAACGATTGATACCGTAGGCGGAAGCGATATACAGAAAGAAGTGTTGCTGGCAACGAGTACGGCATCGCGGCAGACGCATGCTCCTGCGGAGATTGATCTGAATAACTTGCGCATTGATCCACAACTGTTCGGTTCGGCATATCTGCCGGTGGCTGTAAGGCTGGAAGGAGAGTTTCCGTCGGTGTTTGCGCACCGGATGATTCCCGAAGGGCTGAGCGACACCGAACGGCTGGATCGGTCAGTGAAGACCCGGCAACTGGTTGTGGCATCGGGTAGCGTGCTACAGAATCACTGGCAACAAGGGCAACCTCTGCCAGTAGGTTATGACCGCTATTCGGGTATTCAGTTCGGCAACAGGGATTTTGTGGTGAATGCGGTGCTCGATTTGGCGGACGACAGCGGGTTGATAGCCCTGCGCGAGAAGACAATCCTGCTGCGGCTGCTGAATGACAGGAAGGCGCATGAGAGCCGGCAACTGATCCAGACGGTGAGCGTTGTGACGCCGCTGCTGCTGATAGGACTGTTGGCTATGAGCGTTTGGATGATACGAAGAAGAAAATATATATTGTCATGAAACGGATACTACTATATGGTTTGCTGCTTGCGGCAATGAGCATGCAAGCGCAGGAAGTTTTGCCCTATCCGATGGATACGATAGACGGCAAGGTCTATTACCGTTACAAAGTGGAGAAGAGCATCGGTCTGTACCGAATCAGTAAGAATTTCGGTGTGTCGCAGGAAGCCATCTTGCTGGCTAATCCTGACCTGAGAACCCGTGGTCTGACCTTTGAGGAGGTAATACGTATTCCGACCGACCTGCCTGCTACGCCGAGCGTGAAGCAGGAGGTGATTGAGGAGCCTGTGAAGGTGGTGGAAACTGTAGAAGAACCCAAGACAGAGGAAGTTGTAGAGACGCCGGTAGCACCGGTGACTCCGGAAAATCCGGAATCTGTAGAACCCCTAGATACCATTGGAGCCTTAGATTCCTTAGTTACTCCGACGACTCCGGCTGATACGATGCCGGTGATAGAGTACACGGATACGGTGCGGTTGGTATATATGTTGCCGTTGCAGGCAGAGACTGCGCATCGTAATCCGCTAATCGACAGGTTCTATGACTTCTATGCCGGTTCGTTGTTGGCGTTGAAGCATCATGATCCGGTGTGGACGGATAGTTTGGGTGCGCTACATGCGACGTACTATGAGGTGCGTACGTACGATATAGGCAAGTTCGGCAGCGAAGTCAGCCAACTGATAGACTCGGGTGCTTTGGCTAATGTGGATGCGTTCGTGGGACCAGCCTATGCCAAACCCGTAGAGGTGCTGTCGGCTTATACCCAGGAGCACGGGATACCTATGATGGTGCCGTTCCTGCCGAGCTTGGCACCTGCGGATAAGAAGAACCCTAACCTGTTGAAGTTCAACCCTGCGGATGAGATCCAGACACATGCGCTCATGCAATATCTGGATACGATGCGTACGCAGATCAATATCGTGCAGGTGGATGCGTATAACGACAAAATGGATTACTCGCTGGGTATCCGCAGTCTGCGTGACAGTATCAAGGCGCGCCGTTTGCCGACGACGCATACTACGATTAGGCAGATCCTTGCGGATTCGGTAGGTGCGGCGTTGAAGGACAGTGTGGAGAATATCCTGCTCTTCCACTCGGAGCGTTACTCGAATGTGCAACTGCTGATGCCTTATCTGCTATCCGGCAGACGCGGCAAGCAGCTGACTTTATTGAGCCAATATGCATGGCAGAGTGAGCGCATCTTGCTGCCGCAACTGTTCACCACAGTGTTCCGTACGCCTGACAAAGAGGCGATGGTTCGTTATGAGCAGGATTTTGCGCAGTATTTCGGTCATCAGTTGTCGTCCACCCAGCCGCGTTACGACTTGTTGGGATATGATTTGACGGGATATATGTTGGAGGCGTTGAAAGACGGCACGTTCCACACCTTGGATGATTTGTACGAAGGATTACAGTCGTCAATACTGTTCTCTGAAACTCAGAATGGCGGATACGAGAATACACATATTGTCATCGAGAGGCGTTAAGCTGCTGTTGTTGTTGCTGTTGGCAGGTATCCGCCTGTCAGCCCAACCGCGTCTGGAGCATGCGGAGATGTTCGTAGGCGCGTACGGCGGCGTAACAATGTCAACGGTGTTCTTCTCGCCGAAGGTGTCGGGAATGAGCGATCTGTTGAAGTGGCCCTTGAGTTGGAACGCCGGTGCGGTGTTCCGCTACGGTGCGCACAAGGTCTGCTCCATCCAAGTGGAGGCAGGTTATGCGCAACGAGGTTGGCGCGAGTATTCGTCGGCAGGAGAATATGACTACTACAGAAAACTGCATTACATCCAAGTGCCGGTGTTAGCGCACATCCATTTCGGAGGAAAACATGTGCAGGGATTTGTGAATGTGGGACCACAGATAGGGTATTGTTTAGGCTCGCAGGAGTCAGGAACGAAGCAAAGTACGTCAGTATATCAATATCGGGATATAGATCACGCCTTTGATTGGGGATTAGCCGGAGGTTTGGGTGTATATGGTATGCACAGGAAAGCCGGTGTCTTCCAGTTGGAAGCACGAGTTCACTATAGTTTTGGCAGTATATACAACAACGCACGAGCAGAACATTTTGCTTCGTCGAATATGTTTACGGTCAGCGTGAACTTTGCATATTTGTGGCAGATTAGGTAAATGAGAGTCAAAAACTCGGCGGAAAGAGCACCCCACTGCTCAGGCTTGCGGAGACCCCGGGCGCGCCGAGAGCCGAACAGTTGAAAGAGAAGAAGATATATATTATCCTGAGACTATCGTCGCTGAGCAATGTGGCGATGCTGGTGCCGGTGGTGGCTGAGTTGAGTCAGGCGAACCCTGACGATACGTTTGTCGTTATGGCTTTGAAGCCATTGGCGGATCTGTTTCACGGATTACCGAATGTCCGTTACCATGAGGTGGATCATGAGGTAGAACACGGTCACGGTTTGCTCGGACTATACAGGCAGATCAGGTCTTATCAGCCGACGCAGGTGTTTGACTTGCAAGATGACAGGCGCACGCGTGTGCTGCGGCTGTTGTTGTGGCTAAACAAGGTGCCGGTGAGCACGATCTATGCCGGTCGTCGTGAGCACGTAGCCCTAATCAGAGCAGGGTATGAGCAGTCCTCACCGCTCAAACCCGAGGCAGAGCGTTATGCTGATACGTTCAAGGCCGGCAGGATGATGCTGACCGATGATGAATGGTTGGTGCCGGTTAATCTGACGGGAGCGGAAAAAGTGGAACAGGTGTTCGGCAAGAAAGAGAGTAGATGGATAGGTATAGCGCCGTTTGCCAAACATCAGTCGAACATGCTGCCCTACAGGACGATGAAGGAGGTGATCGGTTATTATGCTCAGCAGCCGGATACGCGGGTGTTCCTGTTCGGCGCAGGGCATATAGAGGCGGAAATGCTCAGGCAATGGGCATCATTGTGGGAGAATGTGGAGAGTGTGACCGACCAGTTGGCGCTGGATGGCGAACTCGAACTGATGCGGCAGATAGACGGCTTGCTGTGTATGGATTCCGCCAACCAACATCTGGCAACATTGGTGGGCTGCAATACGCTGAGTATATGGTGCGGTACGCATCCGTATATGGGTTTTGCCGCACAGAGCAAAACGAATCAGACACTATCGCTGCCCGTTAGCTGCCGTCCGTGTACGGTGCACGGCACAGAGATATGTGTGTATCGCAACTTTGCGTGCAAGGCACTCACGGTTGACATGATTACCGAGCGATTCGACGCCGTAATTAACACGAAGTAACCAACTCGCAGTCACCAACACAAAGTAACTAACACGAAGTAACAAACATTGAATATGACAAGAATAATTGCATTAGCTAATCAAAAAGGTGGTGTGGGAAAGACCACAACTGCCATCAATCTTTCTGCAGCCCTGGCAGCTGACGGCAAGCGTGTATTGCTGGTGGATGCCGACCCGCAGGCAAACGCCTCGTCAGGTCTTGGCGTAGAGATCCGCGAACTCGAAGCCTCGATCTACGAGTGTCTGGTCAACGGCATAGACCCGCATAAGGCTGTGATTGAGACTGAGGTGAAGAACTTGCACCTTATCCCGTCGCATATCGATCTTGTGGGTGCGGAGATCGAGATGTTGAACCTGCCGGACAGAGAGCAACTGCTCAAGCGCGTACTGCAACAGGTGAAGAGTGATTACGACTATATACTGATCGACTGCTCGCCATCATTAGGATTGATCACCGTGAACGCGCTGACAGCGGCGGACAGCGTGATCATACCGGTACAGTGCGAGTTTTTTGCGCTGGAGGGTATAGCCAAACTACTGAACACGATCAAGATCATCAAGTCGCAACTGAATCCCGGACTGAATATTATGGGATTTGTGCTGACGATGTATGACAATCGTCTGAGGTTGAGCAACCAAGTGCTCGAAGAGGTGAAACGCCACTTCGGCGACTTGGTGTTCCATAGCGTGATCGCCCGAAACGTGCGTCTGTCCGAGGCACCGAGCCACGGACAAACGATACTGGACTACGAACCGAAGTCGAAGGGTGCGTTGGCGTATAAGGCTCTCGCCAAGGAAGTGATGAAACGTTAACCTCGATATATCGAAATATCGATAATCCGAAATATCGAAACAAGTATGAAGAAAACTACAGGATTAGGAAGAGGGCTGGATGCCCTGATAGATACATCGCATGTGATGACGGGCAACGCGAGCCGTATATCCGAAATTCCGCTGAGCGAGATCGTAGCTAACCCCAACCAGCCACGTCGAACGTTTGACGAAGAGGCGTTGCAGGAGTTGGCAGACTCGATCCGCGAGCATGGCGTTATATCGCCTATCACGCTCAAGCAGAACGATGACGGCACGTACATGATCATCGCCGGTGAGCGTCGTTACCGCGCAGCAAAGATGGCTGGACTGTACGATATACCCGCTTATGTGCGCACGGCAAAAGACGAGCAGGTAATGGAGTGGGCGCTGATCGAGAATATCCAGCGTGAGAACCTTGATGCCATAGAGATTGCGCTTGCTTACCAACGACTTATGGATGATTATGAGCTGACACAGGAACAGATGGCGGAACGTGTGGGCAAGAAACGTGCCACGGTAGCCAACTACCTGCGCTTGCTCAAACTCCCAGCCGAGGTGCAGATGGGTATCAAGGAACGCAAACTCGATATGGGTCACGCCCGTGCAATCTTGGGCAGCACGTCGCCCGAGCAGCAGTTGTCGCTCTATCGCAGGATCATTGCCGAGGGACTGAGTGTGCGTCGCGTAGAAGAACTGGTGAGTGTGGGACAGCAGCAAGCCAAGACACTTCGTCAACCGAGGAAGAATGCGCGTTCGGCGTACCCGGCACAACAGATGTGGCTGGAACAGCGACTGCATCACCAAGTCAAGGTGAGTGACGGAAAGATCACCATTGCATTCAAGGACGAGCAGGAACTAAATACGATCATCGACCAATTACGCCAATAAGCATTGAAAGCCATCCGCTACATAGTGCTGTTGTGTGTGCTCTGTCTGCCGCTCACCGGTTGGGCAGACGAGCAGGAAAGTTTTGCGTTCAAGCAGGACTCCGCACAACTGGTGGATGTGTCAGAACTGAAGGCAGATACCTTGCCGAAAGTAGCGTGGCGTCCTGATCCGTTGCGGGCAGTGTGGCTGGGAGCGATCTTCCCCGGCTTGGGGCAGATGTACAACCGCTCGTGGTGGAAAGTGCCGATCGTGTATGGCTCGTTTATGGGTTGCGGTTACGCGATCATGCTTAACCAGCAGTCGTATTCGGAGTACAAATCCGCCTATCTGCTGTTGTACAACGACAATGAGAACGGTACTGTGACGGATGATCCGATCAAACTATACAACGCTATCTTGCCGGACGGCTACGATATAGCGCGTATGGGCGGTACATCGGCGTACTTGGGTAAGTTGCAGAACTGGCAGAATACGTATCGGAGATACAGGGATATATCCATTGTGGTGACGGTGGTGGTGTATGCCTTGTCGCTGGTCGATGCGTTTGTGGATGCTGAGTTGTTTGACTTTGATATATCGCCCGACTTGTCGATGCAAGTTGAGCCGGCAATCTACCACGACCCGATGCTGCATCGAACGAACGGCGAGGTGCATCTGGCGATACGGTTTTAGTTTTATGGATCGCTTCGCTGAAAGAGTAAAGACGGCTTCGCTGAAAGAGTAAAGACTAAAATGAAACGACTGATATTTATATTAACAATCCTGCTTCTTTTGCCCGAGTTGCGAGGAGAGGATAGTTTGCAGGTTATTGCTCCAGATACCTTACCGGCTATCACATCTGAGCCTGTCGATGAGTCGCTTGATTCCATTGACATCAAGTTGTTCGAGTGGCTGATGGCAGGGCTGGATACCACGGCATGTGTCGGCTCACCCGATACGGCAGTCTTGGCGGACAGCATCTACAAGCAACGCTTGCAGGCTTTGCCCTGTATCATCGAGTTGCCGTACAACCCTATCGCCAAGCGGTACATCCAGCGGTACATCAAGCACGGTCCGCGGCAGACGGCACGTATTATGCGCGAAGCGGAGTATTTCTTCCCGATCTTCGAAGAGGCGCTCGGTCGGCACAACCTGCCGTATGAGTTGAAGTACGTGCCCGTGATCGAGTCGGCTTTGCGTCCGACAGCCCGCTCCAAGGCGGGTGCAGCAGGTCTGTGGCAGTTTATGCCGGCAACCGCCAAGCGCTACGGGCTGGAAGTGAACTCGCTGGTGGACGAGCGTCTGGATGTATATAAATCTACCGAGGCAGCGTGTGTGTTCCTTCAGGCGTTGTACAACATCTTCGGGGATTGGAACCTGGCTATTGCAGCCTATAACTGCGGGCCGGGAAACGTGCGCAAAGCGATTCAGTACGCCGGAGGCAAACGCGACTTCTGGAGTATCTATCCCTACTTGCCGCACGAGACAAGGATGTATGTGCCGCTGTTCATCGCCTCAAACTACGTGTTCGGCTACGCCGCTGAGCACGGGATTTGTGCCGATACCATTCGTGCCGAGCGGATGCTGACGGACACGATTGTCATCAAGGAGCGTATGCACCTCAAGCAGGTAGCCGAGGTACTGGATATACCTATCGAAGACCTGCGATACCTCAATCCGCAATATACACGCGACATTTTGCCGGGCAACAAGGAGTACAGGCTTTGCCTGCCGATAGAGCAGACGGCGGGATTTATCTCGCAACAGGATACGATCTTCGCCTACAACGCCAAGCAGTTGATCTATGACCGCCGAGCGGAGATCGACATGGCGCAGAAGACCAGCGTGGCCGGAGGTTATACGGTCAACGGCAAGATGTACTACAAGATAAAACAAGGCGACACTCTTGGCGGTATAGCCAAGAAGTTCCACGTGACAGTCAGCCAACTCCAGAAATGGAACGGACTGTCCGGCACAAACATTTACGCAGGCAAAAACCTCCGCGTCAGCCCATGAGTGACCAAACGGTAAATAGAATTTATTTCTCCATGCGAGAGACGATCGAGGCTACAGGTCTTGAGGCGCCTACTTTGCGCTATTGGGAGAAACAGTTCGAGCAGCTCTCGCCACGCAAGGACGGTCACGGCAACCGCTACTACACGGCGGAAGATATAGCCCTGATCAAGCGCATACGGTTCATTCGCGATGAGATGAAGATCACGCGCATCGAGGCTATCCGCAACGAACTCCAGGCAGGCGAACGCCAGACGGATGTGCGCAGCGAAGCTGTCGAGCGGCTGACTCGTATCCGCCGCAAGCTAGAGGATCTTGAGCGACTGCTGTGTATCGTGCTGGTGTGTGTGCCGCTGCTGACCGCCTGTCGGGGCGATGTGCTTTCGGCAAGGAAGATGGTGAGCGTACTGACCGATCTGCATCGTATGGACGGGATGCTGCAAGTGAAGGGCATAACACGTCAGAACAGTGAAGATGAGATAGCGTACTACGACGCGGTGCTTACCTCGCACGATGTGACGCGCGCACAGTTTGATTCGTCGCTCGTGTGGTACACCATGCACCCGCAACGCTTCAACAAGTTGTATCCGCGCGTGAGGAAGAACCTCGAGGCGGAACATGAACTCTACGTCGATGCCTCCGAGCGGATAAAAACCATCCGCGAGGCACGGCAGCAACACTTTGAGCTGTTTACCTACGAGCGTGTCGTGGCGAGTGTGCAGCATGGTTATATGCCTGACGAGTACCGCCAGACGCCGATAGATACTTTGCACGTCATGATACCTATGCGAGAATGACCAGGAAGATACTGATAGTCGGTCCGTGTGCTGCCGAGAGTGCCGCACAGATGGATGCCGTAGCACGTTCGATGAAGGATGTGCTGCATGGGGCATCTGCGCAGTTTGACGTGGTACTACGTGCAGGACTATGGAAACCCCGGAGTCAGCCGTCGTCGTTCCAGGGTGTGGGTGCCGAAGGCTTGCCTTGGCTCATTGATGCTGCCGATCATATAGGTGTTCCCGCCGCAACCGAGGTGGCACAACCCGAACATCTGCTTGCCGCCTACGAGGCTGGTATACGTCACTTCTGGATAGGTGCACGCACGACGTCGAACCCGTTCATGGTAGAGTCGCTGGCGCAAGTACCGATAGCGGACAAACAGAGCGTCACATGGTACGTGAAGAACCCAACATCGCCGGATATCAACCTGTGGTGCGGGGCTGTGGAGCGGATCAGTAGAACAGGGTACAAGCATATCTGTGTTATCCATCGCGGGTTCGCCTTGGGTGAGCACACAACGAGTGTGTACCGCAACGCGCCGATGTGGTCGCAGGCGATAGGATTCAGACGTTGTTATCCGTCTTTTCCGCTGCTGACGGATGCGAGCCACATAGCGGGCAAAGCCGAACACGTGTCAGAGATAGCCGAGCGAGCGATGCGCATGGGCATGAACGGACTGATGATCGAGGTGCATCCTGATCCGCAGCATGCTCTCAGCGATGCCGGACAACAACTCACGCCGGCGCAGCTCTCCGACCTCTTGCAGCGTCTGGCTGCCATTGACACATCGGCACAAACAACGCAAAGTGCCGAACTCACAGCCCTGCGTCAGCAGATCGACGAGACGGACGACGAACTCTGGGCACTGATGAGCCGACGGCTGGATATAGCCCGTCAGATAGGCGATTTCAAACGCCGACACGGACTGCCCGTATTGCAACAGGCGCGTTACGAAGAGATCCTGCAACGGCGTATGAACTGGGCTAAAGAACATGGCATCGATCCCGAAGCCGCCAAGCAGATCATGGACATCATCCATGAGCAAAGCGTCCTCCAACAGGTGTAGTAAAGCATAATAGGCTTTCGACTTTTGACTTTTATCTTTCGACTAAAATATAAAATATTATGAATATATCTTACAATTGGCTTAAACGTTACATCTCTCTGCCGGACGATGCAGAGAAAGTGGCAACCATCCTCACCTCCATCGGTCTGGAGGTAGGTACAGTAGAAGAGGTTCAATCCATCCGTGGCGGATTGAAAGGCTTGGTAGTCGGTCACGTGCTGACCTGCGTCGAGCACCCTAACTCCGACCACCTGCATATCACCACCGTCGATCTGGGCAACGGCGAACCTGTGCAGATCGTTTGCGGCGCACCGAACGTAGCTGCCGGACAGAAGGTAATCGTGGCTACCATTGGTACTGTCCTATACAGCGGCGAGGAGTCATTCACAATCAAGAAAGGCAAGATCCGCGGCGAGGAGTCGCTGGGTATGATCTGCGCCGAGGATGAGATAGGCGTGGGTACCGACCATGCGGGTATCATGGTGCTGCCTGAAGATACACCGGTAGGTCTGCCTGCCAGCGAGTATTTCCACTTGGAGAACGACACCCTCATCGAGGTGGACATCACGCCTAACCGTTCGGACGCTATTTCCCACTACGGCGTTGCGCGCGATCTGTATGCGTGGTATCAGGCGCACGGACAGAAAGATGTCACCCTCAATCGTCCTGACGAAAGCGGATTCAGCATCGACGACCCCGTCAGCCCTATCGCCGTCAGCGTCGAGAACACCGACGCATGCCCGCGCTACAGCGGTGTGATGATCCGGGGCGTACATGTTTCCGAGAGCCCCGAGTGGCTCAAGAAAGCCCTGACGACCATCGGTCTGCGTCCGATTAACAGCATTGTGGATATAACGAACTTTGTGCTGCATGAGTACGGTCAGGCTCTTCACGCCTTTGATGCCGACAAGATTGCCGGTAACCGTATCATCGTCAAGAACTGCGCCGAGGGAACACCGTTCGTCACCCTGGATGGTGCGGAGCACAAGCTCTCGGCTGCCGACCTGATGATCTGCAACGAGCGTGAGCCGATGTGTATCGCCGGTGTGTTTGGCGGACTCGACTCCGGTGTTACGGAGCAAACGACGAACATCTTCATCGAGAGTGCATACTTCTCGCCGGTAGGCATCCGCAAGACCGCACGCCGTCATCAGTTGCAGACCGACGCTTCGTTCCGTTACGAGCGCGGCTGTGACCCCAACAATACCCTGCATGTTCTGCGCCGCTGTGCCGCCCTCGTACGCGAGGTGGCAGGCGGTACGATATGCCAGCCTATAGACATCCGGAACGGCGAGAGCAAACCCTTGAACGATGGCCCGTTCATGCCGCCGTTCTTCGTGGAGTTCAGCCTGGAGCGTTGCCGCCAACTCATCGGCAAGGATCTGGGCGAAGAGACCATCGAAACCATCCTCCGTGCCCTCGAGGTGCATATAATCGCCAAGATTGGCGATTTGTGGAAACTCGGCGTTCCGCGTTACCGCGTGGATGTACAGCGCGAGTGCGACGTGGTCGAAGATATCCTGCGTATCTACGGCTACAACAACATAGAGTTCCCCGACAAACTGAACACGAACCTCAGTTACGGCATCAAGCCCGATCCCCAACGCTTGCAGACCCGCATCAGCGAACAGCTCTCGGCTCAAGGGTTCAACGAGATACTCAACAACTCCCTGACCAAAGTTGCCTACTACGAGTACGCCGGCAACCTCGACTCCTGCGTGAAGATCCTCAACCCGCTTTCACAGGATCTCGGTGTGCTGCGTCAGTCGCTCCTCTTCGGCGGCTTGGAGAGCATCCAACGCAACGCCAACCGCAAGAACGCCGACCTCAAACTTTATGAGTTCGGTAATTGCTACCATTTCCACGCTGTGCCGGAGAATGTCGATCCTCTGCGCGCGTACAGCGAAGAGATGCATTTGGGTGTATGGATCACGGGCAACAAAACCCTGCAATCCTGGGTGATGAAGGAGCAGCAATCGACGTTCTACGAACTGCGTGCCTATGTCGAGAATATCCTGCGCCGCTTGGGCGTGAACGTCAACGCACTCGTCTATACGCCGATCGAGAAATCGCCGCTCTATGCCGACGGACTGATCGTTAGCGCCCAGAACGGCAAGCAACTCGGCACCCTCGCTATCGTCAGCCGCGAACTGCGCAAGCAGTTTGATATAGACAACCCCGTCTTCTTCGCTGACCTCGACTGGAAAGCCCTGCTCAAGCAGAACAAACAGTACAAACCTGTCATCACCGACCTGCCTAAGTTCCCGGCTGTGAAGCGTGACTTTGCGTTGCTCGTCGATAAGACCGTGCAGTTCGCTGATCTGGCGCGTACTGCCTACCAGACGGAGAAGAAGTATCTGAAGAATGTCTATCTGTTCGATGTCTATGAGGGCAAGAACCTCGACGCAGGCAAGAAGTCTTATGCCCTGTCGTTCATCCTGCAAGACGAAGAGAACACCCTCAAGGACAAACAGATCGAGAACATTATGACCCGTTTGCAAAAGGCGTTTGAAGACACCTTCGGCGCAACATTACGATAACCCCAAAAACTCGATATATCGAAATATCGAAAAATCGAACAGAAACAATGCAAAAGATCCTTTCAATAGCACTTCTCTTCCTCCTTTCCTCCGCTCTTCCCCTCATGGCGGAGGATAAGGAGCATCGTGCCGCTAACCGTCATGAACTGCGCATCGGCTGGGGTGATCAGAACTTCGAACATCTGATCTGGCACAAGCAACCGCAGCCCGTCAACACTCTGCCAACGACCTACCAAGCTGTCTATAACGAGAATTACCGATATGCACAACACTGGTTCGTGGAGTATCAATACCGCCAGAACCATTGGCTGAGTTTCGGCGGACTGTTCGACGGTAGCGGCGTGCTCTGGGATGAGGTGACGCGCAACGGCGTGGGTGACGAACTCAGCCGCGACAAGAACCATTCGTTCTACAATCTCGTTTTCATGCCTAAGGTGTATTTCACCTACCTGTATCATCCCAATGTGTCGCTGCATTCGGGCATAGGATTCGGTATGAACATCAACGGCGGTACGGAAAAGGACTACAAAGGACGATATACGGTTGTCGCACCAGCATTGGATCTGACCCTCATCGGCATCGTGGCGAGTTATAAGAATTGGTTCGTTGCAGCTGACCTCGGTGCGTTGATTTCGCTTAGCGATGCACAGCATATCTATCAGTTAGGCAGCAGGATGATTACCGTTTCCATTGGCAGAACGTTCTAATATAAATTTGACGTAATCGTTCGAACGAACGTGAGATAAGAAACTTGAAATTTGAAATCATAAATTTGAAATCATGTCCAAATACATCTACACACTCATCGCCTCTCTCGCTCTGCTCGTGCTCGCTTCCTGTACGTGGGGCGACTACTTTGTAGTGGATTTTGACCAACTGCCCGCAGGTGACAGCACGATGTTCCGCGTCGTTTCCCGTCGCAATACTGAATTTGTCAATGGTTTTCCTGCTGACTGCTACCTGCCGGACGGTCAATCGCTCAATGAGTGGCAGGATGACGAACAGAGCACTATCCCTCAACCCCGACGCACATCCAGCGTATCGGCGGCAGGATTCTTACAGTCGCTTCTCGACCAAATCAACGGCAAAAAAGTCGTCGAGATAAGCGGTATATACGAATCTACCGACACCGAGGGTAACCCTATCACCCTCTCAGGCAAAGTCCTGCTACCGGCTGACGGCAAGTTCGAGCGGTATATCCTTGTATCCCACTATACCATCGGCTCCAACAGCGAAGCACCAAGCAACTGCTTCCCGCTCGAGGGAATCTTGTGCAGCATGGGCTACGCCGTCATCTGCCCCGACTACATCGGTTACGGCGTTACGGCAAATAAGATCCACCCGTATCTGGTCATGGATGTCACAGCCGCCAACGTAGTGGATATGTATCTGGCGGTCAAGAAGTATTTCCAGGCGGTCAAACTTCACCCCAAGCACGACGACATCTACCTAATGGGCTACTCCCAGGGCGGAGCTACCACCATGGCGGTTGAGTATATGATTGAGGAGGTCTATAACCCCTACCTCCTTAGCGACGACCCGATTCGCATCCGTTGCGTCTATGCCGGTGGCGGACCGTACGACATCAAGGCTACCTACGAGCGGTTTGTGACAACCAATGTGGCGGACTATCCCGTGGCGGTACCGCTCGTGCTGCAAGGCATGATTGTAGGCAACGGTCTCAATCTCGATATGAACACGATCATGCAGCAATGGCTTTGCGATCATATCGACGAATGGGTGAACAGCAAGAAGAACACTACCGCCGAGATGAATGCACTCATCGGAACGAAGGTCACCAGCAAGATGCTCACACCCACAGGCATGGATATGCAGAGTAAGGAGGTCAGCGAACTGTTCAAAGCCATGGTGCAGAACTCCATCGTCTCCTACTCATGGATGCCCCAAGCACCCGTATATATGCTGCACTCCATCGACGATGAGACGGTCACCTTCCTCAACGCCACCAATGCCAAATCGCGCTGGACGGATGCGAACATCACATACAACTTCGGGCACTACGGCGGGCACGTCAAGACATGCCTCCGTTTCATCCTGACCGTACAAACCCTCCTCGCCCTCGAGCAACAAGAAGAAAAAAAAGCCAAATAACAAATTAGAAACTTGAAATTTGAAATTTGAAATCATAAATTTGAAATCATGTCCAAATCCATATACATAGCCCTCGCCTCTCTCGCCTTGATCGAACTCTCCGCCTGCAACCCCGAGGCGAATGCCGTCAGCGGCGACCATGTTAAGATAGAAATCCATACGAACGTCGTCTCGTCGGGATATATGCAGGTTACATTCCTCCCCAATGCCGACGCCTACTACCATGTGGGTATAGTGTCTATCGATCAGGCACCCGATACATCCAGCGCAGTCAGCGTCAAAAACTTTATGCAGCAGCAACACGACCGCACGTATGCCGACTATCTCAATTGGCGCGCTTTGTTGCTTGAAGAGGGCGTGTCGTCCATCGCCGGATTCGCTACCCACTCGCTACAGTACGGCATCGATGAGCATTATTTCACCTTCCTTGCTCCCGACAGCGAGTATATGATCTACGCCTATGCTGTCGATGCCAAGACCAACAAACCCGACGGCAAGTTCTACTCCTCGTTTACCCGAACAGAACGAACATCATTGTTCGAAGACCTCCAGTTCGAGTACCGCGTCCGTGGTTACTGGGATTATGTCTATCCTGTCTATCAGATCACCGACGATGCTGCACTTCAGGTGCTCACGTGGGTACCGTGGGCTGGTGCATCCGTTGACTCCGCCATGCTCGCCGAGAGTGAATATACTAATCCGAAAGAGTATTTTATGGATCTGTTTGACGAATATACGCTCTTTAGACAAAATGACTATATCCACTTCGGCATCGATGCGCGCAACAACAGTTACTTCACCCCCGGCACATCCGAGACGATCTTTGAGGAAGGTCACACCTACTATACAGGCCTCTCCCTCATGGATGGCTATCTGTCCGACTCAACCCTGTATATCTACCGTTTCCGCTGGGATAACGAACAGACGCAGTTCTACCTCACCGCCAAGGATGCCCTAACTACCGACTGGTAACCTGATATGCTTAGAGGGCGACATAACAACTTGCATCCGCTACTGAAAGTTGCGGAGTGGGTGCTGATAATGATAGTTAGTATGGCGGCAGTGTCCGGAATATGGATGCTACTGCCTATCGACCACGCGGATACGGGTGCACTATTGCTGATGCAGGCGATGCAGGCGCTGGGGCTGTTCATTGTGCCGGCGATGGTGGTGTGGTATTTGTGGGATTCAGGATTCAGGATTCAGGATTCAGGATTCAGTATTCAGAAGTCAGAAGTCAGAAGACAGAGGTTGGACTGGCGGTTGGCGCTGCTGAGTGGGGGGATCATGGTGACGGCGATACCGCTGATCAACTGTCTGGTGGCGTGGAACGAGAGCATACGATTGCCGGAAAGCATGGCGGGGATAGAGGTGTTGATGCAACAAATG
>CAJOFU010000030.1:33396-57515 GCA_905233935.1 Paludibacteraceae bacterium
CGTACAAGGACGGCGCATGGTGGGTGCTTATGGTGAACCTCGTGGTACTGGCGGTGTTGCCGGGAATAGGTGAGGAGATGGCGTTCCGCGGCGTTCTGCAGAATACTATAGTCGAAAGTCGAAAGTTGAAAGTCGAAAGCCAAGAGCCAAGAGCCGGGTGGGTTCATGTGGCGGTGTGGGTGACGGCGGCGGTGTTCTCGTTTGTACACTTTCAGTTCTACGGGTTTATACCCAGGCTGCTGATGGGTGCGCTGTTGGGTTATATGTTTGCATGGAGCGGGCGGTTAGGTTACAGCATGATCATGCACGTGACGAACAATGCGCTGTCGGTGATTGTGTTCTACATGGGAACATACGTATGGCACCTACCCCAAGCGGAGATAGATGCCATAGGAACGGGGCAGACATGGTGGCTGACGGCGGTTTGCACACCGGTGATGGTGGCGCTGATCTGGTTATTTAATGCAAAATTAAAAAGTATGAATTAATCTTATTTAAAGATTGATGATTGCTGATTCCTGTTCGGCACGGTATTTGTTTCGCATATTACAAACCAATAAAGACAATCAGTTATGAAACGAATTATGATTCTGGCTATAAGTGCCATGCTTGTCGCAAATGTATGCGCACAAGACCCCGCCCCAAAGGACAGTACTGCCAAGCAGCCCACCAAAGAACAGCGCGTTGAACAAGACATCAAGCGCCTGACGCACGAGCTGATGCTGAGCGACAAACAGGCTGAGAAGTTCGCCGTTACGTTCCGCGAATATGTTGCAGCAAGAGATCAGATCTTCGAGAAGGATGCTCAAGCTCCAAGCCCCGAAGCACGCAAAGAACTGTCGGAAAAAGAGTTGGATAAGTTAGCCAAGGCTCGGTTTGCAAGTATGAAAGAGATGGCTAATTTGCAATCGAAATATTACGACAAGTTCCGCAAGACCCTGTCAGCCCGCCAGGTGGAAAAGGTGCTTCAACTGGGTGAGCCGTGTGACCACAAGCCTTGTCCTGGCAAATGTCATAAGCACGATCATCAGCGACCCGAACATCCAAGATTCGAGCAACCGCGTCATGAACCGTCACGTTGAGAGAAGAAAAAACTGAGCCGAGGCTCAGTTTTTTTGTTTGATGTTGTTTGATGTCGTTTGAAATAGTTTGATGTTGTTTGAGATGGTTTTATGTTGTTTGAGATAGTTTGATGTTGTTATTCAAGCAATATCTGTATTTTGTTTTCCATCTCAAGTAGTTCGTCGCGCAGGGTGGCAGCGAGGTCGAAGTTAAGGTCTTTGGCGGCGGCGAGCATCTGCTTGCGTTTCTGGTCGGCAGCCTTTTGCAGTTGCTTGGCATCCATCTGTTGCCATGGCGCGTTCTTCCAGCCCTCGCGGATGCGTTGTTGCAGTTCTTGTCGCTCCTTCTCTGCGTCGTGATATAGTCCGGCTAATGCTCCGGTGTTGATCTCCTTGCGAATGGCGGTTGGCGTGATGCCGTGCTCGGTGTTGTAGGCGATCTGTATAGCGCGTCGGCGGTTGGTTTCGTCGATGGTCTGCTGCATAGAACGCGTGATGCGGTCGGCGTACATAATCACCTTGCCATCAACATGCCGTGCGGCTCGTCCTGCGGTCTGCGTGAGCGAGCGGTTGTCGCGCAGGAACCCCTCTTTGTCGGCATCGAGGATTGCCACCAGCGACACCTCCGGCAGGTCTAATCCCTCGCGAAGCAGGTTAACACCTACAAGCACGTCGTAGATACCTTTTCGCAAATCTTCCATGATCTTGATGCGCTCGATGGTATCGACATCGGAGTGGATATATGCCGAGCGGATGCCTGCCTGACGAAGGTAATCATCCAGTTCCTCCGCCATGCGTTTGGTGAGCGTCGTGACGAGCACGCGAGAGGTTGTTTGAGCTTCGCGTTTGAGGTTGTTTGAGATTGTTTGAGGTTGTTCTATACGTTGTTGTATCTCCTCCAATAGGTCGTCAATCTGATGCTCAGACGGGCGCACATCAATCTCGGGATCAAGCAGTCCTGTCGGGCGGATAAGTTGCTCGACTACGATACCTTCGGATTGCTCCAACTCGTACTCCGCAGGAGTAGCAGAAAGGAAGATTGTCTGACCTCTGACTTCTGACTTCTGACCTCTGACTTCTGAATCCTGACTTCTGATTCCCGTTTTCTCTTCCCACTCGTCGAAGGTGAGCGGACGGTTGTCGCGTGCGGCAGGCAGACGGAAACCGTAGCGCACAAGGTTGTCCTTACGCGCTTTGTCGCCGCCGTACATCGCATGGATCTGGGGTATAGTGACATGGCTCTCATCAACGATGACAAGCATGTCGTCCGGGAAGTAGTCGAGTAGGCAGTATGGTGGCGTGCCGGGTTCGCGACCGTCGAAGTAACGGCTGTAGTTCTCGATGCCGGAGCAGTAGCCGAGTTCCTGGATCATCTCGATGTCGTAATGCACGCGCTCGTCGATGCGCTTGGCTTCAAGTTCCATGCCGGCATTGTGGAAGAACGCGATCTGCTCTTCGAGGTCTTTCTTTATCTCGCCGATAGCGCGGTCGATACTCTCGCGTGAGGTGCAGAAGATTGTAGCGGGGTAGATATTGATGTACTCGTACTCCTCAATCAGATTCATCGTAACGAGTTCGAGCGAGGCGATGGAGTCGATGGTGTTGCCGAAGAACTCGACGCGGATGATGTAGTCGGCGTAGGCGAGGGCGATGTCAATCGTGTCACCCTTGACGCGGAACTTGCCGCGCGTGAGTTCGAGATCGTTGCGCACGTACTGTGCATCAACGAGTGCCTTGAGCAGTTCATCCATCTGGATCGTCTGATCGCGCCGGATTGAGATGCAGTTGATAGTGAAGTCCTGCGGACTGCCTATGCCGTACAGACAACTCACGGACGATACAACAATCACATCCTTGCGTCCGGAGAGCAATGCAGCCGTGGCAGCGAGCCGCAGACGGTCAATCTCCTCGTTGATGCTCAGGTCTTTCTCGATATACGTATCCGTGGAAGGGATATATGCCTCAGGCTGATAGTAGTCGTAGTAGCTGACGAAGTATTCGACCGCATTGTGCGGAAAGAACGTCTTCATCTCCGAATAGAGTTGTGCCGCGAGAGTCTTGTTGTGGGAGAGGACGAGCGTCGGGCGGTTGAGCTGAGCGATGACATTGGCTATGGTGAACGTCTTGCCGCTACCCGTTACTCCTAATAAGGTTTGCGCGCGCGCGCCCGAGCGTACGCCATCAACGAGTGCGTCAATGGCTTGTGGCTGGTCGCCTGTGGGCTTATATGCTGACTCGAGGTGAAACATTTTTGTTCTGTAACTCGTCTTTACTCCTTTAGCGAAGCGGTCTTTATTCCTTATTCTCCAAAGCCTTTTGTTTTTGTTTCCGCTCACGCTTACGTCGGGCGTCACCCCAGTTGAAGTCGTGGTTGACAACGAAGCCTACGCCCTCGACCATGTCTGCCTGACGCAGGGAGTACTTATCCACCGTGTGCGTATAACCCTTGACGCGCAACATCCCGTCGGGTGTGATCATGTACTCGACATCCAGATCGCCGAACACGGGACGGTTGTTCAGGTCGTTGTAGCGATAGCCGACATTGCCGTTGATGAGCAGACCGTCAATAGGCTGGATGGATATCTGCGCCTCGTACTCCTGCGACGCATCCGCTCCCTCGCCGTCCGTGCGGAAGTTGATACCGAAGGTGAAGATGTTCGTCAGTTTGCTCAACCATGCATTGATCTGTCCCGTCACGGTCGATGATAGCAGGGAGTACGTTTCGTTGAGTCCCGTGGTGTTTGTGCTGCGCAGGTATTCGGGCGTGAAGAACCGGTTGAACACCAACAGATACAGCACCTCACGCATCAACATATCTTCGCTGTTGATGAACGATTTGACTTGCGCCTGTATCGACTCGTCGCTTTGCGGCAGTTCGATGCCGAAGGACAGAATAGGGTTGGATATGTTGTCCCTGAGGTAGATGACACAATTGACGGGTATAGATGTACGTGTGGTTTGTACGGACGACAGGTCGCTACCGAACAGGTCTTTGAGCGAGGCTATGACGTGGTACTTGGCTGTCACGTCAAGCGTCATATCCATCGGTCCTCCGTTCCACGAGATCGACGAGCCGTCGCTGATCGTAAAGTCACGATGTACCATATTGCCGAGCGCGTAACTCAGGTTACCCTGTTGCAGGGTGAGCGAGCCTTGCAGTTGCAGGTCGTTGTTGATCAGGTGTACGCGCATGTTGCCGTTACCGCGTCCGCGTAGCATGTCGTCGCTGTTATTGCCCAGTTGGGTGAAGAACTGCGTACCCGGGTCAACGGTGACGTACAGATCAATATCCACTTCGGACTGCTTGGGTCGTTTGATCGCAGTCTTGGTTTGTTGGCTAACGTTGACGGTGTTCTTGTCAACAAACGTGATAAAGCTGTTTTCTTTGGCATTACTTGCGCCTGCGATATTCAGATGGAACACCGAGCCTTTCTGTGACTTGGCGTAGGCGACGAGGTTCACCTTGTTGTCGTCGCCGAACAGATGTACAGTGCCCGTTCCATATACCTTGCCGAAGAACGACGCATCGCTGCTGTTGGGCAGGTCGAGCACGATAGCGTTGTTGGCGAACATCTTCAAGTCGTAGTGGAAATTCTTGAAGTTCGTATGGTTGACTGCGCCGTTGAGGCGAACGGTGTGCCCCTCTTTGTCATAGACAGTGTGATGCGGGAAGATGATCGACGTGCTATCCATGAAGATCGAGTCTTGCACGTAGTACGTCACACCGGTGAACGGCACGGTGATGGCAATGTTGTGCGGCAACGCTTCGATGGTGACCCACGTATATTTCTGCCTGCCGAACACGTGTACGTGCCCAGAGGCGCGTCCGGTTATGTTGTGCAGGAATCCTTTCGTCCAATGGTTCAAGAATCCCATGCTGAACGAATCGGGGTAGATATGCAGGCTCCAAGTCTTGTCTTCGAGCGGCGTGATCAGTCCGTTGAGATCCGCTACATGTCGTCCGGCATCGGTTACATCGCCACCTATCTCCACAGCTTTGCGTTGGCTGTCAAACTTCGCCCATGCGTTCATCTCGCCTATCGGGCTGCCGTTGAGTCCGGCATCGGCTACGTGCAGGTCGGCGTTGAGTTGGACGTTACTCATCACGCCGTAGAGTGTGGCAGTACCGGTGATCTTGCCTTGGGCTGTCAAGGTCTGTTCGGGAAGGTTGGTGTAACTCATGATTGTGCTCAGGTCGATGTTCTTCAATCGTACGTGCAGGGAATCCTCGATGTGGGTAGATGCTACGCCGTCGATGTAGATCTGCTTCTCATCATTGCCCAACCACAGATGTTCGACTTGAACAGCTGTATCGGCAGCGGTATAGGTGATACGTGCCGGGTCGATGAGCCATTGTGCGTTGGCGACAAACAGCCGTGACGGGAGAATATGTGTGGTTATCATCGGCTTGTGCGCGAACTCGTTGAATGTGGTGAGCACACCTATTTGTCCGCCGTAAGTCTCTTCGGCATTATTGCTCAGGTCAACCGACAGCAGCACGGAGTCGTTCATCGCCATCACGCTGAGCAGCATATCGGCATCGCCCATGCCTAATGATCCCGGCAGGCTGATATGCGCCGACGTGCGCAGGTTGATGCGGTCGTTCATATTGTCGGCTGACAGGATGATGTCGCTGATCTGTTGTTTGCCGATCTTGAGCACGGGCACAACACCGCTGACCGCTACGCGCCGGTGAGGCTCGTCGATCATACCCTTGATAGTCAGGTTGCCGCTCAGAGATATATTAACGGGCAGAACGTCGAGCAGCTGGTCGAGATCATGAACGTAGAGGTAGAACCGGGCATCGGTGGTTGACGGGCGGTTCTGGAGTTGCTTGCGCGTTGTGGCGTCAAACAGATGCGGCAGATAGTGCACGGCGATCTTCTGCGCAGTTGTGCCCAATTCGGTGTAACTGAAGTGTCCGGCAAAACGCCCGACTGCATAGTCCGATTGCAACTTCAAGTTATGGTGCGTGGGGTCGTCGGTTTCAGACTCGGCAAGGATCTTGAACTGATTTATGTGCACAGTATCGCCTGCGTTGGCGAACAGCAGACTATCCAGCACCAGATAACCGTTGATGTGGTCGATGTGTGTGCCGTAGAAGTTGACGTACAGTTTGCCTTGGATGTCGCTGTCATATAGTTTGTCGGTCAGATTCAGCGCATCGAGGCGCAAGTGTTGCAGATCGAGCGTGACATTGATCAGCGGCGACGTCTCGCTCAGATCCAGCAGACCGTCCAGCGACAGTTGGATGTTCGGGTCGTTGGTGCGCAGCGAACCCTCGATATTATCCGGCTCATACTTGCCGTTGAACAGGATATTGGAGTAGTTGTAGCCCTTGTATCGCACGTGCTGGATGGCTACGTTGAACAAGCCGTGCATAGGCTGGTTGTTAGCGGTCTGACCGTTGACCTGCATGCGCATGGTGAGCGTACCGAGGTCGCGGTTGCCGAGCAGACGTCCTACATGGAAACGACGTGTGCTGATCTCGCCGTTGAATGTCATGTCGTTGAACTGGCTGTTCAGAATAGCGTGCCCGTTGGTGGTAAGTAGTCCCAGCGCCGTGCGGAACGTGCCGTGCAGATTCATATCGCGCAACTGACCGTCGATGATACCGTTGTAGTGCATCTCGCCCAAGCGATACACATGTACGGGGAGTTGGTATGGATGATCCAAGATGTCTGCAAGGAAGTCTTGCAGCAAGGCTGCTTTCACCATCAGATCCTGGCACTCGGCGCGCAGTTGCAGGCTGTCAAAGTCCAGCCAGTTGTACGCCGTGGCAGCCCCGCGGAAGAACGGCACGTCTTTGTACGACACACTCAGCCCGCTCAGTATGACCGAGTCGCGGTTACCCTCCAACGATGCAGTCAACCCTATCTTGCCGTCGGCTGTCTTGATTTGCGGGATGAACAGCCCGAGATCGCGTCCGCAGATATACGTATCTGACAATCGCAGGGTGAACGAGGTGGGATCGATATGTACAACCTCGCTGTGGAGCTGGGAGTTGGGCAATCGCACGTACAGCTTAGGCATATCTACCACCGAGTCGTGGGAAATGACGCATGCCTCCATTGCGCAGAGCTCGAACAGTTTCTTCGGCTTGCTGTGTTTGCCTACTGTGCGGTAGTCCAGTATCGTACCGCGTAGCGTCTGGATCTCAGCCTCTATGCTTGCGCTATCAAGGCACTGCAAGCCAACCCGCGCCTCGGCATCGGTCAGCAGCAATGTATCTATACGCGCGCGTATACCAGTGATCTGCACATCATCCACCCGGAACGACAGACCAAGTGGTGCCCTCTTTGTCGTGTCTTGGCTTTGCAGAGCACGAACGAGAAACGCGTAGTTATTGTCGTGCAGGTTGACGTATGGTTGGTCGATGACGATCTTGCGTACAGAAACCTTCTTGTGGAGTAACTCGCGCATACGCATCTGCACGTCGATGCTGGCTATATGCGCCAGCGTGTCGCCCTGCTGGTCGGACAGATAGACGTCATCAATATGCAGGGTGTTGAAGAACCTGTACTCCACGTGCCCTACATCCACCTCGGCATGCAAGGCCTGCGATACTTCGGCAGCCAGCCAACGCACAGCAGCCGTCTGCACCTCGCCGTTACGTACCAGCAACGACAGCATATACACAACCATCAGGCTGCATATAATCACGATCGATACTATGTACGCTATACGCTTCATGTGAACGGATTAGTGGGTTAGTGGATTAGTGGTAGATGAAGTATCCGGCTATGCCGGCGAGGATGATCAGCAGGATCGGGTGGGAGAGGGTTGTGATAATCTTCTTGACCACCGGCTGCTTGCTGTGGAGCAGTTGCGGCAGGATAGTGAAGACGAACACAGCGCCAAACAGCACGATGCTCCATTGGTCGATGAACGTAGCCGGAGTGATCAGCAGCAACGCTGCGGCGGCTATCAGTCCTAATACCGCAAAGCGCATATACCGTAGTGTGTTCTGGAAATAGGCATTGTCAGCAAACCGCGTGGACAGCACCAGATACACCTTGCACACCACTAACATGATAATCAGCCCGGGCAGGATCATCGCTCCCGTGGCGAGTGCGCTGCCCCAAACCGACTGCGTAGCCGTGTAGCCCACATACGTCGCACAGTTGATGCCTATAGGACCGGGAGTGACCTGGCTGATGGCTACTATATCCACAAACTCCTGCTCTGTCATCCATCCGTAGGTCAGCACCTCGTGTTGGATGAGCGACAAGATAGCCAACCCGCCACCAAAGCCGAACAGACCGATCTTGAAGAAACTCAGAAACAGTTGCAAGTATAGCATATCACTTCTTGTTTGTGTTCGATACTTCGTTCCTATTCTCCGTACGATGTTTATCTCCAAGCCATGTAACCACTATCGCCAGCACGATGGTTGCCACAATGATATATACCGGACTCACACCTACTAACCAGATCAGCAGAGCGGCAACCAATGCCCAACTCAGCAGCCACACGCCTCCGTCACGAAACGGCTTGGGGTTGTTCGCTTTCATCGCCATCCTCAGTAGCGGCGCGGCAATCAATGCAACCACAGCCGGACGAACGCCTTTCATCACAGCCTCTACTGCCGGCAGACTGCTGTACTCCTGAAATACCATCGCTATCGCCAAGATGATCACAAACGACGGCAATACTGCCCCCAACACGGCTGCACCTACAGCCAGATACGGGTACATCCTCGACCAGAATCGTCCTTTTGCCGGAGAGTTATGCTTTGCGCCTACCTGATAGCCGATGAAGATCGCCGAGTTGACGGCAATCAGCCCGGGTGCAGCTTGCGCCAACGCAATCATGTTCAGGAACTCCGTTTCGTCGATCCATTTACGATAATCGACAACTTCACGCTGGATAAGAGGTAACATGGCGTAACCTCCACCCAGCGTGAATGTGCCGACTTTCAGATATGTCCAGAACAGTTGCAGTAACATAACTGACTGCTATTGACTAACGGCTAATGGCTAACAGCCAAATTTACTTCGTCGTAGTCGTATAGCTTGAGCCTACAGCTGTTGATGCGGCTTTGTTCAGCACAGAAGCCGGGCCTTTAAGCGTCGTGGCTACCCATTGCTTGGCCTGCTTGTCCCACTGTTGGTTGGTGAAGACTTGCAGGATCTCCTGCTCGGCTTTCGACATCTTGCCGGTCATCTTCTTACGTTTCTTGAAGTCCTTGCGCCAGTTCTGCTTGAACTCCTCCGATACGCCGCAGACCTCTATGATCTCCACTTCCATCTTGTACTGACCGGTACCCCAGCTCTCGGAATATTTGCCGTCCTCGTCGCGAATAGGCATGTACGAACGCGGAACGATGAAACTCTCGCCTACTACACCGTATTTGGCGGGTTCGCCTTCCGGACGAATGTAACGGAACATGTTGTTCTGGTCGAGTGATGCGGAGTCAACAGGCACCTTGAGCATAAACTCACCGAGTACCTGGTCTTTGTGCAAGTCAGGCAGCTGATCCATCCACGACGAGATCATTTTCATCTTCATGGTGAAGTCGAACGACTTACGGTCAGCGTAGGTGAACAGCAGCGGCAGATCGGTGTTAGGCAGACCGGCTTTGTAGGGGTTGATCATGAACGTATCCATCACCAGCTCGAACTTCGAGTGACGAACGATACGGTCGATCTTCTTGCGGTTGATGTGGCAGCTGATGTAGAACGTCGTGTCATCGTCCTCTTTAGCCAAGCAGCCGATACCGTTGAAACGCATACCCTTGGGGTCCATAGGACCGTAGCCGGACATGCAGTTGTAGAAGTCGTTCAGATCGGCAATCGTTCCCATCGTAATGATCAGCTCACTCTCATCCTTAACCATCTCCTGCCACTCTTTACGGTTCATGGCATCGAGTTGGATGAGTTTGGTGATAGCGGTTATACCCAACTCAACGAGCGTGGAGATATAACCTGTAGCAGCGCCAGTAGCGGCACTCAGACCGGCACTCAACAGGTCTGAACCTATACCACGGCTCAATGCTTCGCGGTCGGCAGCAACCTGACGCTCGATCTCGTCCGACAGATCATCGCTCGTATAGACGAACGTCTGATACTTCTGCAAACCGTTTGCTTTGCGTTTTGGACCGTGATCTTTCTTCTCTGTTCTCTCGCCATCGGACGAACCTCCGCGAGACTGACCCATTGCGGGTACGCAGAATGCTATCAACAAGCATAATGCGGTTACGGTAATTGGTCTTTTCATAACTTATAAAATTTTAAGTGGTTAATAAAATTCTTAGTTTTCAGTATTCAGTATTCAGTTTTTGGCTTGATTATAGCGCGTCGAGTAAGATGAACGCTGCCCAGTATCGTGGCGCTGCGTACGGGATCTTCTCTTTGGCTGACTCCTCCGATGCCGTCGATGCTGCACCTTGTCCGCCGTTCTGACGCAGGAACTTTAGCGGTCGGGCACTACGGGTGTTACCGGCCAACTCTTCCTCGACCTCGGTCATATACTCTTCTTCCTCGGCGATGGCGCGTTGTGCCTGGGCGCTGTTGCCCTTGAATGTGCGTACGCGCTCTTGTGCGTCGCGCAGCGCTTGGTGCTTGGGTTTGCCTTGCAGTATGCCCTCGTAGAACGCACTCATCAACATGCCTGTTGCCTCATCGTTCACATCCCACAGACTCATCATCATCGTCTGCACGCCTGCCATCTTCAATCCGCGTTGCAGACCGGCTACACCATCCGCCTCTATATCTCCCATGCCTGTCTGGCAAGCGGATAGTACGGCGAGTTCGGTGGTGTGCAGGTCGGTGAGCATGATCTCGCGTGCGGTCAGCACACCGTCTTGATGTTGAACGCTTGCTTTGCCTGTCCAGCCGACCTCAGCGCCGCACAGCAGCAGACCTGTTCGGCTCATCGAGTTGTCAGCTATCTCGCTGTTCGCACCGATCTGTATGAATCCTGCGCTACGGGTGTTCGATGCCATCTGTTGGGCTTTGTCGCCGTGGATATAGAAGCCGTGCGTGGCTATATGCAGTTGGGTGGGCGACTGCCCGGACATCGCATAGAACGCATCCTCTGTACCCTCTGCGCCGGTAACGGTCTTCGCTCCTGGGTACAAGGCAGATATGTTCTCCACCTCTTTGAGCGTTGCGGGCAGGTACTTGAACATCTCGCCTCGTGTGTTGTCCCTGCCGTAAAGCAATCCGCCGAACAACGTCATGCTACCCTCATCTTTTGTCTTTTGTCTTTCGTCTTTTGTCTTCTGACAAAGCAATCGCGTTGACGACAAGCGGTACATCTGATAGGTGTCGTTCATCAGTTTGCCGTCGGCTGTCAGGTACTCGATCCCCATCTGATAGAGGAACCCGTCGGGCGAGAAGTAGATCACCTCGCCGTCTTTCGCTCCCGCTGCGGCTAATACGTCGTGCCATACAGCGTTGCCAAGTTCCTCGTACTCGTAGGCGCGGAAACGTTTCTCGATGTACTCCTGATAATCTTTCTGCTTACCGATGCTCACGCACTTCGGTGCACTCCAGCCCTTACGCAGCACGAGTGCCACAAACTGTGCATCGTCGCCTTTGCCCGCTTTGGCGAACTCCACGGCTATCTCGTTGTCCTTGAGCGTGTGCTGTACGTCCTGCCAGTGATAGGTCAGACTGCGTGTGAGGTTGCCGTACGCCTGCGAGCGGCTGAGCAATTGCTGCTCGGCTTCTTCGGCTTGGCGGGATGCGAGGTCGGTCTTGGGCATCGGCAGGCTGCGCGTACAGTCCGTCCAGCTCCAGACGGATCGTTCTCAGTTCGCCGAACAGCCGCTCGATCTCCGGATCGTTCGATGCGTGCATGATACGCTCCAGTTCAACTGCCGACGAAAGCAGCAGACCTTTGGTCAGCAGTTGTTTGTCGTACTGCAGTCCGTCGGGGCAGCTCGATGCGATGATACCCTCTAATAGCGGCGCACGCTGCTGCATGAACAGTTGCCGTTGTTGCTCGGTCAGCCATGTGAAGTTGTGCTTCACGTCTTGTTGCAACCAGTCCAGACACTGCTGTTTGCTCTTGGCGTAACCCGCACGATCACCCAACGCTAATTGGCAAGCGGCGATGTTGTTGAGCGTGTTGATATAGTCAGGGTGCTGCTCGCCGAGCACGTTCTTGCGGATCTGTGCAGCCATCTGCAGACTCTCCAGCGCCTCTTGGAAGTCCAGCCGGCGATAGTGGCAGTCGGCTATGTTGTTCATCGTTGTGGCAACCGCTATATGGTTCGCTCCGAGCACGGCGTTCTGTATAGCCAATGCCTGCTCGTTGGCGGCAAGCGCTTCGTCCGTACGATCCATGATTGCCAGACATGCGGCTTTGTTCACCAGCGCAGCAGCGTAGGCGGCATTCTGTTCGCCCTGTCGGCTGCGGATAATCTCAGAGGCACGTTCGTTGGTCTGCAGGGCTTTGTCGTAGTTGCCTTGCTGGAAGTACGTCGTGGCGATGTTGGTCAGCAGCTCGGCATTGTCCGGCATGAGACGTAATGCCTGCTCTTGCATGGTGAGTGAACGGTTGTAGTCGCCTATGCGCGCATAGCAGAGCGACAGGTTGTTCAGTATAGCGGTGTTCGTCGGGTCTTGCTTGAGCACGCCACTGTACAGACTGATGGCTTGCTCGTAGTTGCCGCTCAGGCTGTAGCAGCTCGCCATCTCGCTGTCTATCTCTTTTCTTGGCGCCGACTCCCCGAGATCGTCCGTGATCTTTTTCAGGCACGCTAACGCCTGGCTGTACTCGCCTTTGTATTTCAGCTGACGTGCCTCTTCCATCCGGCAGGCGGCGATGTTGTGGTAGGCGGTATTCAGATCCTCCGGAAAGATCAGTTGCAGCGTATCTATCGCCACGGCCTGACGTGTCAGCAGTAATGCCTTGTGGCAGTCGCCCTGTTGGTAGGCGATGGTCGCCTCGCCGAACAGCCGTTGTGCGGCTGTTGTGTCCGCCTCGCGAATGATCGTGTGGCGGGTTATCTCTACACGCTCCTCTACAGGCATATCGATCTTTGCCTGCAGGTAGGCGCGGTTACTCTCTAACTGTGCGAGTTGTTTTGCCTGCTCGCCGTGCAGTTTCTTGGCGAGGGCAATGGCTCGGTCGGTCGTAGTTAAGGCGGCTTGGTACTCGCCTGCCTGCGACTGCGCCACAGCCAGTGTCGTACACATTGCCAACAGGTCATCATCCTCGGCGATCTGCTCTTGCAGACTTACAGCCTCGGTCATCAAGGTTGTTGTCTTGGTGAAATCGCCTGCCTTGTAGGCACTCATTCCCTGTTCGTACAACGCATCAATGCGTTCGTACAATGCATCCACTTCCGCTTGTGTCAGCGGCGTGGCTGCGCACAATGATGCCACCCACCCGAAGGTGAGCAGCATCGTTGTTACCATGTTCAAAAATCGTTTAGTCATCAGTATAAGTTTTTCGACTTTCAAACTCTTTTTAGTCGTTTGATGCTTCGCGTTTGATGTTGTTTGAAGCACTGACGTGCTTTGCTTGATGTAGTTTGATGTAGTCTGATGCTTCGCGTTTGAACCATTTCAAACAATTTCAAACAATTTCAAACCATTTCAAACAATTTCAAACCATTTCAAACAATTTCAAACTCTTTCGACTATCTGAGATAATTCTCCCACTTCGTGTTACGCATATCGCCCGACTTCATGAACTCCTCGTGCATAGCGAACGCCAGCGACAGGTTGTGCTGTGTCTGACCGTGCTTTGCATGTTTGAGGTAGTCACGCAACATCTCGCGGTACTCGGGAGCAACGCAGTTGTTGATGATCTCCTCGGCGCGCTGACGCGGGCTCTTGCCACGCAGGTCGGCTACACCTTGCTCGGTCACCAGAACCTTTACCGAGTGCTCCGAGTGATCCATGTGGGTCACCATCGGCACGATCGACGAGATAGCGCCGTTCTTGGCGGTCGATGCAGTCGTGAAGATACTCAGATACGAGTTTCTTGCGAAATCACCGCTACCACCTATACCGTTCATCATCTTTGTACCGCATACGTGCGTCGAGTTAACGTTACCGTAGATATCCGCTTCGAGGGCAGTGTTGATAGCTATGATGCCGAGTCGGCGGGCTATCTCCGGACTGTTGGAGGTCTCTTGCGGACGCAGTAGCAGTTTGTCGCGATAGAAATCCAGATCGGCGAGTACCTCTGCCATCTTCGATTCTACGAGGCGCAGCGAGCAGCCCGATGCGAACTTGCAATGTCCGGATTTGATGAGATCGACCACAGAGTCTTGGATGACTTCGCTGTACATCTCAAACGGCGGGATATGCGGGTTCTTGCCCAGCTCACCCAGCACAGCGTTGGCTACGTTACCTACACCGCTCTGAATGGGCAGGAACGAAGCCGGTATACGACCTGCTTTCATCTCTGCTTCGAGGAAGGCGGCTACGTTCGCACCGATCTTTGCCGTGGTCTCATCCACCGGAGTGAATGCCGGTATCTCGTTCGGACGGTTGGTCTTCACTACGGCTGCAATCTTCGCGGGGTCAACTTTGATGTGGTCGCTACCGCAGCGGTCAGAGGGCTTGTAGATAGGTATCTCGCGACGCTGAGGCGGGTCAAGGGGTTCATACAGATCGTGCATGCCGCGCATCGAAGCGGGGAACATCTCGTTGAGCTCGATGATGATCTTGTCCGCCAGACGGCAGATGGTCGGCATAATACCTGCTGCAGGCACGATCGTTCCGTCCTCGCCTACGTACGATGCCTCGATGATTGCCCATTTCGGCTTCGGCAGGAATCCGTAACGCAGATCTTGCGGCATGTGCGAGAGGTGTCCGTCGAAATAGTGCGTACCCTCGGCATTGATCTCCTCGCGCATCGATTTGTTCGACTGATACGGCGTACGGAACTCCACAGCGTGAGCACGTGCCAGCGCACCGTCGCAGCTGTCGCCCATCGATGCTCCGGTTTCCAAGCCTACACGGAAAGGTTTGCCTTCTGCGTGCAGACGCTCGGCGCGTTGTGCCAAGGCAAACGGTACTGCCTTGGGCACACCGGTGGCGGTAAAACCACCGAGTCCCAAGACGTCACCATTCTGTATCAATTCAGCAGCCTGTTCGGCTGTCATGTAATTAAGCATAATTTTATTGTTTGATGTTGTTTGATGCTTCGCGTTTGATGTTGTTTGAAGTTGTTAACGATCTCAAACCTTCAAACTATTTCAAACGATCTCAAACTGTCTTACTCAGCCTTGCCGTCCGAACCCAGCACGTTGATGATCTTGTGCTTGTACAGTTCCTCCATCAGGTCGCGAGCAGGACCGCAGTACTTACGTGGGTCAAACTCACCCGGCTTCTCTGCAAATACCTTGCGAACGGCTGCAGTAAACGCCAGACGGCTGTCCGAGTCGATGTTGATCTTGCAAACGGCACTCTTTGCAGCCTTGCGCAGTTGCTCCTCGGGGATTCCTACTGCGTCAGGCAACTTGCCGCCGTACTGGTTGATCATATCTACATACTCCTGCGGAACGCTTGACGAACCGTGCAGTACGATCGGGAAACCGGGCAACTGCTCCATGATAGCGTCCAGTACATCAAAGGCCAATGGAGGAGGAACGAGCTTGCCGGTCTTCGGGTCACGCGTGCACTGCTCCGGAGTGAACTTGTATGCACCGTGGCTCGTACCGATCGAGATTGCCAGCGAGTCGCAACCCGTACGGGTAGCAAAGTCCACAACCTCTTCAGGCTTCGTGTAGTGGCTAACTGCCGACGAAACTTCGTCCTCTACACCTGCCAATACGCCTAACTCAGCCTCAACGGTTACGTCATACTTGTGAGCATACTCTACCACTTTCTTGGTCAGAGCAATGTTCTCCTCGTAAGGCAGCGACGATGCGTCGATCATCACGCTCGAGAATCCGAAGTCAACGCAGCTCTTGCATAGCTCAAAGCTGTCACCGTGATCGAGGTGCAGACAGATCTGCGGATGCTCCCAGCCAAGCTCCTTGGCATATTCCACAGCACCTTGTGCCATGTAACGCAGCAGCGTTTGGTTGGCGTAGTTGCGGGCGCCTTTCGATACTTGCAGAATAACCGGGCTCTTTGTCTCAGCCGAAGCTTTGATGATTGCCTGGAGTTGCTCCATGTTGTTGAAGTTGAATGCGGGGATAGCATAGCCGCCCTTGATTGCCTTGGCAAACATCTCACGTGTGTTCACCAGTCCTAATTCTTTGTAACTTACCATAATTTTGTTTGTTTTTAGTTTGTTGTTTTGGTATTATTGATTATCTTGTTTTGCCTTTTGCGCGCGCATAAAAAACGCACGCGCACATTTAACGCCACAAAGTTACAAAAAAAATCCCACATTTGCAAGTATTGTGAGATTTTTTTTCAAAATTTATTAAATTTTGTTCATTTTTTGTCTGTTTGCGCCATTATTGTGCGCGCTGTATGACGAATCCGGCTTTTTGTATCAGCCTAAGTGTACCGAGAGCCGTACGGCGGTCGTAGTCTTTTTCGGCTTCGCTCAGTTGCTCGTAGGGCACGAGCCCGGGATGCGTCTTCTTTACGTCGTCACGCTCTGCGCCATAGGTGTAACCTTCTTCCAAGCGCGCCTGCGCCCAGATCTCATGAACGTTCTTCGCTATCTGCTCACGGAGCTCAAGTATTTCTGGACTGAGTTCTATATCGCCGGTATCTGCGGGGTGAGGGGTGTACATTGTATTTGCCATTTATTTCAACATTCAACATTCAACTTTCCAAGTATCGGTGCAGTGGCTATCACATTGTAGTCTTTGAGTTTCTCTTCGTCGGAAAGTTCAGCGTAGGGTACGATGCACTTGTGTATGCGCCGTTCGTTGATCTTGCCTTCCGCCATATCATCGCATTGCCGCCATCCTGCTACCACGCGTTCGGCGAGCCAGCGTCGGTGCTCGGTCTCGGACAGTTGTTCCATCAGTGTGGAGTGTTTCTCGTTCGGGAGTGAACTGTTGCGTTCAAGCACACGCATGTAATAGCCGTACATATCTACTTGGAAACGGTTTGCCCACTTCAAGTTTTCCGATAGTGCGAGCCACATCTCCCGCCACTTGGTCAGTTTGGTCTTGTCGCCTATAGCCTCACTGATAGCCGCCATGCACTCGTCCAGTTGCGTCATGTAGAACAGCCACTCGCCTTTCGCTGACTTCTCCGAATAGATACCGTTGATGCACATCGGTATATCATCGTTGAGTTGCTTGAGATCCACTCCCTCGGCTATTGTTCCGAACAGCCGCAGGTTGGGATAGGTGGGATGCGGCACAATCCTGTCACCAATCTGTCTTGCAGCGAACATTTCGTCCGGAGCAGATGTCTGATGCTGTCGAACCAGCACGCGGGTGCGGCTGTTGTTCACGGCTATACGTTGCGTCTTGTCGCCCGCTTTGATCTCCTCATAGCAGAACGCCTCGCGCCGGTAATACACAGTTTCCGGCAGGTTGACGGCTTTCTCAAGTGCTTTCTCTGCATCGGCATCACATACGGCTATGGTCAGCAGCGTGTCTGTATTGCGCGCCCACTCGTCGAGCATCTTCCTTGCGGATGGCGAGGATATATCCGTCGCGTGGAACGTTAGCTCTATATCCTCTATCGCTTCTAGACGACCGTGTTGTGTGAGGAAAGTGTCACTCAGTTCGTTCCACTGTGCGTCAAACACCGTGATGCATGTCTTGTTCTTTGCCTTGCTTTTGCCCTTGGCGGCAATGTAGTTCGGGTAGTGACATAATCGCAGAGCTTCGAGCAGCAACGCTTGCCCCATGCTGTTGAAGCCGGCTATGACGAGGTGCACATGTTTGTCTGTTCCCTCCAAGGGCTCAAAGTCCAGCGGGTCATAAACGGGCTTGCCGTTTCTGCGCAGCGTGTAGTAACTCCACAGCAGCCGTGACCAGTTCTCGTAGAAGTTAAACGGTCGCAGGTCAATTGCGGGATTTGCGGGTATTTCCACTTTCTGCAGCAGGTTGTATGCGGTGCTGTTGTTCACCTGCATATACACGATCAGCGGCAATGCCCTTGCTGAACACAGGGCAGCGATCTGCTGCAACACGGTCAGGTTCCGTGAGTAACGGCTGTCTTGTCCGTCGGATTCGTCAAGCAGAAACAGCTCCTCTGCTTTGTTCAGACAGAGGCTCTCTGCCGCCTTGGCTTGGACTGCATCGTCGAGGTAAAACAGCACCCGTGCCGCTATCTCGGCGGGTAATGATGCCTCCAGCCGTTCACGGGCGGTGATGACGTCGCGCATTGTCATGATCACCGCGTACCGCTCGTTGCCTGCTAATACCTGCGACACAATCTGCGCCGTGAACTCGTTACAACCTATCAGCGCGTAGTGCCCTTGCAGACCTCGGTAGGTCTTTCTGCCCTCTTTTATCTCCTGAATCATCTCTGCCAACCAGTTGTTCAACGCGGCGGTGAGAAGCGGTATAAGCAGAAACGACACTATACCCATGATCAGGAACGAGGCGACATGGAAACCGTGGCTGCCTTGCAGCATCTCGCCTGTCTGCGGATAATTGATTTGCAGAGCGGCATACACATAGTGCATGAGGTTTGTTCCCCAGCCGTTCATAAAGCCGTCTATCACGGCGAGCACGACCAGCGCCAGCGCTACGCCCATAAACACATTAGCTACTATAGCCGGCAGCGACCGTGCTCCCGCCAGTGTCCTGTCCCGGCGTATCTTCCGCCGTATTCGTCGTTGGTTGGTATTCATAATCTACAAAAATTACCAGTACATGTTTTCTTCGGGTTCCTCTGTTATGGTAGATTTCAGTTTGCCGTTTTGATAGATCTCGCATTGAACGCTAACAGGCTCATAGTATTCGTTGTACTCGAATATTCGACGAATCAAGACAGCTCCTTCTGCATCCAGATAAGTCATAACAGATACTTTGTCAAACTCATTGTATTCAGTTAACTTTTTGTATGCAGGTCTCTCGCATTGCTTGGGTTGCACGAATATAGGCAGAGGTACAAGAATGCCATCAATGTCGTAATAAGCATCTGCAATATCATTTCCTTTGTCATTGACGTCGTAAACAGTTGAGCAATAGCTAAAATTACATAAACAAGGCTTGCCATCCGTTCCGAAGTGCTTAACTCCGCGCAAATGTCCGTTCTCATCGTAATTTAAGACCGTTTTATGCACACCCATATCTGTGCTTAGCGTTGGCAAACTGTCTATTCCGAAATATGCAATTTCTGCAAGTTGATTGCGCTCGTCATATCTCGTTCGTACCATGAATGCTCCATCCTCACGTACATAAGGTTCACCATTGATGCCCCAATATGTAGTCTCTATTTGTTTTTTCGTAGTATTCACTTTCGTTATCAATTTGCTGCAACCATAGGCACTTATGCATGGTTTTCCTTCGGTGTCATAGAAACTCTCTATGGTTGTCTCGGTATTTCGATCGGATGAATACTCAGTCGTTGTTCGGTGACATTGCCTTTCTTTCATCATGACGGGTTCGCCGTTTGGCCCAAATCCTGCGTATTCTATCTCGCGCCCTTTGCTGTCGTACTTGGTTCGCTTGATGGCACATTGCTCCCAACCGACTATGCATAGGTTGCCGAGTGTGTCATAACTGGCTTCTTCGATTATGAGCCCGAGCTTGTTATATTTGCGCACGACTTTGGCACCCAGCTCATTCTTCATGCACGGCTTTCCATCCACGCCAAAATGCTCCACGACAACCAGATCACCCTTGTCATCAAATGTTTGTTTGGCGCCGGCATAGTTGTACCATACGCACAAACAAGGCTTGCGATCTGGATCAAGATAATGATATTCCGCAACATTACCATATTGATCGGATTTGCGTACACACTTACTCCAACCGGATTCGGTAACCAGAGGCTTGCCGTCAATATCCCAATATGCCAATTCTATTACAGTGCCGAATAGATCATATGTATATGTCATTGCAGACAAACCCATATATCCTTGAGTTGGCTTACCCTCTTTGTTTAGGTATTCCATTCGCACTATTCTGCCGAGCGAATCAACTTCAAACTGTCTGGCATAGATGCCGTCACCATCGGCTACAGCACTGCGATCAAGGTTGTAATCATTGTTACAATGGTAGGTTTCTTTGGTTATATATCCTTGTTCGTTTCGCTCGAAGGCGAAACGGACGATATTACTGCCCCTGTCGCCATTATCTCTGTCTTGTACGGCTTCGGCAAAGTATTCTCCATTGGTTAGGTTGGCATTCTTAAGATCTACGATAGCAGCTGGTACACCGTTGCGTGCTATCATCTGTCGGCGCATCCATGGCGTGCCGCGTCTGTTGCTGATTACCCAATATGTCAGTTCACCTGTATTCTTGTCGTATTCAAGATCAATCTTCGGGTAGCGTGTACCTCCCGACATCTCTTCTGCTATACGCAGTGAGAGATTTTCTTCGCTATTTATCGCTTGCACCTGTACAAGTCTCCACTGCCATGCGTCGGGTTCGCCAAACGGTATGCGTCGGTATTTGAAGCGGAACGAACGCATACGGTGACTGACCTGCTCTTTGGTCAATGGCACAACGCCCTCCGGCACGCCCCACTTGTCAACATAGTCAGCGAAATACTTATACGTCGGACGAAAATAATCCCATGTGAGCAGTCCTGCGAAGCAGATGAATGCAGCAACAACGGCGGCAATAAATAATTGTCTGCGATGTTTCCTGCGATACACGTTCCACATACTGTCGAAGCGTACGCCGAGCATCGTTGCAACGACATTGACCACAGCGCCCATCTTGCTGCCGAGCTGCTTCTGGCACTCGGCAAGGTTCACTCCGCGCAGCTCAATGCCGTCTTCCGCCAGTTTCAGCAAAGCCGGAGGAAAACACTCGTCCTCAGCATTCTTGGCGTGCGGCGTTCCGCCAACAATGAAAGGTATGATCCTATTCGCCCTGCCGGTGTTGATGAAGTGCTCCACTTCGCCGTTGACATACTGCGACTTAGCTCCATCGGGCGAGCAGATGACGATGAGCCACTGCGAATCCTCGAGCTCGCGCTGCAATGCGTCTTGTAGGTTCGCTCCGGCGAGATCCGTCTGGTAGATAAACACCGGTCTCAGACGTTTAGGCATCTGATTCTCTTTCCGTATGGATGCAGGGATATTGTAATTAACCAGTTTGTCCCGTAGCCACAAGGCAATTTTCGCGTCACGGCTGCTGTGACTCACGAATGCATAATAGTGTTTTTGTTCGCTTTGCATAGTTGTGAAGTTTCTGTTATCCTTATCTCAAAAGGTTGTTTATTGATTTTTCATTTCGATTACGTTCCCGTCTGTATCGTAACGGATTTCTTCAATCATTTTGCCATGATCGTCGTATCGGAACGTCGCGCGGAAATAACCACCGTCCCCCACACAAGGTTTTTCATCAGCGCCGTAATATGCCCAATCTGTATCACGCCCGTTGTCATCGTATTCTATTCGATGAAAGGCGTATAATGGTCTGTTGCGTAAGTTCCCATCTGCTCCATAGATGGAGTATTCAATACAATTACCACGGCTGTCATATTTGTAGCACATTTTTGCGATATTATCTGTGCTGTCAAGGCATAACTGGTTGTTTCTATCCCAATTCGCCCATTCGATATTGCGTCCATACGCATCGTATGTAAAGGTTACTTTAACTATCCCATACTTACCGGATGGTTGATTTAGTTCATTGAAGAATTGCCATTCAATATAATTCCCGTCTTTATCATACTTATAACGACTTATAGCGTATCCATACTCACCGTTGCATAATTGTCCAAGGGTGTCGTATGTGGCCGTTTCAATGCAGTTGCCATCTTTGTCGTATTGATATGTCGTCTTAGGCATAGTGAAGGAATCATGCGAATGCTTTAAATGCCCGTTGGTGTCGTAGTTTGCTACCTCGGTTTTTCTTCCCTTGCTGTCATACTTATATGCAATCTTGTGCCTATACCAATTATCTTCTACGGGTAAGTCGTTTGCGTCAAAATTGGCAATCTCTGTCAGAAAACCATGTTCGTCGTATTGCAAAACCTTTTTTGAATACCCCACAATATCAGCAAAATTACCCTCTGTATCAAAATAGAGTATTTTTGCGCAGTTTCCGTTTAAGTCAGAGGGCTGCTCCACTGTAGCGTAATCCAACCAATACAAAGCCGGTTGGTCGTTCAGGTCAATATACGTCATACGGCATATATTTCCGTATGTATCATATTCCATTGTTTGCCCTGCGATTGTGCTCCTATTGCTCACCCATTCGCCTTCTTTGCCGAGGAAAGAGACTTTCACGCGTCTCCCTAACGAATCCAATTGATAAGCATATCCGTAAACGCCGCTGTTGTCGGCTATGGCACTACGAGCAAGATTGTAGTCGTTGTTGGCGTGGAAAGTCTGTTTTATGACAAAGCCATTTGCATCCCGTTCGTATGCATAGCGAACAATGTCGGCATATATTGAACTTGCATGATTTTTAAAGCTTACGCCGTGTGTCTCGTCGGCACTGACAAAATCTACGATTGAGGCTTGTTGCCCGTTTCGTTCGGACAAGACGTGCCGCATCTGCGCTTTGCCTTTTTCGTCACAGTAGATCCATTGTGTAGGCAAACCGTTCTGCTTGTTGTATTTGATTTCTAAAACTTCAGCGTGCTCTTTTCCATACAAGAAACCATCGACTTTACCGCCAATTTCCAGTTCATACTCAACTTGCGGAACATCTGTTGAATTCACATAACTCACTTTTACGACTCTCCACTGCCACGCATTAGGCTCGCCAAAGGGGATGCGGCGGTATTCGAACTGATATGCCCTGTATCGGTGCGATTGCTGTTCTTTCGTGAGTTCAACTACACCTTCAGGAATACCCCATTTATCCACATAGTCCGCGTAATACTTATACGTCGGACGAAGATAATCCCATGTGAGCAGTCCTGTGAGGCAGATGAATGCAGCAACAACGGCGGCAATAAATAACTGTCTGCGCTGTTTCCTGCGATATACGTTCCATATGCTGTCGAACCGCACGCCGAGCATTGTGGCAACGACATTGACTACAGCGCGGCAAGGTTCACTCCGCGCAGCTCAATGCCGTCTTCCGCCAGTTTCAGCAATGCTGGCGGAAAACACTCGTCCTCGGGGTTCGTGGCGTGCGGCGTGCCGCCAACGATGAAAGGTATAATTCTGCTCGCGCGTCCGGTGTTGATGAAGTGCTCCACCTCGCCATTGACATACTGCGACTTAGCTCCATCGGGCGAGCAAATCACGATCAGCCATTGGGAGTCTTCGAGCTCGCGTTCAAGAGCGTCTTGTAGGTTTGCCCCGGCGAGGTCGGTCTGATAGATGAACACCGGCCGCAGACGTTTAGGCGTTCTGTTCTCTTTCTGTATTGACGCGGGGATATTGTAATTCACCAGTTTATCCCGCAGCCACAAGGCAATCTTCGCGTCACGACTGCTGTGACTGACGAATGCGTAGTAATGTTTCTGTTCGGTTGACATAGTTATGAAGTGTTTGTTATTCTTGATAGTAGGTTTTTATATCGTGACGCTTTCTGTGCACAAAAGTACAAAAAAAATCCCACATTTGCAAGTGTTGTGAGATTTTTTTTCAAAATTTATTAAATTTTGTTCATTTTTTGTCTGTTTGTGCCATGATTGCATACGTGTTACTTCGGAAATGGCAGCCAAATTCGCAGTGTTACTTCGGAAATGTCTGACAAAAATATTCTTCAAATAAAAAAACTGAGCACAGGGAGGGCACTGAAAAACCCTCGTGCGAGTCTTACTTAAAGAAAAATTGCACATATGTAGTAAAAAACTTGCATATGTGCGATTTTTTTGTATCTCTGTAGTGTAATTCAGAAATACTACTGATGCGTTAATTCTTATGATAGGTTTTTTTCTTGCACGTTATGTGCAACTTACGAGCATATTTTTAATTTTTGATTTGACGGCGATTTTATTTATGTTTATTGCTGATTAGTGATTTTATCTCGTAGAGATGGGGGATTTGTAGGGCTGACTTATGTCAAATTTATTTGAAAATAAGGCAGTTCTACAAAGATCCCATGGTGCGTCGCACATAAAATCAATAATCAGTGTTTAT
>CAJOFU010000031.1 GCA_905233935.1 Paludibacteraceae bacterium
GAGTATAACAAAGATGCAGGAATGTACGTTTGTCCGGCAGGGCATATGGCAATACGCAAAGCCAAACAAGGGAAGAAAGGACAGCAAAAGAATCAATCCGAAGTTTACTTTTTTGATGTAGAGAAATGCAAGACATGCGCATTACGCGAATGGTGTTATAAAGCAGGTGCGAAGACTAAGAGTTACAGCATTACTATCAAGTCAGATACTCAAACGGAACAGTTGGCATTCCAAGAAACTGAGGAATTTAAGAGGCTTTACAAATCCGAACGGTACAAGATAGAAGCGAAGAATGCTGAGTTAAAGAATGTTTTAGGATACGCGCGAGCAGAATCATACGGAATGGACGCCATGCAGATGCAGGGTGCTATAACTATGTTTGCTGCGAATGTGAAACGTATTATCAAACTGCTCGCCCTCAATTTACACCCAAAATCACCCTATGCGACCATTATGGAGCGCATATGACTCCCTATAACATCTTTTTTACGAAATAATCAAAAAAAAGGGACTGCAACGTAAAAGCGTTACAATCCCTTCTTTTTTATAGCTCCGTTCTAAAAGGCTACCTTTTTCAGTGCCCTCCCAAGCGGGTGCTTCTTTTTGTATTTATATCAACTCGCCGCTGAGTTTCCGTCAGCCAAAACGTTACCTCGCACCGACGGTCAACCGACAGTCAACCGACAGTCAAAGCCAACGTCAACGTTTCGGCTTCTTAATGACCTTATTACGTTGCTCTTTCTTTGCTGATTCCATACTGGCGAATGCTCGTTGCTGCATAGCCTCTTCAAACTCCGGGAAGTCAGTGGATAACTTGCCGCCCGACAAGGTCTCAATATCCTCTTTGAGTCGTTCTACTCCGGATTCGAAATCCTTGTTCCAGATCTGGTTCTTCTGGCGCATACAGCGGGCTATATAGATAGTCGCCTCTTTACGCTGCTGTTCGTCGGTGATTGTAGTAGCGTAAGCTACCAAATCTTGAAGTATTCTGCCGTAGTTGCGCAACTTGATTGCGTCTGTGCGGTGAACGATTGAACATCTGTCACTTGTCTTTTCCATTACCGCTAAATATATAGTTTTTTTATTTGTTTATTCGAAAGCCTAATTAGTCTTTACTCTTTCAGTGAAACGGTCTTTACTCTTTTAACGCAGTGGTCTATTTATTCTTAATCAAATAGATCATTGTCGGATAGTGGTCACCGTAGCCATTCTGCCATACGCCGCCTTTGTGCGTACGCAGCGGTGCACCTTTGTCCTTGCCCTCTTGTACGGTCAAGAACGGCTTGTTGAACACTTCGGATTTCCAATATGTCCATTGTGTACGCTCGTGAGGCGCGTTCAGCAGCGGCTCACTGATGATGATCTGGTCAAACAGATCCCATGTGCCGTTGTACATCAGCGTACCAACACCGCGGTCAAGATGCAGCCACATTGTATTGAAGAAGCCTTGCGTGGTAACATCCTCGCGTTTCTTGCGTGCTTCCATAATCTCAGCACATGAGTGGTTGAACGGGTCATCGTTCAAGTCGCCCATGATGATCACTTTCGATCTCGGGTCTTTCAGATACAGCGAGTCGGTAATATGACGGCAAAGCATAGCTGCCGTATCACGCGTAGCACGCGAACTCTCCTCACCGCCGTAACGTGACGGCCAGTGGTTGACAATCAGGTGTAGTTTGTCTTTTACGATCTGACCGTTTTCGTCCTTCATATAGCCCGACAACAGCAGTTGGAAACGGCTGCGAACAACACCACCGTCAGAGTAATGTGCCTTGAGCGTATAGGGTACAGGCTTGCCTGCCGGAACGAAATAACGCGGATCGTACAGGTAGCCTACATCTACACCACGACGGTCGGGACCTTCCAATAGAATAGGGATATACTTCCTGCCCGTCTGGTTCTCAATCTCGTCAGCAAGTGCTTGCAAGCAGCGGATATTCTCTACCTCGCACACGCCGATGATCGATGCGCCGAGAGGAGTCTTATCCAAGCCGAACTGCGAAATGGCGTACGCCATATTCTTGAGTTTGTTGCGGTACTTGAGTCCCGACCAGTGCATACCACCCGATGGCAGATACTCGTAATCGTTCTTATGAACCGTGTCACCGGTGTTCAGAACGTAGAAGTCATGAATGGTGTCAAACAGGTTCTCCAAGTTGTAGAATGCAACGCAACGAACTACATAGTCCTGAGCGCTGGATTCTTGGGAATTTTTCTGTGCTTGTACAGGAAGGCTGATCAGTGCCAAACAAGCCAAAACGAGAGATGTAATGATGTTTTTCATAAACTGGATTGATATTTTTTTACAAAAAAACATACAAAGATACAATTTTTTTTGCAAATATGCAAATTTTTTTTGCAAATATGGATTTTTTTTTGTATCTTTGTACAAAATTTTACAAAATTTACGTTATTATGTCTTCAGTCAATAAAGTAATCCTAATTGGCAACGTTGGTTCAGACCCTGAAGTACGTTACTTGGATCGTGGTGTTGCAATCGCTAATTTTAACCTTGCAACCACCGAACGCGGTTACACGATGCAGAACGGTACGCAAGTCCCCGACAAGACTGATTGGCACGCTATCGTGCTCTGGCGCAATCTTGCCGAGTGGGCAGAGCGGAACATTCGCAGGGGTATGAAGCTCTATGTTGAGGGTAAACTGCAGACTCGTACGTGGGAGAAGGAAGGTCAACGCCGCAGCAAAACTGAGGTGATTGCCGAAAACATCCAGATCCTCTATCGTCCGCAAGAGTACCAGCAGCGTCACGACGAAGCCGCACAGGAGGAAGAAGGATTTGCTAATGAGGCTAACGAGCAAGACGAGTCAATCATTTTCTAATCCCATTCTCCAATTCATATTATGGTTCGCGTGTATGCGCGTACGCATAATATGTAAAGAAGACTCCCGAAAGAGAGTCTTCTTTTGTGCTAAAAACGTACGGCAATATCGGGCCATTATCGGACGAATGTCGGTCCGTTGTCGTTGCTGAGTAGGGAATTACTTCTTGAAGTAGCGGTTGTACAGACCTTGGAATCCTGCGCCGTGACGAGCCTCGTCGCGAGCCATCTCATGAACGGTGTCATGAATCGGGTCAAGGTTCAACTCTTTCGCACGTTTGGCAATATTCTGTTTGTCCTCACATGCACCGGCCTCAGCCAACATACGTTTCTCAAGGTTGGTCTTGGTGTCCCAAACAAGCTCACCGATCAACTCGGCGAATCTCGAAGCGTGATCAGCCTCCTCAAATGCATAGCGGCGGAAAGCCTCGGCAATCTCGGGATAACCCTCGCGGTCAGCCTGACGAGCCATAGCCAGATACTGGCCTACCTCGGTGCACTCACCCATAAAGTGTGCGCGCAGACCATCGTGGATAATAGGATCTTGCACATCTTTGGCTACGCCTAATACGTGCTCGCAAGCCCAAACGAGACCTTTGCTCTCGTCTGCCACTTTCCATTCAACGATTTGTTTGCATTGCGGGCAACGCTCTGGTGCCTCTGCGCCCTCGTGTACATAACCACAGATCGGGCAAATAAATTTCTTGTCCATTGGTGTAAATATTTAAAGATTAATACATTTTTTCATTTACTCATTTACCATTTTCTCATTTTAGTAGCTTTCCTCTGCCGAAGGGAACGACGAATCTTTCACCGCAGCTACATAATCGCTGACAGCTTGATGAATCGGTTCTGCCAAGTGCGCAAACTGACGGAGGAACTTCGGTTTGAAGCCTTCGTTCAGGCCCAACATATCGTGCAGCACAAGCACCTGCCCGTCTGTACCTGCTCCGGCACCGATGCCTATCGTCGGGCAACTGACGGCTTTCGTCACGCGCTCAGCCAATGCTGCAGGGATCTTCTCCAGTACGATGCAGAAGCAACCGGCTTCGTCCAGTAATTTTGCGTCAGCAATCAACTTCTCAGCCTCGGCTTCTTCCTTGGCACGCAGACCGTAGCCACCAAACTGGTTGACGCTCTGCGGCGTCAATCCCAGATGCCCGCACACAGGCACACCGGCTACCACCATCCTGCGTATAGCTTCGGCAACCTCGCGTCCGCCTTCAAGTTTCACGGCATCCGCACCGCTCTCTTTCACCATGCGGATGGCGTTGCGAACAGCCTCGTCATCGTTGACCTGATACGAACCAAACGGCATATCGACCACTACTAACGCGTGCTCTGCAGCGCGAACGACTCCCCTAGTCAGGAAGATCATCTCATCTACGGTAATCGGCAAGGTATATTGGTTGCCACAAACGATATTCGACGCACTGTCGCCGACAAGTAGAATCTCTACGCCTGACTCATCTGCCAAACGAGCCAGCGTGAAATCGTACGAGGTAAGCATCGTGATCTTCTCCTCGCCTTTCATCTTGCGGATTCGCGTGGTGGTCATTCGTGTATTTTGTACGTGTACTGACATGTTATTATCATTTGGTTATTTACCCATTTTCTCATTTTCTCATTTCCCCAATGTATCATTTAGCGCAGAGGGCTTCGTGCATGGCGGCTGCAGCTTTGCGGCCGTCAGACATAGCCAAAATAACTGTTGCGCCTCCGCGGACTATGTCACCACCTGCATAAAGAATAGGCAATGATGAGCGCATCGAATCATCCACAACGATCGTGCCTTTGCGCGATACTTCGAGTCCGGCAACAGACTTCGGAATAATCGGGTTAGGCGATACGCCTACGGCTACAACCACCATATCTGCCGGCACGGTGATCGTCTTGCCCTCTACAGGCACCGGTGAGCGGCGACCTGACTCATCGGGTTCGCCAAGTGTCATCACTTGCAGTGTGGCTTCTTTGACGCGACCATTCTCGTCAGCTTGGTAACTGATAGGGTTATGCAGCGTCATAAACTCAATGCCTTCGGCTTTGGCGTGCTCAACCTCTTCTTTACGAGCAGGCATCTCATCCTCGCTGCGGCGATAAACGATGATAGCGTGCTCTGCGCCGAGGCGTTTGGCGGTACGTACGGCATCCATAGCGGTGTTACCGCCACCGATAACGAGTACGTTCTTGCCATATAGCACCGGTGTGTCGGTCGCTTCGTTCGTCGCATCCATAAGGTTCACGCGCGTGAGGTACTCGTTGGACGACATAACGCCGTTGAGGTTCTCACCCGGGATTCCCATGAAGCGCGGCAGACCTGCTCCCGAAGCGACGAAGATCGCCTTGTAGCCGTCAGCCTGCAGATCATCGACGGTGACAGTCTTGCCAATGATGGTGTCCGTAACAAACTCCACGCCCAATTGACGCAAACCGTCAATCTCCTTATCAACAATAGCGTTCGGCAAACGGTACTCAGGGATACCATATTTGAGCACACCACCTATAGCGTGCAAGGCTTCGAAGACCGTAACCTTGTAGCCGTACTTTGCCATATCACCGGCAAACGTCAAACCGGCAGGACCACTACCTACAACCGCTACCTTCGGTGCGGTTTCTGATTTCTGATTTCTTTCGATCGGCAGAGCCGTGCTGAATTCTGAATTCTGATTGCTCTCTGCGTGGTCGGCGACAAAGCGCTCGAGGTAACCGATGGCAACAGGCTGGTGACCCATCTTTACATGGATACATTGTGCTTCGCACTGTTTCTCTTGCGGGCATACGCGACCGCAGACTGCTGGCAGCGAACTCGATTCATGGATGATATCCGAAGCTTTGTTGATGTCACCAAGCTCGATCTGCTTGATGAACGCAGGGATATCGATGTTCACGGGGCAGCCTTTGACGCAGCCCGGGTTCTTGCAACTCAGACAACGATGACTCTCGGTCAATGCCTGCTCGGGCGTAAGACCGAGGTTCACCTCTTTGTGCAGACTCTTCACACGCTCTTCAGGTGCCAATTCCGGCATCTTCACGCGAGGAATAGCGGCTCTTTCTTTGGCTGTTAGCTGTTGGCTGTTAGCCATTGGCTCTTGGCTCTTGGCTTTTGGCTCTTGGTCAGCTAATGGCAAATGGCTAATGACCAATGGCTGTTTACCATTCAGGTATGCCTCATAAGCGGCGGCTTCTTCGGGTTTGTAGGAGCGCAGACGAGAGAGCATCTCGTCGAAATCAACCTGGTGGGCATCGAACTCCGGACCATCGACGCAGACGAATTTCGTCTGACCGCCGACCGTCACACGGCACGCACCGCACATACCCGTACCATCGACCATAATCGTGTTCAGCGAGGCCTCGGTGGGAATATTGTACTTCTTCGTGGTCAGTGCGACGAACTTCATCATGATAGCCGGGCCGATAGTGATGCACTTATCGACTTGCTCGCGCTGAGCGATCATCTCTATACCTTGTGTCACGAGACCCTTGGTGCCAGCCGAGCCGTCGTCCGTCATGATGATGACCTCGTCGGAGGTAGCCGCCAGTTCGTCGTGAAGGATGATTAGATCCTTGTTACGCGCTGCGAGCACGGTGATGACCTTGTTTCCGGCACGCTTGAGTGCCTGGGCAATAGGCAGCATCGGCGCAGCACCTACGCCACCGCACGCACAAACAACCGTACCGTACTTCTCGATACGGGTAGCCTGACCGAGCGGTCCCACGACATCGGCGAGGAAGTCACCGGCGTTCATGGCGCAGAGTTTGGCACTCGAGACGCCTATACGTTGTACAACAAGGGTGATCGTGCCGGCGGCAATGTCGGCATCGGCTATGGTGAGCGGCATGCGCTCGGATTGTTGATCTACACGGACAATAACGAAATGTCCTGCGCGGCGACTCTTGGCAATGAGCGGAGCTTCAACCACGAGCTCCGCAACATTGTCAGAGAAGAATCTTTTAGAGATGATCTTATTCATTCTTTTCAGGATTAAGGATCGCTTCGCTGTCTTTACTCTTTCAGCGCAGCGGTCTTTATTCTTTCAGTGAAACGGTCTATTAAAAATATTTCTGTTCGCTGCCTTCGATGGAGGTGAGCAGGTTGTTAGCAAGACGGCTGGCACCGAAGCGGAAGAGCTTGTTGTTCAGCCATTCTTGACCGAGGATCTCCTTAACGAGAGTGAAGTGAGCCACAGCCTCATCGGTGGTCGAAACGCCTCCAGCGGGTTTGTAGCCGACGATAGCACCGGTCTTCTCCTTCCATGCTTTGATAGCCTGGCACATGATGAATGTAGCTTCGGGAGTAGCATTAACGGCAATCTTACCGGTAGATGTCTTGATGAAGTCAGCACCTGCTGCCATAGCGAGGATTGAAGCTTTCCAGATGTTCTCGGCAGTCTTCAATGCACCTGTCTCGAGGATAACTTTGAAGTGCGCTTTACCTGCAGCAGCTTTCTGCTCGGCAATCTCATCGAAGCACTCCTGGAACTTGCCCTCGAGGAACTTGCCCTGCGAGAGAACCATATCGCACTCGGTAGCACCTTCCTTAACAGCCATAGCAACCTCGGCAACCTTGATCTCGATGAAGGTCTGTGCAGCGGGGAATCCGCCTACAACTGATGTGATACCAACGCCTTCGGCTTTGAGGTTGGCTTTAACTACAGGTACAAGAGCGGGATAAACGCAGATAGATGCTACGTTGAAATCTTTGAGTGCGGGATAGTGGTCAGCGAAATGGTTGACGCAGGCAGCCATTTTCTCTACACGTGCATGGGTATCGTCACCCATAAGGGTGGTGAGGTCAATCTGGTGCAGACACTGTTTCCAAACAGCAGCGTTGTTGTTCTCGGCAGCGTGCTTGGCGATGATGTCCGCAGTTTGAGCCTTTACTTGCTCGTCGGTGAGCGCAAAGGGATATTGCGCAAAAAATTCTTCAAACTTGTTCATGGTGTGTGTTATTTAAGTGGTTATGATTTAATCCGCCATATGGCGGATACCTTATCAGAGTTTGGCGATGATGGTCTGGTTGCCACGTACGTTGTCGCCCATCTCGACGAACATCTCGGTGTTGAGCGGGAGATACAAATCCACGCGCGAGCCTAACTTGATGAAGCCGAGGTGGCTGTTACGATGGCACTCCTTACCGGCACGGGCGTAGGTAACGATACGACGAGCCATAGCTCCGGCAATCTGGCGGACAGCGATGACGGCTTTGTTCTTCGTCTCGATAACTACGAGCGAACGTTCGTTCTCGGTAGAGGACTTGGGCAGCCACGCGGCTTTGTGGTTACCGGCTTGGTGCTCGCTGACGAGGATCGTTCCCTCGCAAGGATACCAGTTGGCATGTACATTGAACGGCGACATGAAGATGCTGACCTGCAGACGTTGCTCGTGGAAATACTCGTTCTCCATGACGGGTTCGATGACAACAACCTTGCCGTCAGCCGGAGCTACGAGATAATCCGGGTCGTCAATGGTGAATATACGTACCGGGTCGCGAAAGAAATACACGACAAAGACCAATGCTACAGCGGTCAATGCAAGTAGCACCGCAAGAATCCAATGCGGGAAATAGAAATATGCTACAAGGTTGATGATGAATGCTACGAGTGTTACTCCAAGCAGCATTTTACGTCCCTCTCTGTGAAGTCCTGTACGGTTGCGTTTTTTGTTTGCCATAATCTTATTGATTTATGTCTGAATATTCTGGGTTATCTGGATGTTCTGGATTAACTGGATATTCTGGATTATTGAACCCATTGTTCGAAAGGCATTTGAGCCATCATGTCGGCGGCTTGGTCAATGCCTTGTTGTATTTTTTTGCCTGCCATCATAGCGATCATCATGGGCAGTTCGGCTTTCAGGGTGAGTTTGATGCGGCTGTCATGAGGAGCAACTTGCTTGACCTGAATCCAGAAGTTTCCGTCCATCGGCAGGTTTTCGATGCCGAACTTGACAGTATCGTTGGCTATGCGGTCCACGATGCGGATGATAATCTTCTGTCCCAGACCATCCACTTTGAGGCGGACAAAGTCCGTATCCGTTTCAAACTCCTGCACCTTGTCCTGGGGAATAAGATCGCGTACGCGCTCAAGATTACTCAGGTCGGATATGACCGCGTAGATTGCCGATGCATCTGCCGGCACTTTGGCTATGTGACTTTCGTATGTATTCATTGTTGTTTGGATTCAAAATGTTCGATACGTAGCGATGCGAGACGTATCTGCTGCTCAAGTTGGTCGATGTCGCGCATAAGCAATCCGAGGCGGTACGTTTTGTCAAGTGCTTCTTTCTCGTTGTCAGAGAGGTAATAAACCGCGTTGCTTTTGCCTTTGGCAGTAATGCGGATACGTTCGCCGAGGTGCGACGAGATAAAGTTCAGCACTTCAAGAGCCTGTTCGTCGGCAAGGGTGAGTACTTCGTGCCAACCTTCGACCTCAAAGGCGTGGTTCTGACCGCTGAGTTCTATTTCCGCGTCTCCGGCTTGTAGCGCAATAGACGACTGATTGATCTGCTTTGCGCCGTAGTAGTAACTCTTGACGAGCGTTTTGCGGTCGTCGGATACGTAGGCTTGCAGGAAACAGCGGTTGGTGTTCCAGCCTGTCTGGAGGTTGCGATAAACGTAATGTCCGTGGTCCTCGTAGTTATCGTTCTTCTCAAAGCGGAACTCTTTGAGAAGTTTGTCGGCTTCGGGCAGTAGCGGCTGGAGGATCGAATCGGCGTACCGGAGCGTCTGTTGCGATTGCAGATAGACGATGGTATCCTTTAGCGCTTTAGCCTGCCTGCGCTGTGCAACCTGCTTTGGATAAAGCGTGTTAACGGAATCTATTTGCTGCAAGGCAGCTTCGTAGCGGTGTTGCTCAATGAGCTGGGCAGCATTGCTGACATGCTGCTGTGCGGCACGCTCCTGTTTTTGCTTGGTGCAGGACAGAAAGCACAGCACTACGACTGCACAAAGGATGACTATGTGACGACTTGATTGCATACGTCCGAATATTATCGCATACAAAGTTACGATTTTTTTTCCAAATTTCCTAATTTTAGGTCATTTATTATAGAAAAACAAGCTGAAAAATATTATTTTTGCAAAAAAATCGCTAAAAATTTGCATATTTCAAAAATTTTTTGTAACTTTGCAGTCGATAAAATGTGTATTGCGCACAACAAAACACAACTCTACAATAATTAAAACGTATGAAAAAACAATTTCTTTTGGTTGCAGTGATTGCAATGGCAATCCTGACGTCATGTAAATCCGTGCCCAGTCCTGAGCAGGTAAAAGTTAACCCGAGCCCTATGGCAGTAGTGGGTGACAAGGTGAACGTTGACATTACCGGAACGTTCCCCGAGAAGAAGTTTGCAAAGAAGGGTGTTCTGACCGTTACTCCTGTATTGAAGTGTGGTGACCAAGAAATTCTTGGCGAGCCTGTAACCTATGTAGGTGAGAAGGCAAAAGAGAACGGTACCGTAGTTAAGTGCAAAGAAGGTGGTGCTTACAAACAGCACGCTACATTCCCGTACAACGGTGCAATGGACAAGAACACCAAATTGTTCTTGCGCTTTGAGGCTAAGAACGGCAAGAAGGCCGTTGAGATTCCCGAGCAACTCGTAGCAGAGGGTCTGAACGCAACCTCGAAGATGGTTAAGGCTGAGGACAACAAGGCTCAGATCACTCCTGACAAGTTCCAGCGTGTTATCCAACAGACCCAAGAGGCTGACATCTTGTTCTTGATCCAACAAGCTAATCTCCGTAACTCGGAGACCAGTTCGCAGCAGATGAAAGACCTTCAGGCTGCTATCCAGGAAGCTAACGCTAACGAGCGCAAAGCTATCCACAGCCTTGAGGTTGCTGGTTACGCTTCGCCTGATGGCGCACAGGATCTGAACGCAAAACTGGCTAAGAACCGCCAGGATGTTTCGCAGAAGTTCCTTGCCAAGGATCTGAAGAAGAACAAGATTGACCAGAACATCGAAAGCAACATCACAGCCGAGGACTGGGATGGCTTCAAGGCTGCTCTCGAGAACAGCAACATTCAGGACAAGGACCTCGTACTGCGTGTTCTGTCGATGTATAGCGATCCTGAGGAGCGCGAGACTCAAATCAAGAACATTGCCGCTGCTTACAAGAACATTGCTGAAGAGATTCTGCCTGCATTGCGTCGCAGCCGTCTGATCCTGACCACCGATCTTATCGGCAAGTCGGATGACGAGATCACCGAGTTTGCAAAGAACGATCCTGCTGCTCTGAATGTTGAGGAGTTGCTATATGCTGCTACTCTGACCAACGACCGCGCAGAGAAGATCCGCATCTACAAGAAAGCTACCGAGCAATTCCCGAACGACTTCCGTGGTTTCAACAACCTCGGTATGGTTTATATGCAGGAGGGCAACGTAGTTGAGGCACGCCGTTGCTTCCAGAGCGCACTGCAGATCGAACCGAACAATCCTGACGTAAACTACAATGCCGGTGTAGCCGCAATGGCTGACGGTGACCTGAAGAAGGCTGAAGAGCATCTTGGCAAGGCTGCCGGAACACAGGCTAACCTGAAGGCTGCTATGGGTACCCTCTACACCATGAAGGGTGACTACAAGCAGGCTCGCAGTGCTTACGGTCAGAGCGCAACGAACAACGCCGCTGTTCAGCAGATCCTCAACGAGGACTATGCAGGTGCCAAGAAGACTCTTGACGCTGTAGCTGAGCCGAATGCAACAACCGCTTATCTGAAGGCTGTTGTAGGTGCCCGTACCAATGCCAAGGCTGACGTACTGAGCAACCTGAAGAACGCTGTAGCACAAGACTCAAGCCTGAAGGCTAAAGCAGCCAATGACGTTGAGTTTGCTAAGTTTGCAGAGGACGCAGAGTTCGCAGCTATCGTTAAGTAATGTCGGTACTATTCCCGAAAGTAAACAAACCTCGTGAGTGGGACTATCGTCCTATCTATTACGACGAAGAAAAAGAGGCGCGCAAGCAAAAACTTGCGCGCCTTCGGGCTTTGCGTGAACAGAAAGAACAATCCGAGGGTGACAAATCGGGCTCAGAGAGTGCAGAGCACATAACGACATTACACCGCGGCTCGTTCCGCGAGGCGCATGAGGCACAGACTAAACTGCGGATAGACACGGAGCATAAATCCAAACTGACGTTCTGGATCGTGCTGTTAGCGCTGCTGATATTCGTGTTCTATTGGTTGCTGTAGCAAAAAGTCGAAAGTCAAAAGCAGAAGATAAGATGGATGTAATACGACTGTTACCGGATAGTGTAGCCAACCAGATTGCTGCAGGTGAGGTCATTCAACGACCGGCTTCCTGTTTGAAAGAGTTGGTAGAGAATTCGCTGGATGCGGGTGCTCATTCGATTCGCGTGTTGGTACGTGATGCCGGTAAGTCGCTCATCCAAGTGATAGACGACGGCTCAGGCATGTCGGTGTCGGATGCCCGTATGGCATTTGAGCGTCATGCGACTTCGAAGATAAGCAATGCGCAAGATTTATTCCATCTTCGCACCATGGGCTTCCGCGGTGAAGCGTTGCCGAGTATATGTGCCGTAGCACAAGTAAAGATGACTACGCGCCGTGCAAGCGATGAGGTGGGCACATTGCTTGAGATAGCCGGAACACAGGTACAGAAACAAGAACCGTGTCAGTGTGCTGTAGGTACAAGTATTCAGGTGCAGAATTTGTTCTTTAATGTGCCGGCTCGCCGCAGATTTCTCAAATCCGACCAGACAGAACTGAGGAATCTGATTACCACGTTTCAGCATATTGTGCTGGTTTATCCTGATGTGTCGTTCACGTTTGTGTCGGACGACGAGATCCTGTATGATCTGCCCGTTGGTTCGCTCAAGCAGCGTATAGAAGGTGTGTTCGGCAAGAGCAAGAGCAAACTCTATACCTCACAGTTATTGGAGATCGAGCAGCAGACCGAGCTGGTGACCATCCGCGGCTTTGTTGGCAAACCGGAAGCAGCATCGAAGCAGGCACAACAGTTCTTGTTTGTGAACGGCAGGTTCATGCGTCATCCGTATTTCCATAAGGCAGTGTTGCAAGCATATGCGGGAATGTTGTCCGCAGAGATGATGCCGCCGTACTTTATCTATTTCGATATTTCTCCGGAGTCGATTGACGTGAACGTACACCCGACGAAGACCGAGATCAAGTTTGCAGACGAGCAGTCGATATTCCCGATTCTGATGGCGACTGTGCGTGCCGCATTGGGCAAGTTCAATGTAGTACCGTCAATAGACTTTTTGGGAGGCAATATAGAGATTCCTGTATCCAACGAAATGATGCGCGCGAGTGCGAAAGCCCCTGAACTGCATGTGTCATCGGGATACAATCCGTTCACTCCCCAGAAAGAGAAAGTCTCATCGCACTGGCAGGAATTGTATGAACCGCTAAAGCAAGTGCAGGTTCAACAAACCGAGTTGCCTCAACTGCAAGAGAGCGAAACGCTTCATCCTCAGTCGGTGGCAGGCGGATATATCGTTTGTGCGAAAGACAGCGGTTTGATGCTTGTTCACGCGCGTCGCGCGCATATAACTATTTTATATAATCAGCTTGTCGCCCAGTTGCAGAGTCATCGCGGAGTGAGCCAGCAGTTGCTGTTTGCTGAACCGTTGACGGTCAGTGCTGACGAGCAGCCTGTGCTGGAAGCATTGTTGCCGGATTTGGGGAGTTTGGGTTTTGAATTGGTGAAGGTTTCCCCAAGCACGTACGACATAACCGCGTTGCCTTCAGTGTTAGGCAATCAGAACGCTGCAACGGCATTACGCGCTATCATTGCGCGTGCCGCTGATGGTCAGTCGGATATTCATGCCGATATGCAGCAACGCATCGCGTTAACCCTTGCGCAGAGTGCAGCTATTCCGATGGGTAAGAATTTGAGCGAAGCGGAGATGACTGGTATACTCGATCGACTATTCGCACTATCCTCGTACCGGATCACACCGGATGGAAAAACGGTGGTAGTTTGGCTGTCGGCAGAGGAGATTGCAAGACGGTTTTAGCGGGTGAATATAGCAAAAAAAAATTAATAGCCCGCAAACATGCAAAGTTAGCGCAAAATATTTGCTTTTTTGATAAAAAAGCCGTTACTTTGTATTCGCGTTTGAAAAACGCGTTACGAAAAAGAAGAAAAAAATTAACCATATAACATAAAAATTAACCATTAAACATACAGAATTATGTCTGAAATTGAATCGAAAGTTATTGACATCATCGTTGAGAAATTAGGTGTCAGCAAGTCACAAGTTACCATGGAGTCGTCTTATACAGCCGATCTGAATGCCGACTCGCTGGACGTAGTAGAACTCGTTATGGAGTTTGAGAAGGAGTTCAATATCACCATCTCTGACGATGCTACTCAAAAGATCAGCACTGTAGGTGACACCGTAGCTTACATCACCGAGGCGCTGAATAAGTAATCCATATTTGCATGGCATTAAAACGGGTCGTAATAACCGGCTTAGGCACGATTAATCCGTTAGGTAATGATGTTGCATCGACTTGGTCGGCATTGATGGCCGGCAAGAGCGGTGCAGCACCTATTACGTTGTTTGACGCCTCGAAACATCGTACGCAGTTTGCTAGCGAGGTAAAGGATTTCGACCCGAATAATTGGTTTGACTTTAAGGAGCAGCGCAAGCTTGATCGCTACACGATGCTTGCTTACGTTGCAGCCCTTGAAGCATTCAAAGATGCCGCTCTTGAGGTAAAAGACCCGTCTCGCGTGGGAGTGATTGTGGGTTCCGGTGTAGGGGGATTGATAACTCTTGAGCAACAAATCACGGAGCACGCTCTTCGCGAGGATCATGTTCCTCATTATTCGCCGTTCTTGATTCCAAGTATTATCACGGATATAGCGGCTGGATATATAGCCATTCGTCTGGGGTTGAAAGGTCCAAACTTCTGCACGACAGCTGCCTGTGCCTCATCGGCAATAGCGTTTGTGTCGGCAATGAACCATATTCGTCTGGGCAAGGCTGATGCGATTATTGCAGGTGGCAGCGAAGCGGAGATTTGCTCGGTGGCAATTGGCGGATTCAACGCCTTGCGTGCATTATCGACTCGCAATGATAATCCGGCAACGGCATCGCGTCCGTTCTCGGCGTCGCGTGACGGATTTGTGGCAGGCGAAGGAGCAGCGTGTGTGATGTTGGAGGAGTACAAGCACGCTGTACGGCGCGGAGCACACATATATGCCGAATTGGTGGGCTACGGCTCAACGGCTGATGCGTTCCACCTGACAGCCCCTGATCCGGAGGGCGAGGGAGCCAAACGTGTGATGCTGGAAGCAATACGAGATGCGGGGATTAAGCCTGAGGATGTTGATTATATCAATACGCACGGCACATCGACGCCGATAGGTGACTTGGCAGAAGCGAAGGCGGTAGTCAAAGCGTTTGGCGAGCATGCTTACGAGATGAACTTGTCGTCCACGAAGTCGATGACCGGTCACCTGTTAGGTGCATCCGGAGCGCTGGAAGCCTTGATAACGATTCTGGCTCTTTATCATCAAGTTGTACCTCCTACAATTAACCACGCCGAGGGTGACGATGACCCGAATATCGACCCGAGACTGAACTTTACGTTCAACACACCGCAGAAACGAAACTTACGTTATGCTCTAAGCAACGCATTCGGCTTCGGCGGACATAATGCAGCACTCGCGTTCCGCGCGTGGGAAGCATAAAATCAATACCATGTTAAACGCAATGGAAGTAGAATAATAGTACAAAGACTATTTATATAATCCTAACGTTTAACAAAATTGAAAAAATTATGAATGTAGAACTGATCGGCGCTAACGCCGGAAAGATCTGGAGCGCATTGCAGAACGGTGCTTTGTCAAGCAAGGCTCTGAAGAAAGCAACCAAGCTCAAAGACGCTGACCTCAACCTCGCATTAGGTTGGTTGGCACGCGAAGGTAAACTGACCTTCTGCGAGAAAGACGAAGAGACTATCATCGCACTCGCTTAAAACAACCAAGATACCCACCTTAATCAAGCGTGGGTATCTTTTTTGAATTAGAAGATTTGAAAATTAAAAGATTTTATAAACTATATATCATGAAAAAGACTATTCTCCTTTTGCTTGCACTGGTGGCAAGTCTCTGTTTTGTCAAAGCCGAAACAAGTTTCGATTTCACGTCATCGATCCCCAAAGGCTGGACAGCCACAGTAGCCCCATACGGCTTTACCGAACGTGGTGTACAATTCACATCAAGCAGTGAGTTGACGCTTGCGGGCGTATCAAACGTGAAAGAAGTGACAATAGCTTGTTATACCAATTCCGAGAAAGACAATGACAACAGTATTACCGTGTATGTAGGTGAGGTGTCTTTCGGAACGAAACAATTGGCGCGGGCAACCGATCTGACGCTTACGTTCAGCGCAGCAGAAGCGTTGAGCGGTGATCTGAAGATCGTCATCACCAAGGTCAATAAGAAGTCGGTATATATCAAGACCGTAACGATTGACGGCACGTACGACGCCGGTGATGTCGAGGAGGAAGATCCGTTGGAGGGTTTGGTTGCCGATTACGAATATGATGAGCCAACCGTCATTGCCAATTCGGAGGCTACAGGTAGCAACCAAGCATATACCTTCATACAGAATAATATCAAGGTCACATGCACAAAAGGCGCACGCTATGAGACATATTTCTCCGTGAATGCCGGAGCAAGCCTGACGTTTACTGCTACACAACCGATTAAGGCGATAGTGGTAAACGGGTATGTAAAGAAAGAGTTTGAAGCAGAAGCCTCAAGTGGCGAAATACAATACGTCGATGCCAGCGAGGATGAGGTAACTGCCGAACAAGTGCTTGCTGTGACTGAGGTGAACAGCAATATTCTCACCATTACCTGCGAGAAACAGATGCAGTGCAAGAGCGTAGCAATCTATTTTACCAGCACGCCGGAGATACATATTGACGAAGAAGACGACTATGACTATTCGTTTGAGTGGGAGCCTGAGGAGCAAGTGACAATGGATGTTACGTTTGACAGCCTGGCGTACGTTGACGAAACAGAGTTTCTTGAGTACCCGTGTACGGACATCAAACTGTTTGACCGGCAAAACAACTATATGCTGAATCTGATTGTATTTGTTTCGACGCTGGGGGATGAATCAGAGACCACAATTCTTCCGGTAGGCACATACCCGATCAACTACGTCTATATGGAAGGCGATGATTATGCCAACACTATTCAAGCTTCAGTAGGCGGTTACGATGATTACGATTTCCCGTCGTACTTCCTGACGGATGTCTCATACGATGAGTACGGTTATCCATACGAATATGTGCCTTATTACCTTGTCAGCGGCACGCTGGAGGTAGTGGCTGTCGAGGGCGGTGGTCAGTTCGATGTGCACGCTACAACGCATAACGGTTCAACGATAAACGGTACGTATTTCTTCGGTGAAGGCGAGCCGAATATCGAGGATGCAGTCGATCACGTAACATTTGATGCCAAGGCAACCAAAGTGCAGCGCGACGGCCAATTGCTGATTGAGCGCAACGGCGAGTGCTACAGCGTTGACGGTCAACGCCGATAATGTGTTCAGAGTAAACAGAAAAGAATTTACAATCCCAGACGAATACATCCGCGTATGCCCCACAATGGTGTTGTGGGGTCATCGCGGTGTGTCACGCGCCAGATAGAATAGACATCTATCAGGCGGAGTATATTGCCTATTCCTACACCGACCTCTACGTAAGGGATCGTGAGCGGTTGCAGTCCTTCGGTAAATGAATGTCCTTTGGATAACCCGCCGTAGGCAATCTTACATTCGACAAGTTCGCGCAAGTGCAAGAATCGTACACCCGGGATCAGGTTGAACAGCACACCCATTCCGTTCCATTCGGTTTGCAGGGTAATGTACTTGTCGGTGGCATACTGGTGGCTGTTCATCAGCGTGAAACGATAAGCATCGTACAGATACGACTGATTGCCGTCCATGATCTCCAACAGCGGATAAGGCACTTTGCCGATCACTACGCCGGCAGAGGCTATATACAACAGCCTTCCGCCTACGCCCAGTGAAACCTGATGGCGTAGTGTGGCGTTGAGTTTGGCATAAACGTGGTGATTCTCGCCGCCGTCAACGTAGGAGAAACCGCCTATCTCTGCGCCGAGGAACAAGGTGGGATATTGTCCGTACACGTGCATCCGGCGCATGTAGAAGTCCGCTGTCCGTTCGTGCCAACTCAGTCGGACTATACCTGTCAGGCTGTAGAACCGGAAAGGATCAAACGGGTAGGGTGGCTCCGGTACGATGGCATTCGTGCGCCGTTCACGGTCGCTGACATACGACGGATCAAGTCTGCCAACCTTCACGCGGATGGTGGTCTCTACGCCATCGCGCCATTCGCTCTCGTAGTTAGCCAGAAAAGCACGTTCACGGATGGCTGTATGTTTGGCGGTGGCGTTGTTATATGGCAGACCATCCAACAACGCAGGCAACAGATCCATTTCGCCTGCACCGAAACTGTTCTCGCGCATCAGTTTGTCAAACACCGACGATTCAGAATAAACGTAGTGATCCTCGTAGCGCAGTTGCAGCCAATGTCGCCGTTCGGTGGGCATCAGTACGGCTACCTGACCCATCCCTTTCATCTTCTTGTCTCCCCATCCGTAGCCGAAGTACGCATCCAGGCTGACGTGTTTCCAGAGTTTCTCGTTGGTGTGCAGCGGCAGACCAAAGTATAGTCCGTGCGCTTTGTTGCAATGGAAGATGTCAGTGATCTTACCTATCTCTATAGGGCCTCCAAGAGGAATATAGCCTGTTGTGGCGATATCCAGTCCCCACTTGACAAACCGTACTATCGGCAGGTCTTCGAGCGTGTTCATGGCTTCCAGAGCCGTGGAATCGGCTATACGCTCGATAGACGGTGCGTCGGCATCGGTGGATACGTAGTTCAGCCGGCGTTCTACAACCATGCTCGGGAATACGTGCGATGAGTCAGCCTTGATAGCAAAATCCATGGCTAACGTCATGCGCTCCGTTTGCAGGATATTCTGCTCGTCGAATTGTTGCTCTATATGCAAGGCGTGCAAGAAGTTCAGGTTCACTTCGCGTGGAACGTGTGCCTCCATGCGCCGTACTGCCCATGTGCCGGAATCGACTTCCATTTCGCCGTTGAAGGTAGGGTAATAGCCGTTCTTTGTGCGGTAATGCAGCAGATAACGCTTGGCAGCAAGGCTGTCGCCTTCAGCAGGCGCAATACTGTCTGCAAGGAAGTAGTCATAGTAGATAGTCCCGCTCTTAGCCAACGGGCTGACGAACGTCGTGCCGCAAAGTGTCACATCGTTCTTGTAAAAGTTAGCGTAATTGTCCGTGAGCGAGAGCACCGGTGCATAGTCGGATTCAGTCAGAATGCAGCGGGTTTGTTGTTGTGTCAGTTTAGATAGAGATCCTCGGGACAGATGTGTGTTGCCCACACTGATATACAGTGGCAGGAACATCGAACTGTCTTCGCGGGTGATAATTCCCTCTTTGAGGTTTCGCCACAGGAAACGCTCCAAGTGCTTGGCGCGGATGTCTGACAGGTAGAGATACTTGCTCTCTTCATAGCGATCAACAGCATTTTCCCTCAACTGTCTATCGATAATGGACCGATTCTCTCGTACGTTTTTGATGATGGCGAGTGCTTCATCGTCGTCGGGCATTACTTGGATCTCTCTCAGGCTCTCCACTTTCTCCTGCAACGCGACATCTATACCTGCCTGCATGCCGGGCATTATATCGAATCGCTGCTTACGGTAGCCGACAGCGGAGATAACGAGCGTATGTTTTTCCTGCAGGTCGGTGCGGATCATGAACAGTCCTTCGTCGTTGGTCGATGCCCCGACTTTAGTGCCTTTGAGGGTAATGTTCGCAGCCGGTACAGGTTCGCCCGTTTCGGCGTTATATACCTCACCGATGATGATAGTCTCGGCTGCCTTGACTCCGGGAACAAGAAGCAAGGTGCAAAGAATCAAAAGCACTATGTAACGGACAACTCTCAATTTCTTTCAACTTTCAACTCTCAACTTTCAACTATCTGTTAGCCGGATGGTATTTCAGCACAGCTTGACGCAGATCTTGTATGTCAAGGTGGGTGTAGATCTCGGTGGTTGTGATACTCTCGTGCCCGAGCATCTGTTGAATTATCCGGAGGTCTGCTCCGTTCTGCAGCAGATGGGTGGCAAACGAGTGCCGGAGTGTATGCGGGGA
>CAJOFU010000032.1 GCA_905233935.1 Paludibacteraceae bacterium
ACCACGCTCATCAGTGACGGCAAGCAGACAAAGAACAGCCTGAGCCGAGATATAAGCGGCAAGATTCAGGTGATCTACACGCACTCTTTCCTCAAACCCGGGCGCAAACTCACGCTCACCGGCAATGCGAACATCAGCAACACGAAGGGGCACACTGATACCTACGCCTACGACAACTTAGGCGATAGCGTGATGGTTAACCAATATACCAACAGCGGCAACACGGCAGTCGGCTACAGCCTGCGTGCTTCGTTCATCGAGCCGCTGAAAACAAAGGAGCATCTTCTGGAGATAGCTGCACTATTGAGCGGCAACAACCGCCGTTCGCACAAAGACCAGTATGACATAGGCATCCTCGACACAACGTACAACAACGAGTACAGCAACAACCTGATGAACGACTTCTATACAGAACAGTTGGAGTTAAACTATCAGTGGAAACACGAGAAGTTCAGCCTGACGGCGGGATTGAAAGGATTGATGTCGCAGACGCACTCGCGCACGTCGTACGGAGGCGTGCTCGTGCGCGATACCTTACGTAATGTGTTTAACTTCGCGCCGAACATCAACTTCCGTTACAAGTTCGGCAAGAAGGAGTTCGCCCGTATCCGCTACAACGGCACGACGCAGCAGCCTACGATCACGCAACTCGAACCAGTGCGCAACAACTCCGACGCGATGTACGAGACGGTGGGTAACCTCGGACTGAACCCTGCCTTCCGCCACAGCTTGCATGTCATGTACTCGAAGTTCGACCAAGACAAGTTCTGGAGCCTGATGACCGGTCTGCACGGCAATGTAACCAAAGACGCGCTCGTAGGCAACTCGCTCTACGACGAAACAGGCAAGCAATACCAGCAAACCGTCAATGCTCAAGACGTACCGTTTGATGTGCGTGCCGACCTGATGTTCAACACGCCGTTTGCCAACAAAATGATGCAGTTCAACACACGCACCGTGGTCAGCTACAACCAGCGCGTAGGATATATATCCTACGGCTACACGGCTGCGGAGATTGCTCAGATGATTGAGTCGAACAGTCTTGCACTTGGTGACCGTTCGGTGACAGGCAACGTGCAGGTAGGTGAGAACTTGACGCTGCGTTTCACGCACGACATAGTTGATGTAGGCGTAACCGGCGCGTTCAACTACAGTTATACGAAGAACAACCTCAGCACCCAAGCACAGACGAACGTGTTCAACTGGACGGTGACGGGTGATGTGAAATTCAATCTGCCCAAGCAATGGACGATCAGCGCAGACTGCGGTTACACCGCACGTTACGGCTACGGCTTTGACAATCCGAACGAGATTCTGCTCAATGCCGCTGTCGCCAAGAGCTGGCGAAACGCCACACTCACGCTCAAGGCATACGACCTGTTGAACCAAAAGAAGAACATTGTTCAGGTCGTTGGCGAAAACTATGTGCAGTACAAGGAATATAACACCCTACCCACGTACGTGATGCTTAGTTTCACCTACAAACTCAACCGCATGGGTAGCCTCAAGGCGAAAGGTTTTGCCGGGCACGTACAAGAAATGATGGAGAGCGGTCAGCAACCCGGCACACCGCCACGTGGAGGCATGCCTCCCGGTCCTCCGCCGGATATGCGATAATTGACCGCAGCCAACCTTGGCTGCGTACAAACATACTATACATGCATAATTTACTATACATAACATGGAACGTTGACCCCATACTGATACATTTCGGTGACGGGGGAATACGTTGGTACGGACTGCTGTGGGCAATCGGCTTGTACCTGTGCTATCTGATACAAGTCAAACTGTACAAACATGAGAACTGTCCGCCGGATTGGGCTGACAAGATCTTCTTGTGGATGTCGCTTGGCGTAATCATCGGTGCGCGCATCGGTCACTGCTGGTTCTACGAGTGGCACGACGTTACGCTACCGTGGATGGCGGGTTATTGCCGCGCAATGAACATCAGCAATGAACCCGTGCAGATCTTCGGATGGCTGATCAAATACCGCAACCCGTACATCGAGCACCCGTTCTACCTGCTGAAGATATGGGAAGGCGGATTGTCTTCGCACGGAGGAGGAATAGGCTTGATCATCGCTGCGTGGTTGCTCAACCGCAAGCATTTCTCGAAAGTGCCGAAGTTCCACACCTCGATGATCTGGATCCTCGACCGCTTGTGTATCGGCGTGTGCGTTACGGCTACACTGATCCGTCTGGGTAACCTGATGAACTCCGAGATATACGGCGGACCGACTGACCTGCCGTGGGGATTCATCTTCGTCAGAGACGGTCAGACCGAGCCTTGTCACCCGACGCAGATCTACGAGATGCTGTACTGCATTGTGGCACTGATTGTTACGCAGCACATGTACCATTACCACAAAGCCTACCGCCGTGAGGGGCTACTGATCGGCACGTTCCTGCTCATTGTGTTCGTCACGCGGTTTATGTTAGAGTTCATCAAGAACGACCAGGAAGCCTTCGAGGCAGGGCATGTGCTGAATATGGGTCAGTGGCTGAGTATTCCGTTCATCGTGTTTGCCGTGTGGCTGGTTGTGCGCGCCTTCCGTCGACCGCTTAATCCTGATACAGCTTAATGCGCATACGGCTGGGATATATCATATTGTTTCTATGCCTTACGGCGCAGGCCTTTGCACAGGACACCATCCGCTTGCAGGATCAGCAGCAGACGGTGGAGTTCAGCGATGATGCACTGCTCCTGGATCTCGTAGCACAACAGAGCCGGATAATTGCCGACTCACTGGCAGAAATCGACAGCACGTATTTTAGTGCCGAAGAGGCGGAGGCAAGGCTGCTCGCCATGCAGGAACGCATCCGACGCGACTCTATTGTGCGTGACTCGTTGCGCATCGATTCCATACGCCTCGAAGCTCAGCGGATGATCGACGAGATAGGTCTGCAGACCGAGGTACATGATATACGCATTGAGAAGCATATCTTCCGCGACGAAGAGGAGGATCGCGAAGATATAGTTCGCGCTATACGCCTGCAGTTCACGCCGTGGTACAAAGAGGCACGTACGCTCGTACAGTTCACGCAGAACTATATCTCGCCGAACTGGTACAAGGGCGGTAACTCCAGTTTAGCATTGCTCGCGCTGGCGAAAGGGCAGATCAACTACAAGAAGAACAAGTTCGTCTGGGAGAACACCGGCGAGTGGCGCATGGGCATCAGCACAACAGGCAAGTCTGACACCGTGCACAAGGTGAACGTCACCGACGACATCTTCAAGATATACTCCAAGGCGGGTTATGAAGTCTATAAACAGTTGTTTGTCGTCGGCTCGGTCGAACTGCAGACCACCTTCCTGCCCTCGTGGAAGCAAAACAGCATGCAGGTCAAATCCACATTCATGACGCCTATACGATACAACATGGGCGTAGGTATCGATTATAAGCCGGTTGACTGGGTGAGTATTAACTTCATGCCGGCTACGTACAAACTCGTGCATGCCACCATCAGCGACTCAACGCGCGTGAATGTCACGGAGTTAGGTATAGACAAAGGCAAAACAACCTTGTCGGAGTTCGGTAGCGCACTGCGTGTAGAACTGAAGTACAAACCGCTGCGAGAGTTGGAGATCTATTCCCTACTCTATCTATATACCAACTATCGGCAGGTAGAGTTTGACTGGCAGATTGATGTGGACTTTATCATCAACCGTTTCCTGTCAACCCACTTGACGCTGCACCCGCGATTTGACTCCACGGTCAAGTCCGATGAGCCGCAGCACTTGCAGTTCAAAGAGTTATTGTCAATAGGATTTAATCACTACTTCAGATGAAAACATTCGAAATACCGAAATATCGAAATATCGAAATATCGAAATATCTCATTATCGGTGCCCTACTCTGCTTTGCGGCAGTTTCAACTGCCACCGAGTACATCGGCCGTGTAGTCGATGAGAAAGGTGTGCCGGTCAGCTACGCCACAGTCTACATGGCGGATGATCCGGTCATCGGTACTGCCACAGGCAGCAACGGACTCTTCCGTTTGGAGACCAACCTGCCAATCTTCAGCGAACTCATCGTATCGTTCATCGGCTATGAGAAACAGACGTTGCTGCTAAGCGAGCTGCACGAAGATACAACGGTCATTGTCCTCAAGGAGCAACCTATTCACCTCGAAGAGGTCGTCATTGCCGCCAACCCTGCCAAGCAGAAAAACAAACGCCGTCGGATGCAAGACCTGCTGGCTGCCGTCTATCGGCAGATGCAGTCGGACTTCCCAATGACCGCCACAGCCTATCACATCGTCAGCGACGTCCGCATGGACGCCGAGGACGAACCGTGGGGTATGGAACAGATGATCGCGCATGTGGTCGTTCTGCCGCAGCAGGGACATATAGCCAAAGACATGCGTACCGGCAAGAAAGGTTCGATCCCTACCGACTCCATTCAATTTGTAGCTGAATATTGTAAACGTTTTTTCGATGCGGATAAACGCACACAAGCAGACTCATTTCTTGCTTCCAATGCATTGGAACACATGGACAAAAAGCACAAGCAGAAAATGATGCGCCGTGCTGCAAATGCTGTAGATTCAGGAGTTGTTGTGCATCGTGCTTTATTTGCTATGGGCAACATTCGCTACGATTTTGAGCAGTCAATGAAAGACATTCGTCATTGGGAAGTAACAAACGAATCTGAAGATGAAACCATTTTAACTCACACAGAAACAATCACTAAATATCTCGGATGCTTCAAAATGACTTTTCAACGTCATTATATACTAGACTCTCACACATATTCTGTCAAGCGTTTCTCAGAACACGCAGATGTATATGTGACTATTCCATTCGGCATCAAATTAAATGCAGAACAACTACAAATGCTGAATCTACTAAATATGGGCGAGCAACAAATCGAAAAATTCAGATTAAAACAAATAAGTGCCTCAGTCGATCTAAATACAATATATCAACATAAGAACGAAGACACATACTTACTAGAGAAAAATATGATAATGAATGCTCACATCGTTGGGGCAAGACAAGCAGACATTCCTATCCATACAAAAGCAACCCAGCGAGTGACTAAGTTAGAGACAGAAAACGTGCAACCTCTCAAAAAAGATCAAATTACACGGCGAATCAAACGAGAAATTGTTCCTATTTTATAAAAAAAATGAAAAATGTCGCACATTTTTATAAAAAAATTTGCATATTAAAAAAAAAAATTGTATCTTTGCAACCGAAATCTACGCTGGAGGGAGTGTCTCTTCATTTAAGGGTGGATTTTTAGACATATTGAAATAGCGTTTATTGACGCTTTGTTTTGGGCAATCAGAAACTTCGCAACTTTCGGATACAGAGTCAAATCAAAGAACCAATAGATGCCTATGGGTATGACGTTACTCACACTTGTTGTTCTCAACAAGGTGTTGTCATATCGGCGTAGGTTTCCTGTTGTTTATTGACTCTATAGGCAATGCGAAGGCCTCTGATTGCGAATAAACAATGAGAGGTCTGCGCTTTTTATGTCTACACATAAACAGAAAGGCATAAGCCCCAAATACTAACACTTTAAAACCGATGGGCCGATGGGATATAACCGGCAACAAAAATGATGAAAAAACTATTACTGTTTGTTATTGGAATTATGACAACAATTAGTATTTCTGCTCAGGTTTGCAGAATTTCCGATTCGAATGACAATGTAGAAGTATTTTCTTGTAACTTGGTAGACAACAATTCTGCTGTGGCTGTTACGGTTGGAAACGATAGCCAAAACATATCTGCAAATGTAACAATAACTGTAGAAGTGACATATAACAGCTCCACAAAAAAAACATATTCTACTAAAGTTATCGCACAACCCAATCAGACTACGGATGTAAAAATTAACATTCAAGAAAAAATTGGCAACTTAACTGCTAAATCTGTAGAAGTTGTATCACTTACCGGCACAAAGTGCCTAAAATGAACAAAGAGATTATGTTGTTATAACAAATCCTAATGTTAAATGAAATAATATAGCGAATGTAATTATGAAAAGAATTATTTTATCTTTAGTAATGGCCTTTGCAACCATCATCTCCGCACATGCAATGTGTATGAATCGCACTTTTACGGCTTATGACGAAGGTGAGTATTTCGGCAAAATTGTTTTAACGGATAATTGCGAATGCACTATATCCACGGTCGATGGTGAACGATTTACCGGAACATACAATATCAGTAGTAATATAGATCGTGGAGACCAATGTCAGATAGTCTTTTATTTGTCAAATGGCCAGACTATCAAAGCTACATATGCATGGCCTGTACAAGGAAAGAAGTGTATCCTTCTGGATGGATTTGTATTTGAGGCAAGCAACTAACAATATACACAATTGTACATATTCTATTTTTAATTCTTAAAACCGATGTCCGATGGGATATAAGTGGACAACTACTCAAAATGAAAAGATCATTAATGGTTGCCTTATTGGTATTATTCTCAGTCATTGCAATGGCTGTGCCTAGTGGTTTCTATAAGAATTCAGCAGGAAGAGGAGTGCTGATTAGTGGCAACGAGTTTAATGTATGTAACAAGAATGGTGAAGTTGTTGTGCGTTGGGAAATTGTTGGAGAAAGCAACGGAGAGTTAACTCTTCGTGCATCAACAGGGGTAACCGCAAAAGCTTCGTGGTGGAAAGAGAATGGTAAGATTTATTTAAATTGGAATTACGATACATATGTTCATGACTAAACGTATTGAATTTTCTGTTATAAATTGACATATGTCTAACCAACGGGTTATATATATTCTTTTGGGAGCAACGATAATGCTTTTGATTGGCACAAGTATATATTATTGTTTCCGTATGCCTATCATGGCTTTCGACATATTCCATATATACCCCAAAGGATTATTAGGTTACAACACAGACAATCCGATTATTTATTTTTTCGCATTTTGCCTACCAGATGCTCTTTGGTATATGTCATTACTACAAATACAATCATTGTTCTTTGAGGAAAGGGGATGGCTGAACCGCTTACTTGTTGATACTGCAATCAGTCTCCCATTCCTCTTGGAAATGGGTCAATTTTTTGGATTCATTTCTGGAACCTTTGATTGGTGGGACATCTTAACGTATTGTATAACTTTAATTGTATTCTTATGTCTAAGAAAAACTTCTTTATTGCAGCCCTCCAAGTAATTATTATTGGAGCGTTTATCATGATTGCTGCAGGCAGTGGTGGAACTGATAAAGCAATGGTTAGTAGTGCGGCTCGTGGTTTTGCACAAGGATATGCGTGTGGCTCAGGGGGATTTACTATGATTGGTACTGCCTCATCAGAAAGTGCTTGCAGATCAAGCTGCGAAAGAGCTGGTTACAGAGGAGCATATTGCTATGGGGACCAAGGTGGTTGCTTTTGCAAATAACAAAGATACCCCATTAGATAGATGTTGTCTATTGGGGTATCATTATCTTATTATCTTTTATGGTTTATATCAAACGGATACCTGCTATATTGGCAGGTATAATACTAATATGGGCTGGACTAAGCAAGTTGGGCAATGTTGCGTTATTCCAACATCTTATTATAGAATATGGCCTCGGAGGTCTAAATGTTCTAGCACCATTCATTATTATTATTGAGATATTAATCGGCTCCCTTCTTATTTTAGACATTCGCGAAACATTCGTTAGTTCAATCGCGATAGCAATAATTATTGTTTTTACATGCGCTTATACATACGCATGGCATTGGCATGGAATAACTGATTGTGGATGCTTTGGAAATTATATGCCTATAAAATCAACACCACTGACGACCTACTCTCGAAATATCATTTTAACAATACTATTGATACTCGCTATTATTTATGATGGTCATCATAAAGAAACAGAAAAATGGAAGGTCATTACATTAGGGACAATTCTATTTTCAGCGACGTTCTTAGCCGGCATGACATACAAGCCCCTTGCCTTTGTTAATAAATCGCACCCATATGAAAATACGGCTATCAACAACACTCCTCTTAACAGATACAACACGGCACAACCTTATGAGTCTGAATTAATCATGTTTTTCACATATGGTTGTCCACATTGCATTAACTCCATGCAAAATTTCATGGCATGGGAAAATGACAATGCTGTTGACCATACAACAGCCTACGTACTTACAGATTCAATAAATATGCAAACAGATTCACTTAAGGCGTTATTTTGTGAAAGGTTTCCAACTATACATGTCAAAGAAATTAGTACAGACTCATGCAATTTTATTAATGCATTTCCGACATCGTTTCTGATTCGCCATGATACAATACAATATATCATGGTAGGAGAACTGCCCTCACATTATTTATTCCAATAACGTGCGAATATATATGTCAAACAAAAAACCTGCATACAAATTGATACACAAAGCATTACACATCTACATAAGATTGATAAAGGAGACTATTTAGATAGCTAAGGATAATTTTTAGATCTACGTGGTCAAATTTTGAACAATTCTCACCACACAAAAACACCACAACCGATCACACAACATTTTTTGTTTCAAACTTGAATCAATAAACCCCTCATGGAAACTATAGGAAATCCCCCAAAAGTAGCCGATACTTTCCGAAATCGAGGTCTAAAACACCACATTTCGGAAAGTATCGGAAATTTTTATTGATTATGTGTTACTTAGCATTTGCATAAATAGACTGCAAAAATCCCACCATCTTTGCATATTTCACGTCGTCTGTTATATCGGGCAGAATGTGACAAAAGTCAGCACTAAGCAGCCAAAACGGTCATCTTAGTCGAGGGTAAGTCAGTCCAAAGTCAGCGGAAACTCAGTCCTAAGTCGAGAGAATCCTAGACTTTAGTCCTACCCAGAAGCCAATCACAAGCCAACGACCGCCTTCAAACTTTGCTTCTTTGAGTTTCGCCGACTGTCAGTCGGCTATTATATATTGCGTGAGATTAGTGAGGCTAATGAGGCTAACTCATTATCTTGTTATCATTCAATCATTTACTAGCCTCACATAGCCTCAATTCTACCCCTTAGCCTCATTAGCCTCACTTCAATTTTTCGTTATTCGCCCGAAGTCAAAGAAAATGCAGTGACACTCTGGCACTCTGGCACTTTAGAGGCAATTTGATTGAAAATTAGATGAAAATTACTCATTTTTTCTGCTGTTGAGTTCAGCCCTGCTGTTTCCGTCGGCAGAAGACGGCTTGCTTGTTATTCACAAGAAGGGATATGGACAGGTCCGTACACCAAATCATTGTCATGTCGGAACGTCTCATCCTGTCGATTACACATCACAAAATCAATCCACTCATCCGTCGGGCTGTCAAACCAAAGCACTTTGAGGTCTTTTAATGCTGTCTCGTCCAATTCATATATCTTCATTACTGCGCATAGCGTCATTCATAATTCGCCTGCAAAGTTACGAAAAATTTTTGAATTAGCAAGAGATTTTGCAAATTTGCACGCAAAATGACGAAAAAAATATTTTTTGTTAAGGATTTAGCGTGAAGGATGAAAAAAAAGTCGAAAAATCTTGCAAATGTCATTTTTTTTTCGTAACTTTGTGGGCAAATTACACGTTATGGAAGCCCAAGACCTCTACAAAGCAGCGGAGAGCCGCTATGACAACCAAGCGATGTACGCCTACTGCGGACGAAGCGGTGTGCAACTGCCGAAACTCAGTCTGGGTATGTGGCATAACTTCGGCAGCGTCGATCCCTACGAGCGCAGCCGCGCTATCACGCATTACGCCTTCGACCACGGCATCACGCATTTCGATCTGGCAAACAACTACGGCCCTTGTTACGGCAGCGCTGAGGAGACGATGGGAAGATTGATGGACGACAGTTTTCGTCCGTACAGAGACGAACTGTTCATCTCCACCAAAGCCGGTTACGACATGTGGCAAGGACCTTACGGCAACGGCGGTTCGCGTAAGTACCTGATGGCGAGCATCGACCAGAGTCTCAGGCGCATGCATCTGGACTACGTCGATCTGTTCTACAGCCACCGTTACGACCCGAATACGCCGATAGAAGAAACGCTGCAAGCACTCGTGGATATCGTGCGCGCAGGAAAAGCATTATATATAGGTATATCCAACTGGCCGTTGGAGCAACTGCGCAAAGGCTACGAGTACCTCGCTGAGCGTGACGTGCCGCTATTGATTTACCAAGGCAAACTCAACCGTCTGTACACCGACCATATAGATAGCGGATTGCTGAGTTTCTGCCGCGAGAAAGGTGTGGGATTCATTGCGTTCTCGCCGCTGGCACAAGGTCTGCTGACCGACCGCTACATCAACGGCATACCTGCCGACTCGCGCATGGCAAAGGGTAAGTTCCTGCGTGCCGAGCAACTGACCGACGAGGTACGCGCCAAGGTAGCCGAAGTTCGCGTAGAAGCCGCTGAGCGAAAGATCTCAACCGCCCAACGCGCCTTAGGCTGGATACTTGAGCAGCAAGGCGTAACATCCGTGCTCGTCGGAGCCAGTAGCGTGGAGCAATTACAAGACAACCTCGCGGTGGTATCATGAAACAGGCCTCACATATCGTTGTACCGAAAGGGCTAGACAAAGTGCTATTGCATGCATGCTGCGCACCGTGCTCGTCAGCGATTGTCGAGTGGCTGCTGATGCATGAGATAGAGCCGGTCATCTACTATTTCAATCCGAACATCTACCCCCAAGAGGAGTACGAGATTCGCAAGCAGGAAAGCCAACGTCACGCCGAGAGTCTTGGTATCCGATGGATAGACGACGACCGAAGAGCCGAGAGCCAAGAGCCGAGAGCCGAAAGCAGTTATGATGAACAACATCAAGCATGGCGGCATGATATTTGTGGATTAGAGAATGAGCCCGAACGCGGCAAACGGTGTGAGGCGTGTTTCTACCATCGGTTGCTGGCTACGGCACACAAAGCGCAGGAACTCGGCATCGGTTGGTTTGCCACCACGCTGGCTTCGTCGCGCTGGAAAAACCTCGATCAGGTCAACGCTGCCGGACTGCGCGCTGCTGAAACCGTCTCACAGCGAAGCGGTCTAACAGGCGAAGCCGGTCTCACAGCAGAGCGGTCTCACAGCAAAGCGGTCTATTTCTGGGCACAGAACTGGCGCAAAGACGGGCTGCAAGACAGGCGAAATGCACTGTTGAAGGAATACAACTTCTACAACCAGCAATACTGTGGTTGTGAGTTTAGTTTTAGGTCAACAATTAAAGACAATTAAAAACTATTACGATGACTACTTTTTCGGTCAACTATTAAAGACAAATAACAAAAATACTATATGAAAGCACTGGTAAAGAGATACGCCAAGCCGGGCATCTGGATGGAAGAAGCACCTATTCCGGAGGTCGGTGTGAACGACGTACTGATCAAGGTCAAGAAAGCCGCCATATGCGGTACAGACCTGCACATGTACAAGTGGGACGAATGGAGTCAAACGCATTGCAAACCGCCCTATATCATGGGTCATGAGTTTGTGGGCGAAGTGGCTTACACCGGTTCGGGTGTACGAAACGTCAAGATAGGCGAGCGTGTGACAGCCGAGGGGCATATCGTGTGCGGTCAGTGCCGTAACTGCCGCCGAGGCATGGGGCACGTGTGTGAGCACTCGCTCTCCGTCGGCATCTTCGGCAAGGATGGTGCGTTTGCAGAATTTGTCACGATCCCCGAAAGCAATATCGTCAAACTACGTCCTGAGATACCTGACGACTTTGCGGCAATCATGGATCCCTTCGGTAACGCTACCCACACTGCGCTTGCATTTCCGTTGCTGGGCGAAGACGTGCTTATCACCGGCGCAGGACTGATCGGCACAATGGCGGCAGGTATATGCCGCTATGCCGGAGCAAAGAACATCGTGGTGACGGACATCAACCCTCTGCGTCTGGATATAGCGAAAAAGATGGGCGCCACAGTCACCGTGGACGGCAGCAAGGGCGAGACGGTCGAAGGGGCGATGAAGCAACTCGGTATCCGCGGCTTTGATGTCGGACTGGAAATGTCCGGCGCACCAGCTGCGTTCAACGATATGATCGCACACATGTACAAGGGCGCAAACATTGCCCAACTCGGCATCCTGCCCAAAGACACACAGGTTAACTGGAGCGACGTGATCTTCAACGCCCTGACGATCAAAGGCATCACAGGTCGCAGGATGTGGGAGACATGGTATCAGATGGAGCAGATGCTGCTTGGCGGCTTGGATCTCTCGCCGGTCATCACCCATCGCTTCAAGTTCGATGACTTCCAGAAAGGATTCGATGTCATGGTCAGCGGACAATGCGGGAAAGTCTTATTAGAATGGTAAAAGCATTTTTATTGACAATTGGCAGATTGACAATTGACAATTGATTGTCCAATTGCAAGAGATTATCTGATTGAACAACGCACTAAAATCATAAATTATAAAACATAAATGAAAAAATTATTCTTTAGCGTATTGCTGCTATTATGCAGCACAGTGTTTATCTTCGCGCAGTTGCCCGAAGGATTTTCGCAGTACAAACTCGACAACGGACTGACCGTTCTGTTGTGGGAAGATCATGACCAGCCGGACGTGTTCGGCGCAACAGTGACCCGTGCGGGTTCGATTGACGAGCCGGAAACAGCCACCGGTTTGGCGCACTACTTGGAGCACATGCTCTTCAAGGGCACCGACCGCATCGGCGCGCTCAACTGGGAGAAAGAGCAACCCTACTACGAGCACATCATCGCCCTGTACGACACACTCGCCATGACGACCGACGCCAAGGCGCGCGAGGCTATCCAGTTGAAGATCAACGAGCAGAGCCTTGAGGCAGCCAAGTACAGTGCTACCGACGAGTTCTCGAACCTCGTGCAGTCTATCGGCGGCGAGGATCTGAATGCAGCTACGAGCTACGACATGACGTTCTTCCACAACCGTTTCCCGGCTTATCAGATGGAGCGTTGGCTCAACCTCTATGCCGACCGTCTGACGAACCCTGTATTCCGTTCATTCCAGGCAGAGTTGGAGAACGTGTTTGAGGAATACAACATGTACTCCGACGACAACAGCCAGCACGTACAGCGGTTCATCAACGAAGAGTTGTACAAAGGCAGCGCGTACGCACGCGACATCATCGGCTATCCCGAAGACCTCAAGAACCCCAAACTGCGTCAGTTAATCGACTTCTTTAACACATGGTACGTGCCGAATAACATGGCATTGATCCTTGTCGGCAACTTCAATGCAGAGGAAGTCAAGCCGCTGATAGAAAAGACCTTCGGAAAAATGGCAAGCAAGCCACTGCCCGAGCGCAAGTCGTTCACCCCGACGGACTTCTCAAAGGACGAACGTTTCAGCGCGAAGTTAGGTTACTATCCTGAGGTTTGCGTAGCTTACAACGGCGTGAAGGTCGGCGCGGACGACGAGTTGGCACTGGAGTTCGCCTGCAACCTGCTCTCCAACGATATGGGTATCGGTCTGCTTGACGATATGATCCTGAACAACAAACTGATGTACGCAGCTGCATTCAGCAACGCTGCCCGCGAACTCGGACGCTTGGAAGTGCTGGCTGTCCCCTACATGGATATGGAGAGCCAGACCTACCACTCGCTCAAAGAGACGGAGAGCCTGCTGATGTCAGCTATCGACAAACTGATGAAAGGTGAGATCTCCGACGAACTGTTTGAGGCAGTACGTATGCACAACATGCAGGAATATGACCGGATGATGGAGTATCCGATGCTCAAGGCTTACAACTTGTTAGGAGGTTTTGTGTATCAAGTGCCGTTCGAGAAGATGTTCGCCGAGAAAGACGAACTGAGCAAACTGACCAAAGACCAGGTGATGCAGGTTGCCAAGAAATATTTCTCGGCAGCACACAAGACCTTCGTCATCGACGAGGGTAATCCCAAGAAAGACAAACTGGCTAAGCCCAAGATCAAACACTTGGAGCCTGGCTCAGGTCAGTCGGAGTACTATCAGAACTTCGCTTCTATCCCTGCCGGCAAGCTTATCCCGCGGTTTGTTGACCTCACGAACATCGACAAAGACCGTTTTGCCGACAACGTATATGTATTTGTTACCCCGAACCCAAAGAACGACATCTTCACCATCCGTCTCAAATACGGTGTGGGCACCTACAATATGCCGCTGTTGGAGTACGCAACGCAGATGATGAACCAGGCAGGTACGAAAGGCGCGCCGGGAATGAGTGCCGGTGAGTTCCGCGCCAAGCTGGCTCGTCTGGGCGGCAAATGCACCTACAGCGCCAACGACAACTACGTGATTGTAGATATCGAGGGTGCAGAGAAGAACATGGAGGAGATTGTTACGCTCGTACAACTGCATATGTTGTTCCCGAACTTCGCTTCGGAGAATAACGCTTCTATCAACAGCATCAAAGGTCAGGTTTATTCCTCGCGTCAGGTTGAGCGCAAGAACACCGACATCGTAGCCGACGCTGCTCACGACTATGTACTCTATGGCGATAACTCGTCGTATATCAAACGTACGTCGCTGGAGGATGTACTACGACTCGAAGTAAGTCAACTCGAGGCTGAATGGCACCGTGCACTGGATTTCGAACTGGAGATCCACTATGCCGGCAAGTTGCCCGCTGACTCGGTGAAGACGATCCTGTACGCGCATATTCCCGCATCCCAGAAGGCTATTCCTTCGACCTCGCCGATCGAGCGTCCGCGTACGGCGTTCGACAACACGGAATTGTACTTCCTGCCGGATGCTACGATGCAACAAGCCAAGATCTACATCTTCATCGAAGGCACTCCGTTCGATGTCAACGAGTCGGTACAATACGAAGCATTCAACGAATACTTCGGTGGCGGTTGCTCGGGTCTGGTTATGAACGAGATCCGCGAGAAACGTTCGATGGCTTACACGGCGTACGGTGCATTTATCCGCCCGCAACTGCAAGGACGTAACACGCGCTTCATCGGTTACGTAGGTACGCAGTCGGACAAGGTGCTTGACGCACTGGATGTCTATCTGTCGCTGCTCGACTCGATGCCGCAGAACGGCGAGGGTATAGAGAACATCCGCACGATCCTGCGTCAGTCGATGCTGAGTAACCACCCGACGTTCCGCACCAAGAGCCAGAAGATGACCGACTGGATGCGTCTGGGCTATCAGATCGACCCGGCTACCATCCAGATCCGCCAAGTGCAGAAACTCAAGTTCGACGACATTGTAAACTTCTACAACGCGCACATCCAAGGTCAGCCACGTAAGATCCTCGTCATGGGCGATCCCAAACAGATTGACCAGAAAGTGCTGAAAGCACGCTTCGGCAAAGTCAACAAACTCAGCGCCGGTAAGCTCTTCAGCGAATAAATGAGAAAATGTGAAAATGAGAAAATGCATAAATCGGGATTTGTAAATATAGTAGGCAACCCCAACGTCGGCAAATCCACGCTGATGAATGCTCTTGTAGGTGAGCGCCTTTCGATCATCACATCGAAGGCGCAAACCACAAGGCATCGTATCATGGGCATCGTCAACGGCGAGAATTTTCAGATCGTATATTCCGACACTCCGGGTGTGCTCAAGCCGAACTACAAGTTGCAGGAGCAGATGTTGGAGTTCAGCCAGGGAGCACTCGTTGATGCCGATGTGCTGCTCTACGTCACCGACGTACAGGACACTCCCGACAAGAACGCCGAGTTCCTGCAGAAAGTAAAAAAGATTTCAGAAGTCAGAAGTCAGAAGTCAGACATCAGAGATCAAAAGACGAAGGTTTTCTTGGTTATCAACAAGATCGACCTCACGACGCCCGAGACGCTCGATAACCTCGTAACTTTCTGGCAGCGCGAACTGCCCGATGCGGCTATCTACCCTATCTCGGCAAAAGAGAAGTTCGGCATTGATCAGCTGTTTGCCGCCATTAAGGATGCACTGCCCGAATGCCCGCCGTTCTTCCCCAAAGACCAACTGACCGACAAATCCTCGCGGTTCTTCGTCAACGAGATCATTCGCGAGAAGATCTTGCTTTGCTACGACAAGGAGATTCCCTACTCCACAGAGGTTGAGGTGGATACCTTCAAAGATGAGAAGACTTTGCGCATCGGTGCAACCATCTACGTTGAGCGCGAAAGCCAGAAAGGCATCATCATCGGGCACAAGGGTGCGGCACTCAAGAAGGTCGGCACACTCGCACGCAAAGATATCGAGGCATTCTTCGACAAACCCGTGTTCCTCGAACTGTTCGTCAAGGTCGATAAAGATTGGCGCAGTAGCACCTCGCGACTGCGGCATTACGGCTACGATCTGTCATAATGACCACCACATTCTTATCTCACTTCGTTCGAACGATTATTTCGTTTAATTCGATTAATTAGTGAACCTAAATATCACCCAAATGACAACAACGGCTGACATTTTGCAAAAAGTGACAGCCGTTGTGCATTTTTTCTGAGGAATATTTGCAAATACAAAAATATTTTTGTAATTTTGCCGCGCTTTTTGCGGTCGAGAGGCTCGACACCCGATCAGCCATGCGGATATATGCCACAACCAACAACGAATATGACCCTATTGCTCAACGAGTTGCCGCAAGGCAAGCAACACTACTCTTATCACTTGGACAGCGAATATTTCCTGGGGCAGGAGAAGAGCGAGATCATGGGCGGAGATGTGGCAGTTGAGGCGGATCTGACACTGCGCGAAAGCGATTACAGCCTACATCTGAAGGCACAAGGCGAGGTGCAACTCATTTGCGACCGTTGCCTTGGTCAGATGACCTACGCCGTGGATGTAGAGGACGATATACTGCCGGACGAAGAGGATGAACAGACCGATACGCTGGACCTCCGATGGCTGGCTTACGAAATGATAACAATCAATCTTCCGCTAGTGCACAGTCACCCGGATGGTGAGTGCATGCAAGACATGCAAACCCTTCTCCAAACTCACCTCTGTAGCACCGTGGAACCCGAATGATTAGATAACAAACAAATTGTAAATTGATTAAATTGTAAATAATTATGGCACATCCAAAACGAAGACAATCACACACTCGCCAAGCCAAGCGTCGTACTCATGACGTGGCTAAGTTGCCCGCATTGGCAATCTGCCCGAACTGCGGTGCACACTACATCTACCACACAGTATGCCCGAGCTGTGGCTACTACCGTGGCAAGTTGGCTGTTGAGCAAGCAGCAGAAGCTTAACTCATTGGCGAAACACAAAGATTGATGCAAGCAAGACGGACTCTACTTAATAAGTGATTATTGATAGAGTCCGCGCTTTGCACCAATTCAACCATTACACCTGAACCATCTAAGGTTAAACGAGACGTTTAACGTTAAAGAGTTAAAGGGTTAAAATGGTTTTGATTGAAATCAAAACGTTAAATTGATTAGTTACTATTAACTTAACGTTTTTCGACAGAAAAACCATCTTAACTACTTAACGTTCACAAAGTGAACCATTTTAACAATAATTGCAACGATTATGTACGACAACAACAGGTCTAACAACTACAGACCAGCGTATCGTCCGAATGCGAATCCCGGCGAGTATGCCAATCAGAATCAAGGAAACACACGTGCACCGCGTCAGCGCACGCGTATTGTGCGTAGCGGTAACACCGCTTACAACCGTTCGTCATCTGACGGCTACAATGCCGCTGGTGAACAACACTACACCCGCGTATCGCCCGATGGCGCACGCATGCAACGCCCGACTTTCGGAGGTCCACGACCGCAAGGCGGACAGCGTCCTACAGGCGGACGTCCGCAACAACAGAGAAACAACAACCGTCCCGCTCAAGCGCCCAAGCACCACAGCAGCGTCTATTCGCAGCGTAAGCAGATAGCGTATCATGAGCGTTACGAAGACCCGACGAAACCTATACGTCTAAACAAGTACCTCGCCAATGCAGGGTTCTGCAGCCGTCGCGAAGCAGACGACTTCATCCAGGCGGGCGTGGTTACCGTCAACGGCGAGGTCGTTGACAGTCTCGGCGCCAAGGTGCTGCCGACCGACAAGGTGATGTTCCACCATCAGCCGGTTAAGCGCGAGCGGAAGGTATATATACTGCTGAACAAACCCAAGAACTGCGTCACCACCACCGACGATCCCGAGGAGCGTCGCACGGTTATGGATATAGTCAAGAACGCTTGCTCGGAGCGCATCTACCCCGTTGGTCGTCTTGACCGGAACACGACGGGTGTACTGCTGCTCACCAACGACGGCGATCTGGCTGCCAAACTCACGCACCCGAAATTCGGCAAGAAGAAGATCTACTCCGTCGTTCTTGACCGCGACCTCGAGGGCGAGGACGAGGAAACTATCCGTCACGGCATAACGCTCGACGACGAAGTGATCATCCCCGATGCTCTGGAGTTCACCGACAAGGATCGCCGCCATATAGGTCTGGAGATCCACTCCGGTCAGAACCGCGTGGTACGCCGCATCTTCGAGAAGGTCGGTTATAAGGTCGTTACCCTTGACCGCGTCAGCTTTGCCGGTCTGACCAAACGCAACGTTCCCCGTGGACGTTACCGTTTCCTCACCGAGCGGGAAGTTGCCATGCTCCAAATGGGTGCGTTTGAATAAGATGTCAGAAATCAGATATCTGAAGTCAGAAAAAATGCTTACAAAGCAGTCCGTTGGGCTGCTTTTTTTGTGCCAAAATCAAAAAAAAAAGTAACGAACGCCGATTATGTTCGCGACCATGTGTTGCTTGTCTCAGAAAATTGCACTGCATTATTTGCACATGCTTTTTCATTGAATTGACTTTTCATAGTCTGTAAAAGATTGCTGAATGCTGTTGATTTATTGCCGAGCGGGTGTCGAGCCGTTATCGGGCGAATGTCGTATCCCACCGCACCTTATATATACTACGTATATATCCCGTGATTTTGCTTCGTACACGTAAAAAATAAAGCTATGCTTCCCTTTTTTAGTGTCATCTCCCCATTCTTGTGCGAGCACAAATGGAGTGCTGCCACTAAAAAATGCACTCCCGTGCAATTTTTCTTCGCAAATATTTGCAAATATCATTTTTTTTTTGTAACTTTGTGGCGGTTTTTGTGCGTAGCGCGTTTGACGCGCGCAAACGTGCGCACAAACATATAAAAAAATGCTACTAAATGACACGGTTAAGTGTTAATATCAATAAGGTTGCCACGCTGCGCAATGCGCGCGGTGGGAATGTGCCCGATGTGGAGCAGTTCGCCAAGGACTGCGAGCGGTTCGGAGCACAGGGCATAACCGTTCATCCCCGACCGGACGAGCGGCATATACGCCGCAGCGATGTGTACGCGCTCAAACAATGAGGGGAATCCCGAGCCGGAGTTTGTAGAGATGGTTTGCGAAGTCAGACCGACACAAGTAACGCTTGTGCCCGACGGACATCAGCAACTGACCTCGAACCACGGCTGGGACACGATCACCCATCGCGCGTTCTTGACCGAGGTGACGCAGCGATTCCACGAGGCAGGAATACGGGTGTCCATCTTCGTCAATCCTATCCCGGAGATGGTGGAAGGTGCCAAACTCGCCGGCGCAGACCGCGTGGAGTTATATACCGGGCCTTACGCCGAGCTATTTGAGCAGAACCCCGAAGCCGCTATAGCCATGTACCGCGCGACAGCGGAGAAAGCTAGCGAAGTAGGGCTGGGACTGAACGCGGGTCATGACCTGAGTACGGAGAACCTACCAGCCCTACTGCAAGCATTCCCGTGGATTGATGAGGTGAGCATCGGGCACCAACTCATCGCCGATGCGCTGTATTGGGGGATAGAAGACACCATCAAGCGATATCTCGCTTGCTGTCAGAAATCAGATGTCAGAAATCAGAAAATTAATTAAATAAAGAACAAATATGTTACTACAAATCGACACCACGGCTCTGGTTGAAGAGTCAATGATTCAAGCTGAAGAACCCGTTCAAGAGTCCATTAACCTGCTGACCATGGCGCAATACGGCGGATGGATCATGGTTATCCTTGCCGCACTGCTGGCTTGGGCGATCTACATCTTTATCGAGCGCCTGATTGTGCTGCACAACGCCACGAAGGAAGATGCAACGTTCATGGACCGCATCAAAGACTATATCCACGAGGGGAAGATCGACTCCGCCCTGAACCTCTGCAAACAAGCCGGCACACCTTCGGCACGCATGATCGAGAAAGGTATAAGCCGTATCGGTCGTCCGATGCAAGACGTACAGGTAGCCGTTGAGAACGTGGGTAACCTCGAGGTTTCGATCCTTGAGAAAGGCTTGGTAATCATGGCAACCATCGCAGCCGGAGCACCGATGCTCGGTTTCCTTGGAACCGTTTTAGGTATGGTTCAGACGTTCTACAACATGGCGCAGAATGCCAGCGGTGTGATAGAGATGTCGGCACTGAGCGAAGGTATGTACCAAGCCATGGTGACCACCATCGGCGGTCTGATAGTAGGTATCATCGCGATGTTTATGTACAACTTCCTCGTATCGCGCATTGACCGCGTGGTACGTCAGTTGGAAGGTCGTACATTGGCCTTCATGGATCTGCTGAATGAGCCGGCGTAACCGCTAACCCACTAATCCCCTAACCCGCTAAACGTTATGAGTTTAAAGAAACGAAATAAAGTTGAGGCCACGTTCGCGATGTCGTCGATGACGGACTTGATCTTCCTGTTGCTGCTGTTCTTTGTGATGGCAAGCACAATGTCGTCGCCCAACGACATCAAGATCAACCTGCCGCAGGCGAAAGCGAAGACAAACACCAAGCAGGTGGTGGCAAAGGTCAGCATTGACGAGTTAGGCAACTACTTTGTTGCCTTGGGCAAAGAGAAACCCATCGCCATTGATGCCGAGGATCTGGAGCCGTACTTGGCTTCCGTTCAGGAGCAGGACTCCACAGCCTACATCGCATTGCACGCTGACGAGGATATAGCGTACAAAGAGGTCGTACGCGTTCTTGACATCGCTAACACGCACCACATGAAGTTGGTAGTAGCTACGCGAAATAAGAAGTAACCAAATGAACAAGAATACTAAAGCAAAAATAGAATCCGGGCTGCTGACGACACTCATTATGGCGTTGCTGTTCCTGCTGCTATGGTACGTCTATATTGACGCACCGCGCGAGCAGGAGGAGGAAGGCATAGAGGTGGCGTTTGGCGACAGCGAGGACGGTGGCGGTGCAGAGCCGGAAGCCGTGCCGATGCCGGCAGTGCCGGTGACGCAAGCTCCGCCTCCTACCCCACAGGCTCCATCGGACAACGATCTGATGGTTCAGGACGACGAGGAGTCACTGGCACTCGCCAAGCAGCGTGAGGAGGAAAAGAAGAAACGTGCCGAGCAAGAGGAGCTAATCCGCAAGCAGCGCGAAGAGCAGGCACGTCTGGAAGCCGAGCAACGTGCTGAAGAGCAACGTTTAGCCGAAGAACGTGCACGCAAAGCTGCCGAGGAGCAAGAGAAACGCGACAAGGCGCAGGCTCTGGGCGGACTATTCGGCAACAACCAGCAAGGCGCACAAGGCAGCGGTTCGACTCAAGGCGCATCGCAGCAAGGCTCGGACAACCCCGTAGGCAAAGGTACAGTGGGCGGCAACAGCTGGAGTCTCACCGGACGCAACATCAAAGCCCTACCGAAGCCCTCGACGCAGTTTAACCAAGAGGGTAAGGTCGTAGTGAACATCCAAGTGAACAGTTCGGGCAAGGTGATCTCGGCAACGGTAGGTGAAGGTACGACCGTCAGCGACTACCAGACCAAGCAGGTGGCACTGGAAGCTGCACGCAAAGCGGAGTTCTCGCCTTCGGAAAACAAGATTCAAGTAGGAACAATTACATATACTTTCAAATTGAACTAAGTATGAACTATCTCTTTCTTGACAACGGCTTCGAGGAGATCGAGGCACTGACCACAGTCGATCTGTTACGCCGTGCAGGCGTTGAACTGGCGACAGTAGCCATCCGCGGCAACATTCAGGTGAACGGCGCACACGGGATTACCGTACATGCCGACCGCTTGTTTGAAGACTGCGATTTTGCAGACGCAGAGATGCTTATTCTGCCCGGCGGAGCAGCCCATCTGGAGAACCACGAAGGACTGTGTAACCTGTTAAAGCAACACAACGCCGAGGACAAACTGATAGCAGCCATCTGCTACGCACCATCCGTACTCGGACGTCTGGGAATACTTGAAGGCAAGCAGGCAACCTGCTACCCGGGCTTCGAGAACTTCCTTGGCGAGAGTTACATTGGCGGTTTGGTGGTAGAGTCGAAGAACGTGATCACCGCCAAAGGTCCGGGACTGAGCAGCGATTTCGCATTCTGCCTGATCGAGAAACTGAAAGGATCGGAAATCGCCGATGCCGTCTATGACGCGGCACAGTACTAACAAGCGTCAGCCAAGTTTGGCTGACAAAAGAACAAAGACAACTACAAACAACAAACAATAAAAACAAACAAATAAACAATGAAAAAAATCTTTACTTTTGCTGCATGTGTGGCATTGAGTGCCAGCATGTTTGCACAAGAGGCAGAAGAAGCCCCTAAAGCGTGGAAGTTCGACGGCACAGTAGGACTGAACGCAGCCGCAACCGGTTTGGTAAACTGGGCAGCCGGTGGTAAAAACAATGTTAACGGTCTGGCTTACGCAAAACTGCACCTGCTCTACAGCAAGGACGCTATTGCCTGGGAGACGAACTTCGATACCGATTTCGGATTGACATGGATCGACCAGAAGGAAGATGCATTCCAGAAGTCGAGCGACAATATCAAACTCGCCACGAAGTTTGGTTGGGAGTTCCACCAGAACTGGTATCTGACGGTACTCGGTAGTTTCCAGAGCCAATATGCTCCGGGTCGCAACTACACAGAAGGTTACAACAACATCGTCTCCAAATGGCTGGCTCCTTCGCACACCGATATCTCTGTCGGTATCGACTATAAGAAGAGCGTGAACGGTTGTGACTTCTCAGTTTATCTGTCACCGATCGCCGGTCGTATCACCACAGCTTACATCAGCAAATCGATGAACGACCGTTATACCAAGGAGTATCACGACGCCTTTATCAATGGCGAGATTGATCCGGCGAAGTACAATCCGCTGTATAACCTGAAAGATGAGTTGCAGATGATCAACGGTACGTACAAGTACGCTAATACAGCCACAACGATCGACGGTACTACATATCTGCCGGGCGATAAGATCTACCGCAATGCACGTGCCGAGTTCGGTTTGAGTTTCAAGGGCTCGATTGCTTACACCTACAAGGATCTGAAATTAGGAACGACTGTCACTCTCTTCTCTGCATATCAGGGCAAAGGTTTCAGCCTGAAGGACATCTATGAGGCAGAGTACGGTGCAGGTACGTGGGAGAACCGTAACACCAACGAGTACTATTTCGAGTATTCAAACAACAACCGTCAGTTCGGTCACTTTGATGTGGACTGGGATGTTAACCTGAGCTACCAGTTCCTGAAGTGTCTGCAAGTGACGCTGCAAACGAACCTGAAATACTATCCGGGTACACTGATTGCTGACAAAGACGGCAACCTGAGCGAGCGCTGCCAGTTCAAAGGCATGATCGGTCTGGGCGTAGGTTACAGTTTCTAATCATCGTGGACTATTTGCAGGAAATAGAGCAGAACGTGTCACGTCTCGTTACAGCTTACGAGCAAGCGAGACGTGACAACGCCGCTCTGCAACAGCAACTCAAGAAGCAAGACGAAGAACTGTTCAACTTGCGCGCAGATATCAAACAGAAAGAAGCAGAACTGCGCAACCTGCAAATAGCACATGCACTAACGGTGGATTCACCACAACGACAAAAAGCAAAAAATCATATACGGTCAATTATCGCTGATATTGACAAAACGATAGACACTTTAAAGCGTTAAATTGTTAATTGTTAAATCGTTAAATTATTATGGCTGAGCAGAATCCAAGCACATTGAATATCACCTTACAGTTAGGTGACCACACGATGCGATTTCCGGTTGCTTGGAATGAGGAGAAATATTACCGTGAAGCCGCTGCTCACCTGAATCAACGATTTCAGTATTACAGTTCGGGCATGAAGAGCAAGTCTGCCGAGCAAATTTGGGTATATGTAGCCTTGGAAGCGGCAGTGAACTTGCAACGGGAGAACGCACGATACGACATCGAACCCGTGAAAGATCGTATTAACACCATTAACAAAACAATCATCAACGCACTGGTTGACAGTGCGGAAAACACAAAGGAAAAGCTATGAATACAACAATGATAATACTCATTGCTGTCGGCGCATTTCTGGTAGGAGCAATAGCATGCTTTATATTATGCCGATATGCACAAAACGGACTATTCAAGAAAGCCCTGGAAGAGGCGGAGATTATAAAGAAGAACAAGATCGTTGAGGCTAAGGAGAAGTTCATTGCCTTGAAGACCGAACATGAGAACATGGTTCGTCAGCAGGAGCAAAAACGCCAGCAAGCCGACCAACGTCTGCAACAGCGTGAGCAGCAGCTCAACCAACGCCAAGGCGAATTGCAGCGGCAGCAGAACGAATTGAAAACCAAGACGCAGCAGATAGAAAAGCAACAACAAGCTATCGAATATAAGACCTCCGAAGCCGAGAAGCTTCACCTGCAGGCTCAACAGCAACTGGAAGCAATCTCTGGATTGTCGGCTGCCGAAGCGAAGAAACAACTGGTTGACAGCCTGAAAGAAGAAGCACGTACCGATGCACTGGCGTACATCAACGAGACGATGGACGAGGCACGCCTGAACGCAAGCATGGAGGCTAAGAAAGTGATTATCAAGACCATCCAGCGTGTAGCCAGCGAGGCAACGGTTGAAAATGCCGTGAGCGTATTCCGCATCGAGAACGACGAAGTCAAAGGTCGTATCATCGGTCGCGAGGGACGAAACATCCGTGCTCTGGAAGCCGCTACCGGCGTCGAGATCGTTGTAGATGACACACCGGAGTGCATCACCCTATCCGCTTTCGATCCTATTCGCCGCGAGATAGCACGACTCAGTCTGCACCAACTCGTACAAGACGGACGTATTCACCCCGCACGTATTGAAGAGGTGGTAGCCAAAGTGACCGAGCAGATTGAGGAAGAGATCAACGAGATCGGTAAGCGTACAACCATCGACCTGGGTATTCATGGTCTGCACCCCGAATTGATTCGCTTGGTAGGTAAAATGAAATACCGCTCATCCTACGGTCAGAACCTGCTGCAACACAGCCGCGAGACTGCTAACCTCTGCGCTACCATGGCTTCGGAGCTTGGCTTGAACCCGAAGACAGCTCGCCGAGCAGGTTTGCTGCACGATATAGGCAAAGTGGCTGACGAAGACTATGAGTTGCCGCACGCTGAGGTCGGCATGAAACTGTGCGAGAAGTACGGCGAAAAACCCGAGATCTGCAACGCTGTTGGTTCGCACCACGACGAGATAGAGATGGATACTTTGATCGCTCCTATCGTACAGGCGTGCGATGCTATATCAGGAGCGCGCCCGGGTGCACGTCGCGAGATCGTAGAGACCTACATTAAGCGACTCAAGGATCTGGAGAACATCGCTATGTCGCACGAGGGCGTAATCAAAACCTACGCCTTGCAGGCAGGTCGCGAGCTGCGCGTGATTGTCGGTGCAGACAAGATCAGCGACAAGGATACCGAGCTGTTGTCGTACGACATCGCCAAGAAGATCCAGGATGAAATGACCTATCCGGGTCAAGTCAAGATAACCGTAATACGCGAGACACGCGCTATTTCGTACGCGAAATAGTTGATAGTTGAAAGTTGAAAGTTGAAAGATATTAATATGGAAAACGAGAAACTTACAATCGTAGAACAACTGCGAACATTACTGAGTGAAGGTGACGTAACCGCTATCAAAGAGCAAGTAGCCGAACTGAAGAACCACTTCTACCGCGAACTGCATCAGGAGCAAGAAGCCCTGAAGAAAGCCGCAGAAGAAGCAGGCGATACATTTGAGGCTGTCGTTGATGAAACCGAACAGACGTTCCGTCAACTGCTCAACGACTACAAGGTTCGTCGTGACGAGGTGATCAAGAAACAGGCAGCCGAGCAGGAGCAGAACCTGCTGCGCAAGGAGAATATCATCGCCCAGATGAAAGATCTCGCCAACCCCGAGACTGCTGACGTGATGGCTGACCTGAAGAAGATGCGCGACCTGCAAGCCGAGTGGAAAACCATCGGTCAAGTGCCCGCACCGAAAGTACAGGAACTCTGGCGTCAGTACAACCTCTATCAGGAGCAGTTCTACGACTTGGTGAAGATCAATATCGAGTTGCGCGACTTGGATTTCAAGCGCAATCTGGAAGCCAAGACGGCATTATGCGAGAAAGCCGAGGCACTGGATGCGAACAACAACATCGTTGAAGCCAACCGTCAGCTGCAGCAGTTGCACAACGAGTGGTCGGAGATCGGTCCTGTAGCCCGCGACCAGCGCGAGGCATTGTGGGAGCGATTCAAAGCAGCGTCCACAATCATCAACAAGAAGCATCAGGCATATTTCGACGCTCTGCATCAGCGTGAGGAAGAGAATCTTGCGAAGAAACAGGCACTCATCGAACGACTGAAAGAGATTGACTTGAGCAAGTTGAAATCCAACAAGGCGTGGGAAGAGGCAGCCGAGAAGATTCAGGCTATTCAGCAAGAGTGGCGTGCGATAGGTTTTGCGCCGAAGAAGTTCAACCAGACAATCTACGACGAGTACCGCGCCTTGTGCGAGCAGTTCTTCAAAGCTAAAGCCGGATTCTACAAAACGACCCGCGACATGTTCTCCGAGAACCTGCGTCTGAAACGCGAGTTGCTGGCTAAAGCCGAAGAACTCAAGTCCAGCCAAGAGTGGCAGGAGGCTACGCAGAAGTTCGTTGAACTGCAGAACGAGTGGAAGAAGATCGGTCCGGTTGCACGCAAGTATTCCGATGATATCTGGAAACAATTCACTACAGCTTGCGACGCATTCTTTGAGGCTAAACGCGAAGCTACCAAGCAGGAGCGCGAGGCATTCAAGCAGCGCCGCGAGAAAGCCTCGGAGAAGTGGCACAAGGGGCTGGAGAGCATGACTGACAGAAATCGTCTAATCCGCATCTACGAAGGTCTGCAAGCCGAGATCCGCACAGCCGAGAACAATATCCTGTTCTTCACCTCGAAGTCAGGCAATGCGCTGGTTAAAGGTCTGCAAAAGAAGATTGATGATCTGAAGAAGCAAGCAGCTGAAATCGAAAACAAAATCAACGAGATAGATAATGAGTAAGATTATCAGTTACCATAACGTCAGCGTCAATCAGGCAGAGCAGATTGTGCTGCGTGACGTCAACCTTGAAGTAGGCGAAGGCGAGTTCGTGTATCTGCTCGGGCGAGTAGGTTCGGGTAAGTCTTCGTTTATGAAGACGATGTACGGCGAACTGCCCATCGCTTCGGGCGAGGCACAGATTCTTGATTACAACCTATCTACCCTACGCCGCAAGCAGATTCCTTATCTGAGACGTAAATTGGGCGTTGTGTTCCAAGACTTTCAACTGCTCACCGACCGTAACGTGGAGGAGAACCTGCTGTTCGTGCTGCGTGCTACGGGCTGGAAAGACAAGAACGCCATGAAGTCACATGTCATGGACGTCTTGGATCAGGTAAGTATGGCTAACAAAGCGTACAAGATGCCGTATCAACTCTCCGGAGGCGAGCAGCAGCGTGTGGTCATTGCACGGGCGCTACTGAATATGCCGTCGCTGATTCTTGCCGACGAGCCGACAGGAAACCTTGACCACGAAACCGGCAAGGAGATCATGGATCTGCTGTACAGTATCTCGAAGGCAGGCATCACTATCGTTATGTCAACGCACAACATTATCTGGCCGGAACAATACCCCGGGCGTAAGCTCTACTTTACAGACGGCAGGATTAGCGAGGATGAATAAACTTTTTCTGACGAAAGATTTGCAAATGTGACAAATATTTTGTACTTTTGCACGCTTTTTCGGCAATATCAACATGTATCGACCATATATGGGCGATCATACAACAACAATAACAACTATATCGATCGTGAAAGGAGGTGTAATGCAATGATCATCGTACCTGTAAAGGAAGGCGAGAATATCGAGCGTGCGATTAAGAAATTCAAACGTAAATTCGATAAGACCGGCGTCATCAAAGAACTGCGTCGTCGCCAGCAATTCGAGGCACCAAGTCAAATCAAACGAGTAAAGATGGCTCACGCCAAGTACGTACAGCAATTGCACGCCAACGACGAGATTTAATCTCTACTCGATTGCAAACAAAAGTGAGTTCCTGTTTTGGGAACTCACTTTCGTTTTGTAGTATGGCTGTCTATTCTGCCTACACTACTCTGCCGTTGTACTTACTTAACCAACTTTGGCAGATAATCGAGCAGCGCGTGCATGCTTGGCAGGAACACGTCGGGTTTCCACGGCGCAAAATCGTCATAGACGAGCGGGCCTGTGTTGACAACAACCGTAAACAGATCGGCTGCCCGTGCGGCTTGCAAGCCAAGCGGAGCGTTCTCAATCACGCAGCACTCCTCCTTCTTTAGACCGCTCATTTCCCACGCCTTAAGATAAGGTTCTGGACGCGGTTTGCCGTGCGGGCACTCAAACGCAGTGATCATCCGTTCACGGACAAAGATTCCCGGGAAAGCATGGTTGAGCTGGTCGAGCAGAGTCTTCTGCGCACTGCCTGTGACGAGCCAGATCTGCTTATCAGGCATTGCCTTGATAGCTTGAAGTACCTCGTAAGCACCCGGCATAGGCTGTGCTCCGCCGAGTTCGACGAACTTCTCGCCTTTCTCCTTGTAGAACGCATCCACCTCCTCCAAACTAACTTGGCGGTCGGGCATCTGCTGCTTATACGTGTTCAGGATAACATCGCGGCTGGTGCAACCCTCCTGCATATAACAGTCGCGCTGCGTGAAGTGCAGACCATGACGTGCCATAACAATCTCCCACGCCCGTGCATGATTAGGCATAGAGTTGAACAGTACGCCGTCCATATCGAAGAAAAATCCTTTTTTCATACAGTATCTTTTATTTCGAGTTTATTATTGAGATAATTTTCGGTTTCCGGTAAGGGAGTTATGTGGGGCATAATGACCGCGCTGAAAATGAAAATTAGCCAATAAGAAACCGAAATTATTGGTGTTGCTCGCGCAACAGGTCATTGACGGTCTTCACGGGGTTGAAGGTCGAAACAGGAACCTCAACGAAGATCGTGTTCCACTTTGACATCGCACCGTTCCAGAGTCCCGGGAGTTCGAGGGCTTGGAGTTCACGGCCGTCTTTGGACTTCTGCGAGATGAAGCCGGTCTTCGGGTCAACGAACTTCAACAGATCAAACGGTTTGCCCTCGTAGTCCTTGATAGCGCAAACGAGATCAACGGGGTTGAAGTATTTCGACTTAGCCATCAGTTCCTTGTCAGGAATCTGAACAGATTCGAGGATCTGGTTGCTGATTGAGCCGTCTTCCTCACGTACGCGGAATGGTCCACCGCCAGGTTCGCCGGTGTTACGCACTACGCCGCAGACACGGATCGGTCGGTTCAGACGTGCACGCTCCTCATCGCTCAAGCCGGGCTTGCGCAGTTCGTCGAACACGCGTTTCTGCTCGGTAACCAATACACCTGCCAATAATTGCTTGAACTCAACGGTCGAGGCTTTCAAGCGATCAGGAACGACGTTGTCGATATTCTTGATGAATACTACATCTGCATCCTGCTCGTTGAGGTTCTCGATGAGTGCGCCGTGTCCGCCCGGACGGAACAGGAGTTTGCCGTCAGACGTACGGAACGGAGTGCCGTCAGGATTAGCGGCGAGGGTGTCGGTCGAAGGTTTCTGCTCCGAGAAGGAGATATTGAACTTCACGCCATACTTTGCTTCAAGTTTCTGCAAGTTGTCAGCAATGTGCTTACGGAACAAAGGCAGGTGATCGTGTGATACTGTGAAGTGAATATTCACCTCGCCATTGGATGCCGCGTAGAGTGCACCTTCCACCATGTGCTCCAGAGCCGGAGTACGTGCACCGTCACGATAGGAGTGGAACAGGAGCAAGCCTTTGGGCAAGTTGCCGTAGTTCATGTCTTTCAAGAGGAAACGTACAGCCTCTTGACCATCCTTGCCTTCCAACTGTTTGCCAAAAGCGAACTTCGATATATTATCGAGGAACTCACGAATGAACGGAGTTTCTACACCGTTGTCGAGGTACTCAAACAGGTTCTTGAACATACGCGATGCAGCACCGGAAGCCGGAACGAACTTCAGCACTTTGTGTCCCTCGGCGAGGTAGTTCTGCCAAGCGGCAATGAACTCCTTGCGCTCAGCTACCGACGGGCTGATTACGCCTTTGTGCAGGGCTGCCGGTTCAACGATGTCCAGTACGGGGAAGCCCGTTTGGAAACACTTCAATTGCTCTTCCGCTTTCTGAACGGAAATGCCACGAGCATTGAGTTGCTCGATGTCTTGTTGGGTAAAGTTCATGGTAGTATAATTTAGTTAAATTGTTATGCTGTTAAACTGTTAAACTGTCAACTGTTAAGCCGTTAAACTGTTGATGAGTTCCGCAAGAGCAGGCTTGTCAGCTTCTTTCATCGTGCCACGCAGGGTTACAACGGGTTCAACGATCTCGACGTTTACCATCGGTTCGATCATCGCGCGCATCACTTTGGCTGCCTGACAAGTGCTATACGGCGGTTCTTGTAGCCCTTGAGTTGCAGTTTGTGCAGGAACGTGTGCATCGGCGGGAACAAATCAGCGTCGTAGGTACAGGCGCAGAGAATCATCTTGCCGTAACGGAAGGCATCTTCGACAGCCTCAGCCATATCATCGCGCGTAAGGTCAGTGAATGCCACCTTGATTCCTTTCCCGCGCAGTTCGTCAGCAATATATTCGGCAGCGTGGAGCGTATTGCCGTGGATGGAAGCCGAAACGACGAACACGCCTTCAGTCTCTACACCGTACGCGCTCCAGATGGTATAGAGGCGCAAGGCTTCGTCTTTCTTTTCGCCCTCAAGCACCGGTCCGTGCAGCGGAGCAATGCTGTCGATTGCCAACGGAGCGAGTTTCTTGAGAACAGTCTGCACTTGCACGCCGTACTTGCCGACAATGTTGAAGTAGTAGCGTCTTGCCTCGCAAGCCCAGTCATCGGCATCGGCGTCATACACACCGAACTTACCGAACGCGTCTGCCGAGAAGAGCACGCGCTCCTCAGCACAATAACTCATCAACACTTCCGGCCAATGGATCATAGGCGCAGCAATGAAACGCAGCGTCAGACCGCCGAGGTCGAGAATGTCGCCTTCTTTGACAATCTGGATATTGCCGTGCTCTACGCCAAATTGCCGAAGCATATTCTCGGCAATCTTCGAGCAGACAATCTGCGCATTCGGATAGACAGTCACAAACCGTGCTATCGAACCCGAGTGATCCGGCTCCATGTGATGAACAACCAGATAATCCGGCGTACGCCCCATGAGCGATTTCTCCAGTTTGTTCAACCACTCGTCGGTGCAACGCGGGTCGATGGTATCAAGCACCGCCACCTTGTCTGCACTGAGCAGGTAGGAGTTATAACACATGCCGTCGGGCAAAACGTATTGCCCCTCAAACAGGTCTAAAGTCTGGTCATCACAACCGATATAGGATATAGATTTCATAGAATTTATGATTTCAGAATTTACGATTTACCAATTTGGGTGCAAAGATACAAAAAATTTTGCATAAATGCAAACATTTGGGCAAAAAAAAGTGGCTTACCTCTCGGCAAGCCACATTTTTGTGTTATTGCTTAACGAATTTGCCCCATTACTGTATAGGTCGCACCGTTAACAATGATAAAGAGTTGTCCGTTCTCGATGAACTTCTGAGCCTTCACGTCATTAACCGTATTGCTGACACCTGTTCCGGATACAGCGATGTAGATATATCCACCAAAGGCAGCCCAATCTTCCTTATAGGTCTTTTGGAAGTAAATAGTAACGTTACCAGCATGATCAGCATCAACAGTATAAGCATTGTCCATGCCATCAGGATACCATCCCCATACACCGTTAACTATCTCAACAACCTTAACCTGATCATTCTCTGCCAGTGTTGTGCTCAGAACATACTCCTCGCCCTCAGCAGCTTCGTTGCGAGCGAACTTGTATTCGGCTTTAGCTTCCCAATTGCAGAACGAGCCTGAGAGATAGATACCGTCGGGGGTCACAGGCTGTGGATCATCGCCACCTGTTACGAAGTTACCAGTTACGCACAATTTGCCATCCTTAACCTCAACAGTCATCTCACCGGCCTCAGCCATGGTAATCTTCACGTTGCCATTGTCACCTTCAGAAATTCCCTCTGAAGAGCACTCTGCATCAACTTGAGCAAAGCCTAAAGCATTGTCCCAATTCCAGTCACTCGGAACAACCTTGAATTCGCACTCACCGGCTTGAAGTGTTACGGTTGCCTTTCCGTCAACTAATGCTAAAGCCTTACTACCATCCCAACTTTCTCCACCGATTGCAGGATCGCTACCTATCAAAAGATAAGTTACTTCAGGTTGAGGATCATCTCCACCTGCTACGAAGTTACCGGTTACACAGAGTTTACCTTCCTTAACCTCAACAGTCATATCGCCTGCCTCAGCCAAAGTAACCTTCACGTTGCCATTGTCACCTTCAGAAATGCCCTTTGAAGAGCAGTCGGCATCAACTTGAGCAAAGCCAAGCGCATTGTCCCAATTCCAGTCACTCGGAACAACCTTGAATTCGCACTCACCGGCTTGAAGTGTTACGGTTGCTTTGCCGTCAACCAATGCTACAGCCTTACTACCATCCCAACTTTCTCCACCGATTGCAGGGTCGCTACCGATCAAGAGGTAAGTTACTTCCGGTTGAGGATCATCGCCACCGCCTTGGCCTTCTTGATACTTGCCAAGCAAGATGGCTTTTACTTTCTTCTCGGCAGCAAGGTCAAGAACGAATGTTACGGTATCCAATGCACCGATCTCGTCACCGTCAAATGCAGCAACTTCAACCCATTCTGCACCTTCATCGCTTTCT
>CAJOFU010000033.1:0-5416 GCA_905233935.1 Paludibacteraceae bacterium
GCCATGAGTACGGTGCTGTTAGCATCCAGCCCGAGTGCGTAGATATGTGCGCGCTCGCCGTAACGGATGCGAATCTCGTCGCCAATGGTGGCTGCCAGCAGGTTACGCGGCGAGAGAGCGGATGTGCAACCTATGCCCTGCTCGTTGCTATCCTCGAGGATAGCGTGGGGCTTGCGGTCACTGCGGCGGAAGTACGTATCGGCGGCTATGCCGTGCTCCGAAGGTGTCGTACCGGTCATGAACGTTGCGACACACTCGCTGCCGCCATACACGATATGCGGAAAACGTACCGTGGTCTGATAGGCTTCCTCGGATAGCGTACGCAGTCCGCCTTGCTGCCAGTAAGGGCGCAGCTGGTCGAGCGTCTCCTGACGCATACCGTCCACCACGACAGCCACCGTCAGTCGCGGCGCGGCAAAAGTAGTTATGCAGATGAGTATGGCAATCAGACAGCCTGCAATGCGGCGGGTTATCGCCAAAGATAGATGATTCGTGCGCATAGATGAATAGAGGGAATAATCAGCAGGTACGGACCGAAACCCACTAACGGATGAATAGAAAAGAACGTGAGGAACGTTACCAACACGATGAGTACGCCATACAGGACGTACAGGATATAGTCCACCCACTTCGTGCGTTTGCCCTGCAGGCGGTCGTGCAGCGAGATGATAGCCAGCACAACGAAGAGGACAGCCAAGCCGAAGTACCACGTTGCGTACCACGGCACGCGCTGAATAACGAAGGGCTGAATATGTTCGGCTGCCACAAGCGATGTGCCGTCGGCATAGTGCAACCCGCTGATGTGGTTCATCAGTTGCTCGGGCAGGAACAACCGCTGCTCGGCAGTCATCGGTTTGTCGGCTCGCGGACCGAACACGAGGTTGATACCGAAGTCACCCCATGAGCCTTGGGGCGTATAGTGGCGGATGAGTTGGCGGAAAGTGATATCTGATGTTTGATGTTTGATGTTTGATGTTTGATGTTTGATGTCTGACTTCTCTCCCAGCGCATTCATGAGCAGGTAGTAGGGACGAGTGGCGCAGTTGTCGAACACGAAGTTGTACAGATACACGCGGTTCTCGGGATAGTAGTTGATGATCAGTGCTCGGTAGATAGCATCGCGGTCGGCGGGCGAGAGGTTGAGCTGCTGTATGTTCACTTGCCGCCCCGCGTGCTCGTACAGCCGCATGAACCAATAGGCATCTTCCTTGCCGAGCTGATAGTAGGTCTCGCCCTTGACGAATCGCCAGTAGAAGTGCTCGGCGTTGAAGTCGAAGATGCCGTAGTTATACACATCGCTGATACCGAGCTCTTCGTCCTGCACCAAGATTGCCGTGTGCCCGTAGCGTTCGTAGAGAGCCTCGCCCGGACTGCAGGTCAGCAGGTAGATCTTCGCACTGTCAGTGAGCAGTTGCGGCTGCTCGTCTGCACGAATGAATGCCGAAAACAACAAACCTGCCGTCATCAGCAGGGTGCAAAGCAGGCGATATGTGTGAGATGATTTCAAATTTCAAATTTATGATTTCAAATTTCAAATTGCCTCAGCGATCAAGTTCGGCAGAAATGTGGCGAGCGTACCGAGCAGGTAACCGCAAACGACCTGCAGCGGCGTGTGCGATTCGTCATAAACGCGTGCGAACATCAGCAGTAGTGCCACTACCGAACAGCCGACCAGCGTCCACGTAGCACTGATACCCGTGCTCAGGCTGAAACTCATCATCCCGCCGAATAGTCCGCCGAGCGCGGCGAGGTGCGCACTGATCTTCCACGAGCGGTTAATCAGCAGCACAAGCAGCAACGCTACGGTTGATCCCGCTGCCGTCAGCACAATGAACAGCGGCAAGTGCATAACCTGCCAGCAGAAGTACGTCCAGAACCCGTAACAGATAGTCGAATAGATATACGGCATTGTGCGCTGCTTGGGGTTGCGGATATAGATATCCGTGAGGTTGCCGCGATGAATCATCACAAGGATCACAGACAACGGCAGCAGACAGGTGAAAACGAAAGTACCGATCACCCCGATCCAAATCAGTGGTGTCGGGTAAACAATCAGTTGCCGCAGCGCCAGAAAATAGATCAGCATCCCGTACGTCGGAATAAACATCGGGTACAGGATTGCCGAGATGGTGCGGGATATGTAGTATAGGGTGTTGTTCATTGTTTGGTTAAAGAGTTAAAGAGTTAAAATGGTTTTGATTTCATCAAAACGTTAAAGGTATATAGACTAACTACTTAACGTTTTCTCGCCAGAGAAAACCATCTTAACTATTTAACGTTGCGTATCGACCATTTTAACGTTTACATTTGTTTGCGCAGGCGGGCAATGGTTTTGCCGAGTTGCTGGCGGTACTTGCTGACCGTGCGTCGGGCGATAGGATAACCTGCATCTTTCATGGCGATAACCAGTTCGTCGTCGTTCAAGGGGTGCGACTTGTCCTCGCGGTCGATGATCTCGCGTAGCACTTGTTTGATCTCTCGCGTGGAGACCTCATCGCCCTCAACGTTCTGCATACCTTCGGAGAAGAAGTGCTTGAGCGGATAGATACCAAACTCCGTCTGCACGTACTTGGAGTTGCTCACGCGTGAGATGGTCGAAACATCATAGCCAGTCTTTTCGGCTATGTCTTGCAGGATCATCGGCTTGAGCGCACTGTCATCGCCCTCGTAGAAGAATTCCCGTTGTGCCTCGATGATTGCTACCATCGTGCGGGTCAGTGTCTCGTTGCGTTGCTTGATGGCGTCAATGAACCACTTGGCGCTGTCGATCTTCGACTTGACGAACTGCACGGTTTCTTTCTCGGCATCGGTGAGCTGGTTCTTGCGGCTGGCATAATCCTTCATCATCTGTTGGTACTCGGTGCTCACATGCAGGTCGGGTATCTCGCCGTCCAGCAGTTGCATGACGAGCTCGCCGTCACGGTTCTCAACGAGGAAATCGGGAATGATTGTCGCCCCGTGGGTGTCATAACTCGTTCCCGCCCACTCGGCACCGGGCGTGGGGTTGAGGTGCTCGATCTCGTTGATGACATCGTGCATCTCGTCTTCCGTTAGTCCGTAGCGCGTGCGGATACGCTCAAAATGCCTGCGGCTGAATGCCTCAAACTGCTCGGTGAGGATCTGTATGGCGCGCTGGTTGACGGGCGTCGGCTCGCGTTGCCCCAGTTGCAGCAACAGACACTCCTTCAGGTCGTAAGCACCTACGCCAGCAGGGTCGAAATGCTTGATCTGCTCAATGATATCCAGCATCTGCTCGTGTGGCACGATCAGCGACTCGCGGAACGCCAGATCGTCCTCTAACTCCTCCGCCGTGCGGCGCAGGTAACCGTCCTCGTCGATGTTGCCCACCACGAACTTGGCTATATGCCGCTCGGGTTTGGTCATCTTAGTCAGATAAACCTGCGACTTCAAGTGATCGATTAGCGACAGCGAACCCGTAAACGAATTGTCCATCGTGTCTTGCGGATCGCTGTAGTTCGTCAGGCGTGTCTTGTAGTCCGGCGTCTCATCGTCCGTCACATAGTCGTCGTAATTGAAGTCGGGGTTGTCCAGCGGGTTGGAGTAATCTTCGTCTTTGTCGTAGTCCTTGCCCTCAATCACCACCTCGCTCGGGTAAAGCCCCTCGAGGTCTTCATCGTTCAGTTCTTTATCGTCGTTGTCCTCGTAATCGTCATCATTGCCATAGCCCTCGCCGTCATAATCCTCACTGCGTTTCTGCTCCGCTTCGGCACGCAGGGCTTCGGGGTCTTTGCCCTCGTCCAAGGCAGGGTTCTCCTGCAACTCCTCGTTGATGCGGCGCTGTAACTCCATGCTCGGTATCTCCAGCAGACGCACTATCTGTATCTGTTGGGGACTGAGTTTGGTCTGTAATGTCTGCTTTTGGGCAAGGGAAAGAGCCATGATATTTACAATTTTTTCATTTATTCATTTACTCATTTACACAGCACGGCATTGAGCACTTGTTCGGTAATGAACGCTAACTGCTCCTCATCCAGTTCGGTGTGCATCGGTAGCGAGAGCACGCAGGCTGCCAGACGCTCGGCTACGGGGAAGTCACCAGCCTTGTAGCGCGGATCTTGGTAGGCTTTCTGCAAATGCAACGGGATAGGGTAGTAGATCATTGCGGGTACTCCGGCTTTCGTCAGCCGTTCGCGTACGGCGTCGCGGTCTGCACCTACGATGCGTAGTGTGTATTGATGGAACACGTGCGTGCTGTTCGCAGCCCGTCCGGGCACAAGAATCTTCTCGCAACCACTGAACGCCTTGTCATAGTACGCTGCGGCTGCCTGACGGGCTGCTATATACTCATCCAGATGCGGCAGTTTGGTGTCCAGTACGGCTGCTTGGATGGTATCCAGACGCGAGTTCACACCGATCAGATCATGATGATACCGCACGCGCATTCCGTGGTTGGCAATGGTGCGGATGGTATCAGCCAGTTCGTCGTCGTTGGTGAACAATGCTCCGCCGTCGCCGTAGCAGCCGAGGTTCTTCGAGGGGAAGAAACTCGTGCAGCCGATGTTTCCCATTGTGCCGGCTTGTGCCGTGCGACCGTTGCTGAACGTGTAGCGTGCGCCGATAGCTTGCGCGGTGTCCTCGACCACGTACAGGTTATGCTCCTTGGCGAGTTGTAGCAGCGGTTCCATATCAGCACATTGTCCGAACAGATGTACGGGCACGATGGCTCGGGTCTTGGGCGTGATTGCCTTGCGGACTGCTTCCACCGACATGTTCATCGTCTCCCAGTCCACGTCGACTACTACGGGCGTCAACCCGAGCAGTGCTACCACCTCGGCGGTAGCGATGAACGTGAATGTCGGGGTGATAACCTCGTCACCGGGTTTAAGTCCCAGTGCCATCAACGCTATCTGTAAGGCTTCTGTGCCGTTGGCGACAGGTATAACGTGCTTGGCACCAGTGTATGCTTCCAGATGTCGGGCGAACTGCTCGACCTGGGCACCTTTGACGAATGCTGCACTGTCTATCACAGCCTGGATGGCGACATCCATCTCGGGCTTAATCTTCTGATACTGCTGCTGCAGATCTACCATCTGTAGGGGTCTCATAACTCTCAATCAAATATTCAACTTCTTGCGGTTTGACGCGCATATACGTTACGTGCGGATTGCTGCACTCTACGCGCACAGGCAAGTGATCCACACCTTTCAGAGGCAGGTCAATATATGCCTTGATATCGCCCTCCTGAACGCTGCTGAACCACGACGTGCCGATGCGGAACGTGACGGTAACTTGATTCGGGAAGAGATGCAGTCTTTGTTCCGGAGTCTGCAGATCGGGTACATCAATCTCCACTTGCATAGCCCGCTCCGTGAACCGCTCTGCCACGGCCGTCAGACGTACACTGTCCGGCACGATCCGCAATCCTTTCGGCGCAAGCAACGCAAGGCGGGTCTGG
>CAJOFU010000033.1:5428-35348 GCA_905233935.1 Paludibacteraceae bacterium
AGGGCGGTCTCAATCTGCGTGACAGCCATCAGATCTTGCTCCGTACCATACACCTTGACCGAATCCGGCAGCAGCCTGATCTCATCGCAGAGTTGATGCTGCACTGCCGGCTTGACTTGACCGGTATAGATGACCGGAACGGTCTTCTCATGCTGGCGCGTGTAACTGCCCGTAAGCAGTTCGGGCACGAACGCCGACAAACTCGCATCGCCTACCAACTGCTGAGCGATGGCTTGGCGCAACTCGTCCATCGGGATAATGAAGGTGCCTTCTTCGCCCGTCAGATGCTCCGACAGGTCGAACGTCAGCGCGAACAGCCGCTTGCGGTTGTTGAACAGATCCACGCCTTCGTCTTCCAGCGTGACATACACATGGTCGGTCGGAGCGGCGGTGAAGATGTAATCCTCAGGAATGTGCGTGTAGGTGATGGGGATTGTCATCGTCACCGTACGGCGCGTACTAAATGCGTTGGCAAACCATATAACGGTAGCCAACAGCACAAATGACAAGTACATCAAGGCGTCCTTGCTATGCAAGAACGTCCTCAATGCCCGCACCTGACGATAAATAAACTCCCTCACGTCTTTCGACTATTTACTTCTGCTCCGGCTGCGCATCAGCTGCCGAAATATACACGCTGTTCTTATCCACGCGGATGGTAACGTCTTTGTCAACGGTGATAAGGAAGTAGTTCTCTTTCACCTCTTTGATCTCGCCGTAGATGCCGCCTGCGGTAACAACCTTGTCACCTTTCTTCATCTCTTCGCGTTGCTTCTGCAACTCTTTCTGTTTCTTCGTCTGCGGACGAATCATAAAGAAGTAGAATACCACGAAGATCAGGATCATCATAATCCAGAACGACCATTGGCTACCTGCCTGTGCGTCGGGTGCACTACCTGCCGCACCCTGTTGCATCATCAATAAAATGTTTGCTAACATGTTTAAATATTTTAAGGGATTAATTTTTTATAGGGGACTAGGAAGACTATGATCCTTGGGGACTAATTGTCAAGTTCTATTGCCTTCAGCAGTTTGTCCTCGCGCTTGAGTTGGCGGATGATACCGTCCAGAATGCCGTTGATGAAGAAGTAGTTCTTATCGCCGGAATACTCTTTGGCTATCTCTATATACTCGTTGAGCGAGATCTGCAAGGCTATCTCTGGATAGTTCATTATCTCTGCCAGTGACACGAGCAGGATGATTCGATCCATCAATGCCACGCGCTCGGGATCCCAGTTCTTGAGGTTAGCGTCAATCAGTTCATTGTACTCTTCGCGGTGATTGATTGCGTGCATGAGCAGCGAGGTGGCGAACTCCAGATCTTCTTCTGAGTCGAACATCTCTAATAGTGCTTGATCCGCACCTTCCTCCTCGCGGAAACGGCGAACGGATTTCACAACGTACGACAGCACAAAGTCCAGATCGGTGATCCACGTGAAGTGGTCGAGCTCCAGTTCCATCTCCTCCAGCGCAGATAGTACGGCTTCGTTGCCCGGCATCAGTTCGCTGTAGATCTTCCGCCAGATGCGCTTGTCATCCTCGTAGGTGCACTCTGCCTGCTCCATGTACTCCTTGTACCACGGCGTTGCCACCAGACTCAGATACACTGACTTGACTGCCGACATGCCTGCCTCCCACGACAGATTACGCTCCAGTAGCTCGCGGCGCAGACGCTGGTTGCCGAACAACTGCTCGGCAAAACGGTTGCGGATGAACCGACGGTTAGGTGTGAACGATGTGTGTGTAGCCTGCGAACGGGCTATACGCTCCTGCAACTGCTCGTCGGCGTACGTCGTTAGCGCATTGGCAAAATCCAACAGCAGCATATACAGATCATAGCAGTCGGCAAAACTCCGCAGCAACTGCTTGCGTGCCTCTGACGGCAGTGCACCCTCGTTCTGGTAGTAACCAAACAGCGTCTGGACTACCTTGATTCGTATAAGTGTTCGATTGATCATAAAAGCAAAAAATAAAAAAGCCCACAAAGTTACGAAAAATTTTGCATATATGCAAGTAATTTGTGAACTTTTTTTGTTTGCGGTGACGAATTACGTTATTCCGCTAACTATGATGTGGCAAAACTGATCAGTTCTTGCGCCAATGCTTCGATGGTTCGCTTGCCGTCGTTGCTGAGTTTGATTGTCGCTGTTTTGTAGTCGCCACGTTGTGCGCGAATCCGCAATCGCACCTCTTCTTCCTTGAGAGGGTGATGTTGTTGCTCGGCTCGATTCAGTACGCGCTGAATACGTACTTTCTCCGGCGCAGTGACAGTAACAACCTTATCGCAAAATTTATCAATGCCGGCTGTGGCAAGTATGGCTGACTCGATGAACGCAACATTCTTATTCGTCAGCCAATGTTTCATGTCGTGAATGACGGCAGGATGAACAATAGCATTCAGTTGCTGCAGCTTCTCTGGATAGACAAACACCTGCGCGGCAACGTAGCTTGTCTGATATACGCCGTCGACATATACTCCTTCGCCGAACAATGCAATCATCTGCTTGCGCACATCGGCATCCTCCATGATGATCCGTTTGGCTTTAGCGTCGCAGTCATACACAGCATAACCCTGCTGCGCCACAGCACGCAGTATGGTCGATTTGCCGCTACCTATCCCTCCTGTTACTCCGATGATCATAAAGTTATTTCACTTTTTCGGCTACAAAGGTACAAAAAATATTTGAAATATGCAACAATTATTCGTCCTTTTTTAGCGAATAGAGTGATTTTTTTCGATAATGCATAACAAACGACCCACCGAAGTGAGTCGTTTGTTTTAATTAGGATGAATGCAGATTACTTTACGACAACGGGTTGGTACTTGGGCACAAGGGTCTTCATCACGCACCAGCCGATGAGATAAGCGACAGCGCAGATACAGAAGATAATCATGTAACCTGCTTCCTTACCTGTAAAGCTCATAAAGGCAAATGCGTCACCTAAATTAGCCGAGTAGTCAAAGAGAACACCCGAGCCTTTGTTAATCAGGAACGAACCAACACCGCCTGCCATGGCACCGATACCCGTGATGGTAGCGACAGCCGACTTGGGGAACATGTCACCTGTGGTGGAGAAGATGTTTGCCGACCAGCTCTGGTGCGCTGCACCGACTATACCGATGATGATAGCTACTGCCCAAGGACCCATTTCACGACCTAAAGGTTGCGCAAACAAAGCCAAAAGCGGGAAGAACGCGAAGATCAACATCGCGCGCATACGACCGGCGTAGGGTTCCATGCTATGCTTCTCCACGAAGATCTTCGGCAGATAACCGCCGAACAAAGAGATCACCGTGACAATCGCATAAAGCGTGAAGATCAGCGCAATACCTTGCGGATCGGATGCCTTAATGTTAAATTGATCTTGGAAATAAGCCGGCGCCCAGAACAGGAAGAACCACCATACACCGTCGGTCATGAACTTACCAAACGCAAACGACCAGGTCTGTTTGTGCGTGAATGCCTCTAAGAAGCCCATCTGCTTTTCTTCCTTTGCAGCTTGCAGCTTGTCACTTTGTTCTTCATCGGAATTGATGTACTCCAACTCAGCAGCGTTCACGTGCTTGGATTCCGTCGGTTTGTCATAGACAAAGATCCATATACCTGCCCAGATGAAGCCTAATGCACCGATGATGATGAACGCCATCTCCCATCCGAGGCTCTTGGCGAGCAGAGGGATAGTAGCAGGAGCAGCCAACGCACCTACCGACGCACCGGCGTTGAACAGGGCGGTAGCAAATGCACGGTCTTTCTTTGGGAAATACTCTGCGGTTACCTTGATAGCAGCAGGGAAGTTACCGGCTTCACCAAGACCCAGAATCAGACGACAAGCGAGGAACAGATAGACACTGATCATCGCTATCGAACTCACAATATCGCCGGTAGCTTGCAGCAGTTCGGCTTTGCTCTCCAGACCCACGATATGCTCGGTTACGAAGCCGCAACCTGCGTGCAGTACGGCGCCGAGCGACCAAATGATGATAGCCCAGAGATAGCCTTTCTTCGTGCCCATCCAGTCGATGAACTTACCGGCAAAGAGGCAGAAGATAGCGTACGCGATGGAGAACACACCGGTGATGGTTCCGTAGTCGGAGTCTGTCCAATGGAACTCGGGTTGAATGAACTCTTTGAAGGTCAAGGACAGTACTTGGCGGTCCATATAATTGACCGTTGTGGCGAAGAAAAGCATCGCACACATGATCCAACGCCAATTGGTCATAACTTTTTGTTGTGTACTCATATATTTATTCAGATTTAAAAATTAATCAAATTTATCGCCCATATATGGTCGATGCCTACTTGAGGTCGGTTATTTTGCTAAAGTCCTGGTCACCGTAGTCGAGGTTTTCGCCGCCCATGCCCCAGATGAAGGTGTAGTTGTGGGTTGCGGCAGCGGAGTGGATCGACCATTCGGGTGAGAGCACGGCTTGGTTGCCGCGCATCCAGATATGGCGCGTCTCTTCGACCTCGCCCATGAAGTGGCAGACAGCCTGGTCGTCAGGCACCTCGAAGTAGAAATACGCTTCCATACGACGGCTGTGAACGTGTGCTGGCATCGTGTTCCACACGCTACCCGGTGCAAGTTCAGTCATACCCATCTGCAACTGGCAGGTAGGCAGGACTTGGTTGACGAGCATCTTGTTGATGTCACGTTCGTTGCTCATCTCGAGGCTGCCCATGTGTGCGACCACGGCATCCGCCTTGGTGACTTTCTTGTCAGGGTAGGTGCAGTGGGCGGTAGCGGAGTTGAAATAGAATAGTGCGGGATGCGCTGCATCCAGGCTCTCGAAACGCACCTCACGGTCACCGCGACCGAGGTAGAGGGCTTCCTTGTAATCGAGTTCGTAGGTGTGGTCACCGGCTATGATGCGACCTTTGCCGCCTACGTTGAAGATGCCTATCTCACGGCGGGAGCTTTCAGAGGATCGATAGCTTCAAGTAACAGACTCTCGCCGACAGGCATAGCACCGCCGACAACCATTCGGTCGTACATGGAGTAAACCATGTTTACCTCATTGGGTGCAAACACGCGCTCGATGAGGAAGTCATGGCGAAGACGGGTCGTGTCGTACGACTTGGCATCCACAGGGTTGGAGGCGTAACGTACTTCGTAGTTTGTTTTCATATTTTTTGAGTTTTGAGTTTTCAGTATTCAGTGTTCTTATTTCACTTTCGTTCAAACGATTATTTCAGTATTCAGTTTTCAGGATGCCACTCGCTCCACGTTGCACCGAAGTAATAGGTGAGCGTGTCGCCGAGTTCGTAAGGCTTGACGGCGATAAGGTTGCCGTCGAGAATCTCCGTGCGTGTTGCGCCGGGTGTACGAACGGTGACGGTGATGTGACCTTGTGAGGTCGAGCCGTTGTATTCGTAGTTCATGCGAGCCGCTTGTTTGTCGCTGAGTGCATCTTCGGTGTAACGGATGGTCTCGGCATCCACGTACTCCACCTGATCGATGGTGTCGTGGAGATAGATGCCACCGCCGGCTAAGAGGTTTGAAATAGTTTGAGATGGTTCGAGATTGTTTGAGGTTAGCACTACGTCTGCTCGGTTCAACATCTGTCCTGCCTCAGCGGTGATGGTGATGGTCTCGCGGAGAATTTGGTCGGCTACGAGCAGGCTATCGTACTCCAGACGGAAGACGAAGCGTTCGGGTGTCTGCTCGAGGATCTCCCAGCGGTCGTACGGACCACCGATCCACGTTTGATACGTTTGAGGTTGTTCGAGATGGTTTGAAGTAGTTAACACCACTAATCCTCCCGCACCGCAGGTGTGGGCTACCTTGTAACAATCAAGGTTGCCGTCGTAGTTGATGTGGTAGGGACGGTAATCTTTCAACTCACGTCCGTACATGGTGTCAACGACCAGTGCAGGGCTGTTCTTGAGCCAGAGGTCGACACCATTGCTGGGGTTCTCGGGCTTGAGGGCTGCACCATACATGCGGAACGCCGCGTACTCGTTCTCCCACGCAAAGTCATCCTTACGCTCAGGTACGTAGCGGCCATACACTTTGGCTTCCTGTTGAGTCTGGCAAGCTGCCAGGCTCAACAATGCTATAGCGAAAAATACTATTTTCTTCATTGTTTTTCGATATTTCGATTTGTCGATTTGTCGATATTTCGAGATATAGAAGTTTATTCCGGCTGCTTTCCAATGTAAGCTAATATACCACCATCGACGTATAGTATATGACCATTAACTGCGTCGGAAGCGTGTGAGGCAAGGAACACAGCGGGACCGCCGAGTTCATCGGGTTCGAGCCAGCGTCCTGCAGGCGTCTTGGCGCAGATGAATGAGTCGAAGGGATGACGGCTTCCATCAGCTTGGCGCTCACGTAGCGGGGCTGTTTGCGGGGTTGCGATGTAACCCGGACCAATGCCGTTGCACTGGATGTTGTATGCGCCGTACTCGGAGCAGATATTACGGGTGAGCATCTTTAATCCACCCTTGGCAGCTGCGTAGGCGCTGACTGTCTCGCGACCGAGTTCGGACATCATGGAGCAGATGTTGATGATTTTGCCTTCGCGGCGCTCCATCATCTCGGGCAACACAGCTGCGCTGACGATATAGGGGGCAACAAGATCGATGTCGATGACGGCCTGGAACTCCGAGCGCTTCATCTCATGCATTGGGATGCGCTTGATGATGCCGGCGTTGTTGACGAGGATATCGATTTGTCCGACCTCGGCATGGATGCGCTCAACAAGTGCCTTTACAGCATTCTCATCGGTGACATCGCACACATATCCGTGCACATTCATAATACCCTCAGTGTGGTAGTCCTCGATCGCCTTGGCAATAGCCTCTTCACTACGGGCATTAAAGATAATCTCCTTAGCCCCGGCTCCGGCAAACGCCTTCGCGATAGCAAAACCTATCCCGTAGCATGCGCCTGTGACCCATGCATTCTTACCTTCCAATGAAAAAGGATTGTTCATAACTATATAATTTATGATTTAAAATTTATGATTTCAAATATATTATTTCAGTTTGGCAGCCCAGTGGCGCAGGTAGGTCAACCATTCCGTCATGTTGGTAGCCACGGGGTGAACTTCCTTGGTAGCACCGACGCAGGTCAGATAGAAGTGAGCAGTGAGATCGCTTCGCTGTGAGACCGCTTCGCTGTGAGATGTGCGACTGCTGACTGCTGATTGCTTGAGCATGCAGAGTTGGTTGGAGTGGTCTCGAAGCAGCTCACCCGCATAGTCCTTGGGGATGAACACGGCTAAGCCGACTGTTTCCTTGGCATATTTGACGGTATCGTTCACTGGGTAGTCTGTTCCCCACGATGCGAGCAACACTCCATTGGGCAGTTCGAGATGTGCCCATTCGGGGTTGGCGTTTTTGACGGGTATAGCCTGTACTCCGGTGCACAATCCTGCAACAGGGCTGCTGAGGTTGACATCGCATCGCATATCGCGGTGTCCGGCACAGAGCGTGTATTGCACGGACATATCCACTTTTTTGCCTTCCACCTCCCATTGCTTGACAGCCACCTCGATGGTTGCTTTGTTTCGTGACTGCCGGACGATTCGTTGCGAGCGCTCGGCTACGGGCTCGATGTGAACGTGCTTCTTTCCACTCCAGTACTTGACTGAGCCGACACCTACAGTGCCCGAAACTCGCAGTATATCATCGCCGTAACCGACAGCAAGCAGGCTGTCGTCTGGGTACCAGAAACTTTGTGCCAACTCGAGTTGCGGTGTGCGTTTGCAATAGGGGTCAATGGTCTGCTTCTTGTCGAAATAGATTCGGTACGCCATCTGTTCGCTCTCTACAGCCACTCCGTGATGATGCAGATTGTGATACGTATCCTTGTCGGGTGTATCTGTCCATTCGGTGATAGGGTAGCAGTGACGCACCTTCTTGCCCTCATGGAGTATAGCGTATCCCTGCCTTGTCGAGTCAGCGGGCGAGCCGATTCGCCAGAACGAGGTAGCCACTCTCGGGGAGCAGGATACTATGAGACTTAGGCACCCTAAGAATCCTAGGCATCCTAGTATTTTAGTTGATCTTGACATTCTCAACTGTAGGCGCAAACACAAGCGGTTCGCCTTTTGTTACCGATATTTGTACGTTATCAAGCGTCAAGCCGTCGGTCTGACGGAACAGTGCCCCTTCTTTAGCACGGATGGCGACATTGCGCAGAGTGACGTTCTGAATCTTCATCTCGGGCAGACCGTTGAACAGGATAGCTTTCTTGATATTGGCACCTTTGACGTTCTCGATGACGATGTTTCGGAAAGCCGGAGTCTCTTCACTGACCTCGGGTGCTTCAGCACTCATGCGTGCAGCCAGTTCTTCCTCGGTCTCTTCACCGGAACCCTTGCCACCATAGTAGAGGTCGAAGATCAGCCCTTCGTTGGGGATGTTAACCATGTTGACATCTTTGATATAGATGTTCTCGACCACACCGCCACGTCCGCGTGTGGATTTGAACCGCAGCCCGACATCCGTGCCGATATACAGATTTTGACGCACTTCAACATTCTTTATTCCTCCCGACATCTCCGAGCCGCACACAAAGCCTCCGTGACCATGATAGACCACGCAGTTATCCACCACGACATTCTCGGTCGGGATGCCGCGGTCGCGTCCGGGCTTGTCCTTACCGGACTTCATACAGATAGCATCGTCGCCCACGTCGAAGGTGGAGTTGGCAATCACGACATTCTTACAAGACTCGACATCTATGCCGTCACCGTTCTGGCTATACCACGGGTTGCGGATGGTGACATTGTTCACAATGATGTTCTCACAGCACATGGGATGCACATTCCATCCTGGTGAGTTCTCGAAGGTCACACCCTCCAGCAGGATGTTTTTGCAGCCTACGAAATGCAGCAGTACGGGGCGTAAGAACGATTTGACTTGTGCCCACAATGCATCATCGTTGATTACAGGCACGTTCTGGTCCACGCAGTAGGATTGCGCTACGATAGAGCCTGAGTCAGGATACCAGATATTGTTCTCGGTAACGATGCCGCCTTTCTCCTTGAGATGGCTCTTCCACTGCGTTTCCGACATCTTGGGTTTCTTGACCGGTCGCCACCAATCGCCGTTGCCGTTGAACGTACCGTGACCGGTGATGGCAATATTCTTAGCACCCAGCGCATTGAGCGGGCTGGTGCAGCGTTTGGTAGGTATACCCTCGAACCACTCATCTTGGATCTCGTACAAACTCAGGTCGTGCGAGAACAGAACGAAGCAGTTGTAGTCGGTATAGAGCCGAACGTTGGATTTGAGCGTCAGTGGTGCGGCCAGGTATATACCTTCGGGTATAACAACTGTGCCACCGCCTGCTGCAGAACACTCATCGATAGCGCGTTGAATAGCAGCGGTGGATAGCGCAACACCGGTAGGGTCTGCACCGTAATCCAACACAGAGAACGTGCGGTCAGCGAACTGCGGCAAGATAACACGCGGCATAGTGAATGCTGTCGAGCGGGTCAGCTCGTCAATATCTGTCTGATGGGTAGTCTGATACTCCGGTTTGCCGGCGCAGGCGCTAAGGATAAGCACCGGAAAGATGAGAGAAAGGAACTTGTTCATATCTTAATTATTCCACTATGTTACCGTTGTAGATAACGTTTTTGATTTTCTTGTACTCCTCAATAGGCATTGGCTTGGGGTTGATATTGCAGTTGACGAACTTGACATCCTCTGCCCACTCTATTTTGATACCGCCGCTGTTACCAATGACGGTCACGTTGTCAAAGAGTATGTTATGTACGGGTTTGCCCTTGAGTCCCTGGATATCCACGGCTTGCTTGGAGCCGATGCAGGTTATATTGCGGAAAGTGATGTTTGACCAATCCGGGAAGAAAGCTTCCTTGTTATCTTTGTCGGTTGCGCTGACTCCTGCTCCGCGGTCAGCATAGCCGGATTGGATAAGGAATGCGGATTCGACGATATCCTTCATGATGATATCATAGCAGTATATATCCTCGCACCATCCGCCACGTCCGGGAGCTGATTTGAAGCGGCAACCGATGTCTGTTCCCTCGAATCGGCAATCTTTGACAACGAGTCGCTGCATACCCCCGCTGAACTCGGAACCGATGACGAATCCGCCGTGTGCGCGATAGACGGTATCGTTGCAAATAAGGAAGTCGCGTTGCGGACCTGCGTCAACACCCTTCTGTCCCACGCCACCTTTCATACAGATGCCATCGTCACCGCATGAGATGTTACAATTGACGATGAGTGCTACTTGCACATTACCGGGATCCATGGCATCGCCGTTTTGTGCCCAATGCGGGCAGCGGATGTTGACACCGTCGATGATGAGGTTTTGAATACGAGTAGGTACCAGGTGGAACTTAGGCGAATTGAGCAGGTGTACGTTCTCGATCAGTACGTTCCTGGAGTCCGTGATGTTGACCAGGTGCGGTCGCATTTTCTCTTGGGTGACAGCATCCGATGCGATATTCGGAACATTGAGATCCTTATTCAGATTGAACGGATACCATACTTTCCAGTTCTTGCTATTACCGTCCGCGGTGACTTTTCCTCCCATTTCCAGCAAGTTGTTCCATATTTCTTCGTTCACTTTCTTTTGCTTCACAGGACGCCAGTAGATACCTTGTCCGTCGAGTGTGCCGTGACCGGTGATGGCTACATTCTCGAGTTTGGAACCGTGTACGAGTGCGTAGCATTTCTTGCTTCCGTCGCGCAGCGTGTCGGAAGGTTGCACATACAATTCCTTGTTTGGCGAGAAGACGATGGTCGCATTGTCAGCGAGATGGAGATCAAAATTGCTGATGAGTTTAATGGGACCGGTGAGCCACTTGCCGTCCGGAACGAGGAGGTGTCCTCCGCCTTGTTTCTTAAGCTGCTTGATGGCGGCGGCGAATGCCTCAGAACAATCCGTTACTCCATCGCCAACAGCCCCAAAGTCGGTGAGTGTCACGGTGTAATCCGGGATAACTACCGGTTGAACGTGCTCAACGGCACACGGGAGGTTGGTGTAGTACTTGTCATACGGGTTTTGCGCATAGGCGGCAACCGCAACGAGCGCCATTATGGCAAAAAGAAATTTCTTCATAATCTATTTCGTTTGCGTATTAATAATCAGTCATACAAGTTTCGCACCATATGGCGCATATAGACTTCGAAATTGGTAAATCCTGTGACGAGCGTGATCTCGCGAGCGTCAAGAGGATCATTGAGGTCGAGTCCGAATTGCGTCTCCCACTCATCGGGGATGCCGTCGTAGTCGGTATCGACGGGTCTGTCGGCTGATTGAAGTTCAGGCCAACCGCCTACTTCGGCTTGCGAGTTGATGAGTTTGCCGGTACCGTTTCGTACATCATTGACGATGCGTGTGTCAACAGCATCGCGGTGCAGGGAGCAACCGGCTTTGGAGAGAACCGTTTCGTAGGCAGCCTGAGCTGTCTGCTCGCCGTTGAAGGGAGTCAAACCTTCGGTCCAGCGGACAGAAGCTTTGCATTGCTCCAGTTTGGACGATTCGTCGGGGTGTACACCTTTCCAGTTATCGGTAGTGACAGTAGCAGACCCCTCCATGTAGTTGTCGGTCAGATAGAATTTGCCGGGCTGAACCGATCCGCCGCATTTATTCGTGCAGTTAGAGCATCTGGTAGTAGGATTGAGCAGGCGCTCTTTGACGTGTGATGTGGTAGATTGTCCGGGCTTGTAGTAGTTAGCCACAAAGTTGATGTGTCTGCCTCCGGCTGCATCAGTTGAGCCTTCACCTCCGTATGCGGAGTTGCCACCCCAGTTGTACACCACATTGTTTACATAATCGACAGGACCGGCGTTGACGCTATTGACATAGTCATGGTCGAAACGCGGATTACGGCTGTCGTGATGCGCGAGCAGGTTATGGTGGAAAGAGGCGTTTGTTCCGCCCCAAATACCTCCGTAGCCGTGGTTACCCTTGCCGTGGATCGACTCCTTGAGTGATTCGGAGACGATGCAATACTGCATGGTGAAGTTGGTGTTGCCGTAGCAGCTGACACATTCATCGACCGACCAGGAGCAGCTGAGATGGTCGAGCACCACACCGTTGGCATCATTGACCGAAACGGCGTCGGACTCGGTGTTGCTCTCATCGCCGAGGCGAACACGGATAAAACGGACGATGACGTTGCTGGCTCCGCTGATGACGAGCGGGTAGTCAGCGATGCATATCCCTTCTCCGGGGGCTGATTGCCCGTCAATAGTAAGATTGCCTGTCTTGATTCGTAGTTCGCTATTGAGGTGAATGGTTCCTGCAACGTTGAAGACGACGCGTCTCGCGCCTATCTGGTTGACGGCGTAACGGAGGGTGCCTGCAGCAGGAAGTCCGGTATTGGGGTCAATGGCATCATCAAGTCGGTTGACGCGATAAACCGAACCTCCGTCACCACCTGTTACAGCAGCTCCTCCGCCCTCTATATGCCGGCAGGCGGCCACCAACTCCGGGTTGGAGTCGATGGTCGGCCTGACAGGCAAATTGCCGCGATTGCAGGCTGCAAGCATAGGCAGGCAAGCCAAGAACAATATGTACGCGCGCATGTTCATTAATTATTCGCCTACGTTCGCGTAGTCGTAATCATTCCAGAGTGTACCGTTGGATTGACCTACGTTTACTGCGAAAATCGGCCAGAACTGGCGTCCATTGAGGCGTTCAGGGAACTCACGGTCGAAAAGCATGTAATTATCCGGAGCGAGAACACGTCCGTTGGATTCGCTGGCATATAACGAACCTTTCACTCTGCCGGTTACGGGCAGCTGAGGAACACCCAGTTCGCCCTTATTCAATCCATAGACGGAATCGATGACGAATCCCTTGATGCCGGTAGCAAAGCTAAATTCATCGCCTACGTATTTGTAGTTGTAATAGATTGTATCCTGCAGTTGAGCGAACTCACCGTCATGATTATTCATATTAGCCAGACGTTCGTGCGCCTTGATGAGCGTCTCTTTGAGAATGCCCCAGCGCATGAGGTCGTACTTGCGCAGGTACTCACCGGTGAACTCCAGTTTACGTTCCTCCTGGAGGTTTGCCATAGTGAGCGGCTTGTTGGACGCATGCGCGCGGCTACGTACCTGGTCGAAGCATGATTGACCGCTGATGCCATACGTCTCAGCCGGCATATCACCACCGATACCACCGAGCGAAGCTTCGGCAGCCATCAGCAGGACGTCAGCGTAACGGATGATCGGGAAATTCACACCGTCATCGTTACCCGTACGGTTGCGATTCATCCACTCAACGCGGTACTTGTTGCCATACCAGCTGTCAATCATAGAACGCTTCTGATACAGGAACTTCTCACGTTTATCTACATCCACATTCGGGAAAGCGCGCTTAACCTTCTCGCGGTCGGAATTGAATTCCTTACCATCGTCGTACACCCATATATAACGCGCCATAGTCACGTCGCGACGAACGTCAGTGGCCTCGAAGTCATAATAGAGTGTAGGTACGATGCCCATCGACGAGTTGCTGGAGCCGCCTTCGTTATTACGCAGACCACCAACCGCTTTGTCCATCTTGGTACAGTTGTACTGCAATACCTGACCACGAGACCCGTCGGCAAACGGAATCTCCCAGAATACCTCGGATTGATAATAGTCGGTTACGTCGCCACAGATCTTTCTGAAGATATCCTCGTAGTTCGTTTGGAATTTAGTCTGCTCTGTTCCTTCGTTCAGGATCTGCGCGCAAGCCCACAATACCTCTTGATTGAGTTCAGCACGCAGTGAAGCGTCAGGCGTGAGGAACTCTGTAGTCTCTCTCCAAGTAGCAGGACGAACGCCCTTACCGGCATAGAGGAGGTCTGTGCGGGCGAGCATAGCCAACGCTGCAGCCTTGCTCGGACGGCATGTTGAGTTCTTGGCAGAACCCGGACAATCTTTTGACCATGGCAGCAGTTCAGCTGCCAACTTGAGATCGGTGCGCAGATGTGCAAGCACCTTGACGCGGTCGTCCTTCTTCATCTCCAATCCTTTCGGATCTTTGGAGATGGATACAAAACGAGGTGGTACGTCACCCCAGAGTTGCACCATTTGGAGGTAGCAGAACGAACGAAGGAAATACGCCTCACCAAGCATGTATTTCATTTTCAAACTGGTTGTGTCGCCGAATTCTTCAATACCCTCGATGATGTTGTTGCATTTCTCGATAGCGGCGTTAAGATAGCCCCACGGATCTTTGCCGTTGGCGGTAGAGAGGTCACCGCTGGTAGGCGTCATAGCGTAGATGTTCCATTCCGCTTTACCGGAATTCTTCGTTCCATGCTCCGCATCGGTGTTTAATCCTTGATATCCACACGCGAGACGGTTACGGAAAGACTTGTCCTGACCGAACTGCTCGTACACAGAAGCAATCACTTGCTCCGTGCTGTTCTCATTGGAGAAAACGGTTGCGGCATCCATAGCAGAGGGAGATTTCGAATCGAAGAAATCGCAACCTGTCAGCACTACAGCCGCTAACGCAAATGCTATATATTGAAACTTTTTCATAATCCTAATTATTTATGTCGATTAATGATTAGAAAGAAAGGTTGATACCGAAATTGAATGCACGGCTCTTCGGGAAGGCAGAGAAATCAACGTTAGTAGCCAGCGGGTTAATTTTCGAGCGAGTATCCACCTCGGGGTCAGCGCCTGTGTATTTGGTTACGCAGAAGAGGTTGGAGCCGGTGAAGAAAATACGTGCTGTTTGGATATGTGCTTTCTTGATCCACGCTTCGGGCAGCGAGTAACCGATGGTGAGCGATGTCAGACGCAAGTACGAGCCGTCCTCTACATACTTGTCAGTCAGCGCGATATTGTCGCTGATCGGGTTGGCGATGTTGGCGCCTGCATTAGCAGCAGCGAGAGCGTTTGTCAAATTATCATACATTTCGCCGGAAACTTTACCATCACTTCCGATGTACTCCGACGGGATGAACGTACCGTCTGCACGGAAGAGCGAATAGCGCGAGCTATAGGTAACGTTTGCGGTGTTGTTACGCAGTTTTGACTTGTCGAAGATCGTTCCGTAATCGAGTGCCGAGAGGTTGAGCACCTTGTTGCCTACACTGTAGGTGAATTGTGCGCTCATGTCGATCTTACCCCATTTGTCGCCGCCGATATTGAAGTTCAGACCGAAACCACCTTGAACTATAGGTTGTGTGTTACCCAACACTACACGGTCAGCGTCGTCAATTACACCGTCACCGTTCTGGTCAACGATTTTCGTCATACCCGGACGTGCCTCGCCAAGGATAGTAGTGATAGCTTTCTCTGAAACCTCACCTTCATCCTTTATTCCATTATCATTCTTATCTTCCCAAATTTCCGCATACCAGCGGTTGTTAGCGGGGTTGTATGAAACGAAGTCGGATGCTGTATACCAGCCGTTGGATTGATAACCATAGATGTCTCCTACTTTGTCACCCGGACGAAGTTTGAACTCGTAGTCGGTGTTGTCATAGTTCGACGAGAAGCATGCAGAAGATACCATATACTGCTCCATACCACCGAGGTCAACTACTCTATTCACGTTATGCGAGATATTGGCGTTCACGCTCAAATTATAATTCAGGTTCTTGGCTTTCTTGTCCAAAATAATGCCGGTAACCGAGAACTCGACACCCTTGTTGTCGGTCGAACCGATGTTGCGGTACTGGTAGTTATATCCACCCAAACCGCCCAATGCATACTTGAGTATGAGATCTTTAGTACTGTTCCAATATAGGTCAACCGTTCCACTCAAACGCTCGTTGAAGAAACCGAAGTCGATACCGAGGTCGCGGGTAATGGTGGTTTCCCACTTGAGGTTGTTGTTGGCTGCGATGCCATCCGCACCGCCATCCGTCAACTTGGTATCGAACAGACCGTTATACGCAGTAGCAGAAGCCAGATATTCAGGACGAAGATAACCAAGATCGACATTGTTGTTACCTACTGAACCATAGGACAGACGCAACTTGAAGTTCGACATCACATCTTGTGCCGGCTCCATCCATGACTCATCGATAATACGCCATGCTACAGCAACGGATGGGAAATATCCCCACTGATTTTCCCTTGCAAAACGCGTCGAAGCGTCAGCACGGAAAGTAGCCGTGAAATAGTAGCGGTTGAACAGGATATAGTTGGCTCGGGCGAAGATAGAGAGCATGTTATCCGTCGGATCTACATAGGACTTGGCTGTGTACGCTTTAGCAGAACCGATGTAGTTGAATACATCCTGCCCCTTCAGGCTGGCATCATAACCATAACCGTTCGTGGTGCGCAACTCACCCTTCATAATCTGAAGTTCCTGACCGACGAGAACATTCAGGTCGTGGTTCTCACCCCATTTGTTTTTGAACTCCAGGGTGTTGGTGTTCTTAAATCGGCTGTTCTTCTGCTCGGTTGCAATGATATGACCATATCCGGCACCTTCCGCATAAGTGAAGCCGTCACCGGCACGCGAATAGTAGGTTGTCGGACCGTAGTAGCGATCTTGGCTCTGGTAACGACCTTCGTACCCCAATTCTGACTTAATTGTGAACCATTTAGCGAACTTATAGCTGATATAACCCTGCAAGTTGTACTTGTTATCCGTTTTCTTGCGGTAATTATGGTTAATGGTTGTAATCGGGTCGTAGAGCGAACCAAATGACTCGTAATCGTCCAATCCGGCTACGTTATCCTTTGCAAACAGCTCAATCGGCGAATAAGCGATGGCGTTACGTACACGGCTCTCGGTCTTCGAACCTGCATCTTGCGCCGTGTTGGTACCTGCACCTAACACAACTGTGTTGGTATAACGTGCAGTGAAACTGATGGTAAGACCTTTGAGTGGTTTGAAATTAGTCTTGAAATTCAAGTAATTACGGTCGTAATCCGAACCATACATGATTCCTTCGTCATCCACGCGGTTGTAAGAAAGTAAGAAATTAGCCATCTTATTACCACCGCTCAGAGTGAAGCTGTGGTTGCTGTTCAGTCCGTGATGACCGAAGGTTTCTTCCTGCCAATCCGTTACTTTTTGACCGCGCCAGTAGTCCTGAATTTCCGGAATGGTCATTACCTGATCCTTATCCTGCGTCTCAGCGTAGCGCGGGTCGAAATACTGGTTGAAGTTCGACGGGATATTAGCCGTATTACCTTTTGCTTTATTGTATGCATACTCGTACTGCATCAGCACAAAGTTGTCAACATCCAACATGTCATATTTCTTCGCCATCTGCTTCCAACCCATATATCCGGTGTAGTCAAAATGGATTTTCATCTTGTCATCGGTTTTGCTATCGATATCTTTGGTAGTAATGATGATTACGCCGTTAGCACCTTGCGCGCCATAGATGGCAGTAGCAGCTGCGTCTTTCAACACATCCATCGATTGGATATTGCTTGGAGGAATATCCGCGATTGAACTCACCTGGAATCCGTCCACAATATACAGCGGGTCGCTAGATTGGGTAAGAGACGTACCACCGCGAACACGGATTTTGACATCCGCATCGGGGCTGCCTTCAGCCGTTACAACAGATACACCGGCCATTTTACCTTGTATCGCTTCTGCCGCAGATGTTACCGGTACATCCTTCAGCTGGTCAGCATTAACAGAGCTGACAGACGTAACCAAGTCACGTTTCTTGGTCGTACCATAACCGGTAACGACCACTTCTTCCAGTACTTGATTGTCCTCTTTGAGAACAACGGAGATGGTGCTACTTGTAACCGGAATTTCCTGGGAAGACATGCCTAAATACGAGAATACCAAAGTTGCATTCTCAGGCACATCAAGTGAGTAGTTTCCGTCAAAATCGGTGATTGTGCCGACTGTTGAACCTTTGACCACCACGTTTGCACCGATGATGGGTTCGCCGTTCAAGTCTGTGACTTGACCTGTCACCACCTCGGCTTGCGCCATCATCGGCAGTAACGCTACGGCTAAAATGTAAAAAAATCGTTTCATCATGATACTAAAAATTATTGTTTGTTTAATTCGATACATGCAAGTATGAGCGGGGCGATGCCTTTGGGGTCATCCGCGCATATACGCTCATGGATATAATAGTCGTACGTGCCGTCGCGGAAGGGATTACCACCTAATCCGGCTACAGCGCAGCAGTCAATGAGTGACAAGGTGCCGTCAGCGTTCGTACGTAACTTGTTCAACTTGAGTCCTTCAATCACTCGCATTGCCTCATCACGGTATTCTTTCTCTAACACTCCTAAGTTAACACCTTTCGCCATCGCGTAAGCGTACATAGCCGAACAAGTGCTCTCCAGATAGTTACCTTCCCGGTTGCTTTTGTCAGGCACCTGATACCAGAGATGTGTATCTTGATCTTGAACGGCGAGCAGAGCTTCCATGACTCGATTCAGGATAGCGATGAGTTCAGCCCGTTCGGGTTGGTCAGCAGGCATCAACTCCAGCACATCGCACAGCGCCATCACAAACCAGCCTTCGGCTCGTCCCCAAGTCTCGGCGCTACAACCTGTCAATGAGTCTGCCCACGCCATCATTCGACTCTCGTCCCAACCGTGATGATTCAGTCCATTGGCTTTGCGCGTATGTTTATCCACTATAACGAACTGGTTGGCTATATCGCTCCACGCCTCAGGCTCGGGTTTCCAAGCTGCATAGCGGGCATAAAACGTCGTGCCGGTGAACAATCCGTCCAGCCACATCTGGTGCTCATACACCTGCTTATGCCAAAAACCGCCCTCCTCCGTACGCGGCTGTTCGCGCAACTGGTCGCGCAGTGTTTCGATGGCGATGGCGTATTGCGGTTGCGGGTTAACGCCTTGGAGCAGGATGAGAAAATTACCACCCTGAATGCGATCCATATTGTACAGGCTCTTCTTGTACGTCAGAATCGTTCCGTCCTCGCCGATGAACAAGTCTGCAAACCGCTGGGCGTGCCCCAAATAAGTTGTATCACCCGTGGCGTTATATAGTTCTATAAACGAACGCGCCATCAGTGTAGGTGTATATTCCCATTTGGGCTTTTGCACTCCGTCGCATGTCCACAATTCGGGATGATGTTTCATATCGGATTGTGCCAATTGTTCAGCTAATTGGAGATATGTGTTCTGCGTACAAGCCGACAGTACTACAGCTGTTATCAATATGAACTTTTTTATTTTCATATTCTTAGAGCGTAACACCGTTTTTGAAGATGGCAATCTCGTGGTAACCGTTCTTTTCGTTATTCGTTTTCTCTCCGTTAGCCACAGCAATGACATAGTCCGCAAAGCGGCGTGCAACCTGATCCATCGGTTCGCCTTCGGCGATAACGCCGGCATTGAAGTCAATCCAATTCGGTTTGTTCTTTGCCAAGGCAGAATTGGTGGAGATCTTCATGGTCGGCACATAGGTACCGAACGGCGTGCCTCGACCAGTGGTGAACAGTACTATGTGGCAACCTGAAGATGCCAATGCCGTGGAGGCTACGAGATCATTACCCGGTGCAGACAACAGGTTCAATCCCTTCACTTGCAGGCGCTCGCCGTAGGGCATCACGCCGCGCACGAGGGATGTGCCGCACTTCTGCGTACAACCGAGGGCTTTGTCTTCGAGCGTTGATATACCTCCGGCTTTGTTACCCGGACTGGGGTTCTCGCCTACAGGCTCACCGTGACTGAGGAAATAGTCTTTGAAGTCATTGATAAGGCTTACCGTCCTGTCAAACAGTTCACGGTTGGCACACCGGTCCATTAGGATGGTCTCGGCGCCGAACATCTCCGGCACTTCGGTCAGTACGGTCGTACCGCCTTGTGCTACGAGCCAGTCGCTCAAGCAGCCAAGCAGCGGGTTGGCGGTTATACCGCTAAAGCCGTCACTGCCGCCGCACTTCAATCCTACGCGCAGTTCACTCAAGGGTACTTCTACACGTTGGTCTTGCTGCGTCTTGGCATATAGTTCGCGCAATATAGGCAGGCAGTATTCCACTTCGTCGCCTTGGATCTTTTGTGTTACGACGAACTTGATGCGGTCTTCATCTATCTCGCCGCAGAACTCGCGGAACACGTCCGGTTGGTTGTTCTCACAGCCCAGACTGACCACAAGGATAGCACCGGCGTTCGGGTGATGGATCATGTCACGCAGGATCTTCTTCGTGTTCTCGTGGTCATCACCGAGTTGCGAGCAACCGTAGTTGTGCGGGAAGGCAAAGATGTTGTCGGCTCCCGTCTCCTGACGCAAGCGTTCTGCACATTTCTGGATGATTCCGTTCACGCAACCTACGGTCGGAATGATCCATACCTCGTTACGGATACCTACCTGTCCGTCTTTGCGGCGATAGCCCATGAAGGTGCGTTTCTCGTCGGGGATGCTGAGCACTACATCCTTGGGATGGTACTCGTACGAGAGCAGTCCGGCAAGGTTGGTCTTGATGTTGTTCTCATTCATCCAACTGCCGGCTTTCTTTGCCTCGCGAGCATGCCCGATAGGGAAACCGTACTTGATGACGTTCTCACCCTGAGCCAGGTCACGGATAGCTATCTTATGGCCGGCAGGCACGTCCTCAAGGACTGTAATCTGCCTGCCGTCCACTTCAATAACCGCACCCGCCGACTGCGGTTGTATGGCTACAACCACATTGTCGGCAGGATGGATTTTTAGAATATTTGTCATAACTTCTTTCGATATTTCGAGATATCGATATTCCGATATATCGGATTTACAAAATGCTTTTAACGGTTTCGAGCATACCCTTCTTCTCAATGTCCTCGAGGAACTTAACCACCAAGTCTGTCAAGCCCGGGATCTCGTTGAGGTTCTGCTTGCTCTCTTTCCAGATGATATCGGTAGCGCCGAGTACACCTTCAGCCACTTTGCGTTTGTCGCCTGTAGCCCAGAGTTGCTTGAGAAGATCCATGATCTCCTGTGCATCATTCGGCTCAATAGGTGCGCCGTCGGCACGGGTACCACCCTTGTAGTAGGTGATGATAGCAGCCAGACCGAGTACCAAGCCTTTCGGCAATTCGCCCTTGCGCTCCAGGTAAACCTTCAAGCCCGGCAGGTCACGGGTCTCGAACTTCGGGAAGGAGTTGAGCATGATGCTGGTAACGGCGTGGTCAACGTACGGGTTGTTGAAGCGCTCCAGAACGCTCTCACCGTAGGCCTTCAACTCTTCCTTCGGCAGGTTGAGGGTCTCAAGCAGTTCGTCGAACATCACCTTGTTGATGTACTTACCGAGGATCTCGTGGTTGCAAGCATCGCGAACGATGTTCACGCCACTCAGGTACGTAACAGGGCTGAGCACGGTGTGCGGACCGTTGAGCAGAGTTACCTTGCGCTCGTGGTAGGGTTTCTCGCTCTCGGCGATGAGCACGTTCAAACCGGCTTTGTTAGCGGGGAACTCAGCCTCCAACTCCTCGATACTCATATTTTCGGGTTTCTCGATTACCCAGAGGTGGAAGATCTCGGCTTGTACAACGAGGTTGTCGTTATAGCCGATTTTCTCCTGAATAGCGGCGATATCCTTGCGCGGGAAGCCCGGTACGATGCGGTCCACAAGGGTAGCGCAAACGTAGTTGTACTTCTCAAACCACTCCTTGAAACCTGCATAGTCAACTCCGAAATCGTCTTTCCAGAGTTCGATATACTTGCGGATGCAATCTTTCAGATGATGACCGTTCAGGAAGATCAACTCGCACGGCATAAAGATCCAACCTTTGGTCGGGTCACCGTTGAAGGTCTTGTAACGACGGAACAGCAGTTGTACCAGCTTGCCCGGATATGCACTTGCCGGTGCGTCGGTGAACTTGCAACTCGGGTCGAAGGTTATACCGGCCTCCGTGGTATTGGAGATAACAAAACGAATCTCCGGCTGCTCAGCAAGCGCCATGTATGCCCAGTTCTGGCTGTAGGGATTGAGTGCGCGCGAGATAACATCAATACGCTCGAGCGAGTTGATAGCCTTTCCGTCCAAACGGCCTTGCAGATTCACGTGATACAGGCAGTCCTGACCGTTGAGCCACTCTACCATACCTTTGTCAATCGGTTGTACGACAGCCACCGAACCGTTGAAGTTCGTCTTGGCGTTCATGTTCCATATGATCCAGTCCACAAATGCGCGGAGGAAATTACCTTCACCAAATTGGATGATTCGTTCGGGAGCGACGCTCTTCGGCGCTGTCCACTTAGTTAATGCTTTTTTTGCCATGTTTTTCAATTGTTTATGGTTATACAATATTATTTGCGGCAAGCAGCAATGATGTCAAAACACTCTTTGCACTTGTCCGTCACGTATTTCCAGTCTCCGGCTTTGACCTTGTCGGACGGGAAGAGTTTGCTGCCCATGCCTACGCAATAGACGCCTGCAGCGAACCATTTCTCCAGATTCTCTTTCTCCGGAGCGACACCGCCGGTAACCATGATCTTCGACCAGGGCATCGGAGCCATCAAACCCTTCACCATATTCGGACCATAGACATCGCCCGGGAACAGTTTAGTCAGGTCACTGCCTAACTCTTGCGCCTTACCTATCTCGCTTACCGAGCCGCAACCCGGGCAATAAGGTACGAGGCGACGGTTACATACCGGAGCAATCTCGGGATTGAACAACGGACCCACTACGAAGCAGGCACCCAACTGGATATACAATGCAGCAGTCGGGGCATCCACTACCGAGCCCACGCCCAGTGCCAGTTCGGGGCACTCAACAGCTGCCCATTTAACCAACGGGCCAAACACCTCGTGCGCAAAGTCGCCACGGTTAGTGAACTCAAACGCACGTACGCCGCCGTCGTAACAAGCCTTCACCACATTCATGCATACTTCCAAATCTTTGTGGTAGAACACAGGCACCATCGGTGCAGCCTTGATCTTGGCCATCACCTGAAACTTATCAAATTTTGCCATAATGTTTCAAATCTTCAAATTTTCAAATCTTCAAATCACGCCTTAGCGTTGTACGCGTCCGTTAGCATTTCCACCTGCGAGACTGAGTACTTCGTCCTCGCTGACGAGGTTGTAGTCGCCGTTGATAGTGTGCTTGAGAGCCGAAGCTGCTACTGCAAACTCCAGAGCCGATGCTTGGTCGCCAGGGTACTTGAGCATGCCGTGAATCAGACCGCCGGAGAAGCTGTCACCACCACCTACGCGGTCGATGATCGGGTTGATCTCGTAGCGTTTGCTCTGGTAGAACTCCTTACCGTTGTAGATCATTGCCTTCCAGCCGTTGAAGGTAGCGCTGTAGCTCTCGCGAAGCGTCGAAACAACATACTTGAAGCCGAACTCTTTCATCATCTGCTCGAAGATACCTTTGTAACCCTCGGCGTTGGTCTCGCCGCCTTCTACATCTGCATCGGGCTTGAAGCCGAGACAGAGCTCTGCGTCTTCCTCGTTGCCGATACAAACATCGACATACTTCATCAGCGGACGCATGATCGAGATAGCCTTCTCGCTCGTCCAGAGTTTCTTGCGGAAATTAAGGTCAACCGATACGGTTACGCCGTGACGCTTGGCAGCCTCGCAGGCGAGACGGGTGATCTCTGCAGCCTTGTCGGAGATAGCCGGCGTGATGCCGCTCCAGTGGAACCAAGCTGCACCTTCCATGATCTTATCGAAGTCAAAGTCCTTCGGATCAGCCTCAGCGATGGCGCTGTGAGCACGGTCGTATATCACCTTGGACGGACGCATCGAAGCACCTGTCTCGCAATAATACAGACCCACGCGCTCGCCACCACGAACGATGTAATCGTCTTTCACACCGTAACGACGCAACGAGTTCACAGCAATCTGACCGATCTCATGTTTCGGCAGTTTGGTTACCAGATAAGCCTCGTGACCATAGTTAGCGCACGAAATAGCCACGTTAGCCTCACCACCAGAATGAAACGATCTTGTCCTTCCGGACTCAGGCGAAGCATGATCTCGCCCAATGTAATAATCTTAGCCATTATATTAAATTTGAAATTTTAAATCTAAAATTTGAAATAATTTTTCGCATTGTTATAGCAGATGTCTTCTACCATTTGCTGTACTCTCGCTTTCTCGTAACCGGTGTACGGAATCATGCCGTTCTCGATGTCGTTGCCCAGGATGTTGCAGAGCGTACGACGGAAGTACTCGTGACGCGGGTAGGAGAGGAACGAACGGCTGTCGGTGAGCATGCCTACGAGACGCGACAACAGACCGAGGTTCGAAAGTGCCATCATCTGTTTCTCCATACCGTCCTTCTGATCCAGGAACCACCAGCCGGAACCGAACTGAATCTTACCCGGAACGGAACCATCTTGGAAGTTGCCGAGCATGGTAGCAATCACTTCGTTAGCGCACGGATTGAGGTTATAGAGAATAGTCTTAGCCAGATGTCCTTCGCTGTTCATCTCGTCGAGGAAATGACTCATGGCCTTAGCCGTTGTGAACTCACCGATGGAGTCGAAGCCGGTATCTGCGCCGAGTTGCGCGAACATCTTCGAGTTATTGTTACGGATTGCACCGTAGTGGTACTGCTGTGTCCAACCCGAAGCGTAATCCATTTCAGCCTGAGTGTGGAGATAAGCGTGCTTGTACTGACGAATCTCGAGCGTGGAGAGTGCCTTACCTGCCAACGCTTTCTCGAAGATCGCATTGATCTCGGCGTCGGTGTATGGCTCGTCGTAGAACTCCTCGATGCCGTGATCACTCAAGCGGCAACCCATTGACTCAAAGAAGTCATGGCGTTTCTGCAGAGCGTCAACCAAATCGCCAAATGTGGCGATTGCAATACCGCTGACTGCTGACAGCTTCTCGATATATGCTTTCCATGTAGCAGCCTCGATGTTCATGCCTGCATCCGGACGCCAGGTAGGCAACATGCGCACTTCGGCTTTCGGGTCATCCTTGAGCATCTTATGCCATTCGAGCGAATCAGCCGGATCGTCGGTCGTACATACGAGTTCCACATGATAGTGCTTCATCAAGCCCTGCGGGCAGAACTTCGGATCGTTGGCGATGAGGTCGTTGCACTTGTCGTAGATAGCACGTGCCGTTTCGGGGTTCAGTCGCTCTTCGATACCGAAAGCGGTCTTGAGCTCCAGATGTGTCCAGTGATAAAGCGGGTTGCGGAAGGTGTAAGGCACGGTCTCTGCCCATTTCTCGAACTTCTCCCAGTCCGTTGTGTCCTTACCGGTGCAGTAACGCTCATCCACGCCGTTCGAACGCATGGCACGCCACTTGTAATGGTCGCCCATGAGCCAGATCTGTGCGATGGATTCGAAGCGTTTGTTCTCCGCTACCATCTGCGGGATAAGATGACAATGATAGTCAATAATCGGCATCTTAGCCGCGTGATTGTGATACAACTCCTGTGCAGTCGCGGTCTGCAGCAGGAAATCTTTGTCCATGAATGCTTTCATATCGTTAGTATTTAAAGTTTTTCAGTATTCAGTATTCAGTATTCAGTAGTCAGCGGTCGGTTATCTGTCTACCTAAGGCGTCGTACGTTTTGTCGCCAAGTACGATGAGCAGTTGCCCGTTGCTTACGATCTTATCAGCCAGGCTTGGCTGATTGTCACCTTGTACTTGTTCCACCCCGGTTCCTCGCTTCGCACAGGTCAGGGTGATGATCATGCATGCCTGCTTGCCTGCGAGCCGGAACGCTAACTGATCGGTCACGGGATGCGCTGAGTGGTCAATGACGTGCGTCACCCACTGTGCTTTATCGTTTTTGGTTCGCGGAAAAAAATAATCCTCAGCCGTATAACTGGTGTTGTTCCACATTTGCACATACGCATCGGAATCATCCCAGTTGCAATACCCGTACAGTTTGGCTTCGGTTACCTGCAGGTCAGAGGGAATATGGATCGTATAGGTCACATCAGCTGTATAGCGGATGCTGTACGCCTTAGCGGTCGAATAACCCACGCCACCGTCGTTGGTGATGGTGAAGGCGTTGTTGAAAGTATAGGTCTGATCGTTGCGTTTTGATACACAACTCTCGGTTGACAGAATATACGTGCCGTCGTCGTGTATTCCGTACTTGACTTTCCAAGCCGGGTACTCGGTCTCTATCACGCGCTGGCACCACGAGCCGATATACTGGTAGCCCATGCGAACCCCGCGAAACAGTGAGGTATAGTACGGGCAGCCATTGTCGTCGAACGCTATAGGGGTGTCTTCGAAGTTATACAGGAATCGGTAGTACATGTGCGGAATAGAATCCTTGTAGATGGCATAGATCGGTTCGTATGCCTTGTTAGGATCGTAGTTGGCACGCGCAAGTTCTTCTTCGGTATAGGTGTACGTCTTGCCGTTGTAGGTATAACTGCGTTTTTTGCCGCGGTTCTTGAGCTTTTCGAACAACTTGTTATATACCTGCTCACCGGTATTGCCGCCTATCTGGATGAAGCGTCCCCACAGGTGCGTACCTTTCTGCTCTATAATACGCCGGTCTTTCTGCTGGTTGTCATTGGTGAAATCTTCCACAGCGTGGTCGGCTATCTTATGCTCATCCAGCCAAGTGACGGCGGCTGTAATACGCTGTTTGAGTTCGTCCGAAGGATCGTCAATCGACATAAGGAACGAGAGCAGGTTAGCCGATTCACAGCCGCTGACCGACGGCAACTCATGCGGACGGCCTTCGGTAGGCAGGTACGGCGCTACCGTATCGTGCTGGGCGCACCAAGCGGCATACGTGCCGTTGATGATGATCTGGCAATCGAGGATACATTGCACACCAGCCTGACAAGCCTCGCGTGTTTCGGCATTGGTGATGTTCGCAAAGTCGCCCGTGTTCCCACAGATATCCCTAAGCAAATTCAGCACGTTGACCACTAGATCGTCGTTGAAAGTAACATAGTCCTGATATCCGTTATCATTGCTCAACGGCCAGTACTGACTCCATCCGCCGCAGCCTTTCTGTGCCACACGGATCATTTGCAGTCCGCGCAGGAACGCTTGGCGGCAATCCTCGTTGCCTGTGGCTTTCCACACACGCGCCAGATAACGCATCTCTTGGGTGGTGGCTACGTTGTCCAGACAGGAATGAGCGCTTTTTTCATTGAGCAGTCGCTGGTACTCTGACTGCGAGAGCTTATGCAACTGGTCGTTCTTCATCCAGCCGCCGTTGGTCTTCTGCACGGCTATCACGATGTCGGCAATGGATAGTGCCTCCTCAGAGCCGTACCACTCGCCGGACATACCTCCGGTGCATACCTGATACCAGGTCAGGTCACCTACGCCGGCAGTCAGCCACCCACAACCGGTAAGAATAAGAAGTATGATAAACAATACCTTTTTCATATCTCAATCTTTATTGCATTCTTGCACCAAGCACATTATATTCCACGCCATTGCGGATAATTATCATCTGCCCGTTGCGAATAACCTTCTGACTTCTGACTTCTGACCTCTGAATGCTTTCGGCTTCCGTTACCGTCCCGGGATCGTCATCCGCCAGCGTTACCACAGCGATGAAGCACACCTGTTTGCTGCTGAACGTGAACGTAAACTCATTGGCTGGTGTTGCCAATGTCTTGGTAATAAGCGACGGGTTAGTATAATCTTTGATGGACGATACCTCATCCGAACAACTTTCCCCGTTGAACTCCGAAAGTTTGCCATATCCGGCATCATTATTGGTTGTAGCATAAAACTCCACTTTCGCTGCTTTCTGTCCTTCGGCTAACTTGAGGGTATTCTGTGCTCCGTTGGAGTTCTTGAGCGTCATGTAACTCTTACCCTCATACTTAATGCTGCCATTGCCGTAGCTCCAGTTCTTTTCGGCATTGCCGCTGATGGTGAGTTTCCATCCGTCAGCTACCGTGATCGTGTTAGCAGCCTCAGTGCCGTCTTTCCAATAGAGTACTTGTTTAGGGTTCGCAACCGGCTCGGCATCGTTCCACGTAAAGTTGCCTTTGTACTGCTGCTCAATCAGCGCACCGGGCAGTTCATCCTCTGTCGATGCCACGTTGCCCACCTTGATAGAGCAGTCCTGGAATCGGATACCGTCGCAGAAGTTGAGTTTCAGTCCTTTCGTATGGGTGATATTGACATTATCGAACGTGATGTCTCGCACATAACTCTCCGGACGACCATAGATGAAGATGCCAAATCCGTTCTTGCCGCTGGTTGTAGTGGATTTGCACCCACTGATGGTTACATCCTTGAGGGTGATGTCATGGAATCGCGGGGTCTTATCTACCAGTGCCGGAGCATGGGCGTCAATCCATTCAGGGTTAGGCAGGCTGTCATACCAGCAGGTGATCGATATCGGGCTCAGCACATTCGTCATCGTGCAGTTGCGCATCACGATGTTATAAACATCGCCGCTGCGGTCGTTGTTGGACTTGAGGCGGAAGCCGGCATCCGTACCGTTGAGCGTCAGGTTCTCGTAGATGATATCGTGCATGTTCGTCGTGTAGCTGCCGAACGATGCACCGTGACCTGCCAACAATGTGCAATTCCATACATGCACGTACTGCGCAGCCTCATCACACACAACATTGTCGTCACCTGTATCAATCTCACAGTCGTAGATGTTGACATACTGCGTCCATATGGGGAATCCGTCGGTATTGTGCGAGGGATCGTCCACACCATGCGAGGCAGGGTTCTTGACGGTGATGTCGTGTGCAGTAGTATGCGCACCCTTACCGCTACGACCGATAGTAATATTCGTGTTCGGGGCGTTCTGGATGCGGAAATTACGGAACAGATACCGTTCGCCTTGCCAGAATCGGATGAGTGCACTGCGGGTAGTGGATTTCTTCGCGGCTTTGGCTGTCTCCACCTGATCCCACCACGGTGCCCCTTGTCCGTCAATGATCGACGTCGTGCGGCTCTCGCCCTCAATCACGATGTCCGAAGCTTTGTTCTTGCCTGTGATGAACGGCGATTCCATCTTATAATAGCCGTTGCCGTCCTTGGGGAAGGTTGTGATGTCTTTCATCTTCAGCGTGGCATTCTCACTGATATGCAGTATAGTTTTTGAACCTATCGTCAGGCTTCCGCTCAGGAATGTGCCGGCGGGTATAACCACCATTCCGCCTCCGGCATTAGCCGCGGCGTCGAGTGCAGCCTGTATAGCAGCCGTGTTGTCCTCAGAGGCAGTCGATGCATTATACGGTGCATCGGTGATAACGAAGGTATTTGCCTCGGTGATGGTAGGCAGACCGGTGGGCAGTTGGACTGCTGTCCAGCCATCGGGAGTGTTCTTGCCTGATGCCTCAGCATCCATTGAGAACGGGATAACCGTTGCCGTGGCGTGCATGCTCAACAGAGCGACTGCCAAAAGAAGGATTGTTTTCTTCATATCCGTGTTGTTCAATTATCAGATTTAATACACAACAGCCTCACCAAACCCTCCCCGGCTGTTAGCCTGACGGATGGTTTTGCCCTTGTGCGCTGCTGTCAGTTGTGCGCCTTTGAGGATGGCTACAAATGCGCCGTTGTCCTCAAGCAGATAAGCAGCATCGGCATCGATGGCTACAGGGTTAGCCGTTACTTGGGCTGCCATAGCGGCAGCGTCCCAGTTGTCGGCACCGAGTACTACATTCTCGTAGGTATAGATACCTGCGTTGTCCAAATAGATAGGGTCGGAGTCGGCAGCATAGCTGAGTCCGTTTAGATTGTGAGCCACAAAAATTGTGCCGTCTTCCTTGTGGGTGTTGTATTCATGAAAGCGCACTTTCAGTCCTGCATTCATGTGGGTGTAGCCTTGTGCGGACGGAGCGATCAGGCAGGTGGTGTTGAGCCATGTGCCGGCAGGTGAATGCTTCCATCCGCGAGCGAGGTGCCAGCGACCGGCTTGTGAGGCAACGCCGTCAATCGTGCAGTTACTAAACACATAGCCGTAGCGTGTAGCCGGTTCGGTAGCCGGAGCGATGATGACATCGTCGTTCTTGCGGGCGTTGTTGTATAGTAGTACGTTCTCAAACCAGATATCCCCGCCGCCGCAGATATAATCCACGGTACCTTCAATCCGTCCGTCGCCGAACCATCCGCGTTGGGTGGCTGAGCCGTTGGAGTAATACGTGTCTTGATTCCCCTG
>CAJOFU010000034.1:0-8665 GCA_905233935.1 Paludibacteraceae bacterium
CAGGTTACTTTGTGCCAATTTTTTGCAAACAATGATATACTACCTACAGCAACCGATGCTCCAAGTTGTGAAAATAAGGCGTATTTAAGGAGCGACTATTTTATGTTCAATTTTACAGAAAAAGTTACATTTTTCATCAAAATGCCGCGAGGTCTGTACCCCGCGGCATACTATTTTGGTATAAAAGTTTTTTACCACATATGTGCAATTTTTCTTTAAGTAAGACTCTCACGAGGGTTTTTCAGTGCCCTCCATTTGACCAATGTCTTTCTGTCGTCGGAGAATTCTACTCCATATTTATCAAAGTATGCCATAAGTTATACTCTCATGATTTTGTAAAATCATCTATAATTAATGATTGATTATGGATATAATTAATCCCACTAAAGACAAGACAAGTCCAATTATTGAAATGACAAGAGCCCATGTGTTCCTTTTATTAGAATCTACTAAGTTTTTCTGCTTACGGAAAAGTATATCAGATATATCAGTCAAATGTGTTTTAAGCGACATCGTCTCTCCAATTTTGGCAGTCTTTTCTATTTCTATCAGAAGATGCTTTTCTCTTTCGTCTAAATGAGCATACGGTTCTTCTTCTTTGGCTTTTTGCAAAATTGGACTAATAATTCCTGTTAAACTAATAATTTGTTCTTTATTTAGATCTTTTTCATGTATATATATTAAAAAACACTCTAAAAAATCCATGTATATAATATCATAACCATTTTTAAATAACTGGTTATACACAGAATAAATAATATCGGCATCTAAAGAACTTTGTGAATGACTTTTTATCAATAATTTATAAGCACTCTTTATAGCACAATCCTGTAATATTGATTTCCCCCAAAAATAATATATAACAATTAATGCTACTAAGATATATATAGCAACAAGAAATGTGTAAAATGGCATCATAAAGTGTATTTTGCGGTTGCCTACTCTTTGTCGGATTTTCGGCTTACTCCGTATGTAAATATTTTCTTTTTATATTTCGGTCTTCTCCCGCTCATCTCCCGCTCATCGGTCGGTGAAAGTTATAAACAATTCTTTCGGCACTCTCCGTTGTTCTCGTTTATCTATTAATGTCACCCAATTGCTAAAAGTAACCTTTATTCTTCATCTATTGATGTTTCTCCTGAGAGTTGTTCAGTAGAACCGCTGAAAAGAGATAACTGTCGTACAGCGCGGTCATAGTCAGATTCTAATTGGTTCATCTCCCGCTGGCGATAGATGGTGTACTCATGCTCTGCTTTTTCTTGCGCTTGTTGGTGGCTAATAGAACCGGTTCCTTCTAACAATGGGCGACGATTATTACTGAGAACCCGATCAAGCTCATCTATCCACTCTTGCATAGTCATTGGATGTTGCTCCATCGCCTGCAATTCTGCATAATCGAAGAACTGGGATACCAACAGATTTAATACGGTAAGTTCTTTCTCGTTGAGATAGTTCTTGGCAATAGTTACATCATCTTTTGTGATATAGTTCCCTTTGAAATTCGTCATTCCCAACATCGGCTTTTCATTATCTACTCTGTCATAGACCACCTCAGCCGCTGTGTGTTGGTGTGCAGCATAGTGCATCTTGTTTTGCACCGTAGCAAAGAATTGGCGAGTTATCTCTGCTTTGGGATCATAATCTACCGCCGTTGCATAGATATCGGTCACCTGCTGATAAAGGTTACGTTCGCTACTGCGAATATCTCGAATGCGTTGGAGTAATTCGCGGAAATAACGTCCTCCATTGCCTTTTAGCCTCTCATCATCGAGTGTATAGCCTTTGATAATATACTCATGTATGCGCTGAGTAGCCCACTGACGAAAACGTGTACCTTGCACAGAATGAACGCGATAACCAACCGAAATGACTACATCAAGGTTGTAATATGCGGTATTATATGATTTACCATCAGTGGCAGTAGTTCGGAAAAACCGAACAACTGAATTTTGGTCCAATTCTCCTTCTTCGAAAATGTGCTTAAGATGTTCGCTAATAGTAGATTTTGCCTTACCAAAGAGGGCAACCATCTGCTCCTGAGTTACCCACACAGTCTCGTCTTGAAGAATAACATCAATAGCGGCTTTACCTTCATCAGACTGATAGATAACAATCTCGCCCTTTGTGTCATTTGGTAGATCTTGTGTCTTCATAAAATAAATATAATTGTTTGCAAAGTTACAAAAAATATATGACATTTGCAAATGAAAATGCTAAAAATGTACGAAAGATATGCGAGAAAGTACGAAATTTAATGGAAAACGCAATAAAGGATGGAAGCCTGCCGCAAAAAGGTGGCAGAAAAGAGACAAACAAAATCTCCCGACTATGCTGTCGATAGATTATGTGTTTGATTACTATATGACTTGAATTATCGGAAAAGTAACCTTTGGATGAGGTTTTTATTGATTTACCAGCCATTCCCAGCAAGGAACAACGTCTATTTCGCCACGTGCATCGGTAATAGTGTCCTTGGTGTCGTAGGTGATAATGGTACGTCGTTTGCAAGGTAGCGCATTAACTATCTTGGTCAATGCGGTCACTTCGCGTTGGCGAGTAGTATCTTCGGATAGGTTATACGCTACTTGTATGGCCCATTCTTCTTCCGGGATATAGAAGTCGACTTCCTCTCCTGCGTTATAGAAATAGACCGTATCATTCTCAGGGTCGTGACCGTAACGACGGAAAAGTTCCAGCGCAACCATATTCTCCAAAAGCGCAGATTCGCCGTCAAGCAAGAAGAGGTTTAAGAAACCGTTATCAATGAAGTAGTACTTACAAATACTCTCTTTCTCGGACAGTGCACCAGTGATATTACGCAGGCGCAGCAAAAACCAGGCATCTTCGGTATGAGAAATATAACTCTGTACGGTCGGCACGGAGATTTTACCGTTGATGGTAGAAAGGATATTACTCATTCGGTTGTATGACAACGGTTGTTTCAACGATTCTGCCATCTTCTTGATTAACAAACGCAATGCTGCTACGTTGCTGATTTTATTGCGCGAAACGATGTCGTTCAGATAAATTTTCTGATAAGTACTACTAAGATAATCGCGTTTGATCTTCATTCCCACCGATTCCGGCATGCCTCCCCATAAGAAATATTCCCTGTAATGCTGGAAGAATAGTGCCCGGCCGGAAGTTGTTAACAGCGCTTTCTTGTCATAAGATATCTGCATCGTGTTCAGGTATTCCGTGAAACTATACGGATAGATGTCCTTCGGGATAAAACGACCGCCAAGAGTACTTAATACCTCTTTGCTCAACATCTTGGCATTACTGCCGGTAAGACATATATGCGCTTTGCTGTCTGCCATACGACGCGCGAATTTCTCCCAACCGATAATATTCTGCATCTCATCAAGGAAGATACGTGGTTCGCGACCGTAGATCTCCTGATGGCACTCTAACAAGAGGTTAAAATCCGACGCAGTGAAGTTGTCTATACGTTCGTCCTCGAAGTTCAGATATAGGATGTCCGCCATCGAACAGCCGTTTTGTAATAGTTGCTTGATGATGGCATACATCATGTACGATTTACCTGCACGCCGTACACCGGTGAACACATAGTTTACCGATTCATCCAAGGCGTATGCACGGGGCAATACCTCTATTTTCTCCACCAATTGTGCGTTATCCAGAAGGACTTGTTTAAGAATCTGTTTATCCATATTTGTTAAATGGTGTTTTATTTTTTATTGATGTTTTATTAAGTCGTATTTTATAAAAACCGCCACAAAGGTACAAAAAATATTTGAATTATGCAAATGAAAATGAAGAAATGTACGAAATATATGCAAGAAAGTACGAAATTTAATGGAAAGCGCAATAAAGAGGCGAACACCTGTCGCAAAAATGCGGCGGAAAGAAACGACTGCAGCGCATGCTCGAATCTACTCCACTCCGTACAGCCAAGCATTGCAGCAGCGAGGACAGGGGATAATGCCGGTGAGAGACACTGACTGACCGGGACTGAGTTGTAGCGCGCTAGTCGAGAAGTATTCCTGCGCAGCCGACTCCACACCGAACACTCCATCGCCCAACTCTATCACATTCAGGTACACCTCCAGGATCCTATCCTTGCCCCAGAGCAACTCGATAAGCATCGTGTAGTACGCCTCAACCAGCTTGCGCACGTACGTACGAGCCGGTGTGCAGAACACGTTCTTGGCCGTCTGCTGCGATATGGTGCTGCCACCGGCAACGATACAGCCCGAGCGACGGTTGCGGTAGAAGGCATCGAGCATATCGCCAAAGGAAAATCCGCCGTGGTCGAAAAAGTGCGCATCTTCCGACTCGATGACCGCGCTGATCAGATCGGGGGAGATCTGTTCAAGGGACACCCATTCGTGCTTGAGTTCGAGGCGTTCGCCACGGAGGAACATCAGCGGCGTGTAGCGCACCGGCAGAAAGCCGTACAAGATAACAAGCAAGATGCTCACGGCGAAAAATGCCGCTACACACGTAATGCAGAACTTGATAAATGCATGCATTGTAGGATAAAATGAAAACAAAAACATTACAAAGATCATGATTGGTCAACCATACGGCGAAGCAGATCGTTCGAGCGTAGCGAGATAAGCACAGCCAACAACTACCAACACCTATTTATAGCTTTACCGCAGGGCTTTGCCATGGTCGTCAATCAATGTGCCGAAGCGGTCAGAGTATTCGCCGAACGAAGCAAAGAACACATGCTTGGTTTGTGCCTCGATGGAATAGAACAACGGCGGAGTGAGTACGTGGTAATGTTTGTCCATGAGTCCGCGTTTGCCGTTGTAATCGACGTAGATATAGCAGTCGGTTTCCTCGAAGATGTCGTTGCCGTCCTTATCCTTGCGACCGGTGTTATAATCCAGCGGCTCGATGCGCTTGTAGATAACGTGATAGACGAGCCGACCATCGTAGTCAAACAGCCGCTGAATGCCATTGTGCTCCGTGGCTATCAACCCCTCCGACCAATCGACATCAATCGACTTGTACGCTCCGCGCAGCACAGGTTGGAGGTTGAAGTCATACACTATACACTCGTCACCCAGACGCGTGTTGTACAGCATACGTCCGTAACTCGTCTCGATCTTGCTATACACCGGCTCAAGCACCCACTGACATGTAGTATCCAACAATCCTACATGTTCGTAATCGGTGCGTAGCACCAGGCGGTTCTTGTAGTACAGATACTCGTACTGCCCTGCTGCCGGAAGTCCCTGCATGTTCACTTGCGAACCGTCGCGGCGAAAGATGTACAGCGAGTCCTTGCTCGACATCACGCCGCGGTCGCAGGCAAACTCCCACGCCTTGTCAAACGACAGCGGAGTGAGCAACTCTGCCGTATTCAGATTGATATACGCGCGCCTGCCTTGCTTGGCGAGGATGGCTATCGAGTCACCCGGAGAGATATGCAGCCACTGGATGCTGTCCACCAGGATCTTACCCGAAACCGGATCATAGATATGCGCACCGTGCTTGTAGCGCAAACCGTTGCGACCGATCTGCTCGCCGTACAGGTGCTTCTGTATAGCCTTGGGCGCAGAATGACCGCTGCGACTGAGTGAATAAACGGCTGCCGACAGCACCACCGGGACACACAGCAGAAACAAACGTGTGGTTAACGAACGAGCCTGCCACCACGAGCGAACAGAGGCCCAAATGTTTGTGAGATCTTTCATATTGCTTTGCATTGATTTGGTAATTACGATGCAAAGGTACTGCTTTTATTTCACATCTGCAAGTTTTTTGCCCGCCAATGTACAAAACACAAAACAGCGTGTATGAAGTTGTTTCACACACGCCAGTTGGTACAAGCTTTCAGCTGTCAGTTTTCAGTATTCAGATGTCAGAAATCAGAGGCCAAACGATGAAACTGATATTTTTGTACGGTCGTTCGTCCCAGAGTCCCATCTTTGTGCCGTTGCCTTCGGCATCCATACTCCAGCCTTGCGCCGAACTACCAACAAGATAGATAGCGTTGCTGACACCTATGTCGACCAGGGCTTGGGCAAAGTCGTGAAGGGATTCTGTGCTCTGCGTCGCTACTACGGCTATATGTCCGTCAATCTCACACAGACCGCGACGGATGGATTTGTTCTTGAGTTCGTTTTCCACAAGTTTGCCGTTATCCACCAGCGGGTATTGACGGAAAAAATACCCGCTATGCTCCGTGGCTTGCTCGAATAGCGGGGAGTTGTCCGCCACACCGACCGTAACCTTGCCGTCGATGATGGCGCAATAGCCGCGTTTACTCAATCCCCAACTCAGCGGTTGTCCGCGCAAGACGAAGGCGCCTACGATCTTCTTATTGTCCGCACGCACGTCGGCAGCTTGGAAGAACAGGATATTTCGCTGCCGGTTATCCAACGCACCGTAGCCGATCTTCAGACGCGGAGTGCTGTTCATCGGCACATAGATGCGTAAGGGGATATCGTTCACCGTGGTGTCTTTGGTGATCGTTCCTGTAGCGGTTATGCTATCGAGCGAGGCAAACCAAGCTTGCAAGGGATGCGACTGAGGTGCGTTGTCCGTGGCAGTAAGGCTTACCTCGGGATCGAATATTCCCTGCTCCGGCAACTGTTCGGGTGCTTTTGGCCACAGCAAGCACGCGATCACCACAACGGCAGCTATGACAGCCACAATGACTGCTACTACGCGCCACGGAAACGCAGGTTTGGGCTGCCGGTTTCTGCCACCTATAACGCGAATCTCGCTATCTGATATGTTTTCTTCTTTCTTCATAGACTGTTCTTCTCAATCAAATCTTTCAATGCCTTCAATGCCTCTTTGCTTGCCGAAAGGGTGTAGCGGTTCTGCTGACCATCGACAAGGATGAGTTGCTGCTTGGGCACATGGATGTAATACACGTAGTTGAGGTTGATGATCAGGCTCTTGCCGATGCGCACGAACTGCTGGCTTAGTTCAGGCAGTTGCTGGGCAATCATCCGCTCGACCTGTCCTAACTGGTAGGTCACCAGCCGCATCTCTCCACCCGTCTGGAAGAAGTTGCAGTAGTTACCGTCCGACGAGATGTAGAGGATATGACTTGCCGCTACGCGCAGCAGGTCGTTGGAGGTCGATATGATCAGATGTGTATTCAGCATTGTTGCAATTGCGAGTGCAAAGATACTGCTTTTTTTTCAAATATGCAAATTTTGAGAGCGGTTTTGTACCAAATACGCGGATAAATGTATGAAATTAATAATATTGAAGGCTGCAAAGATACCAAAAAATAAATGACATTTGCAAATAAAACGTCAAAAATTGCAAAAAAATCGCACGCAAAACGTCTTATTTTGCAATTTTGCACCACAAAAACCGTCTTATTTTGCAGGATTGATAAATATAAACTGCATAAAAATCCCACATATGTAAATATGCGGGACTTTTTACAAATTTGTCACAATCAACTCTTCTTTGCCCATACTCTACCCCATGGCACCATCGATGGAGAGGACTTGGCCGGAGACGTAGGAGGACATGTCGGAGGCGAGGAAGAGGACGACCTGTGCGACTTCGTCGGGTGTGCCGGCACGACGCAGAGGGATGCGGCTGACGAAACCGTCACGCACCTCTTGCGGCAGAGCACGGGTCATGTCGGTATCGATATATCCAGGAGCCACGGCGTTGGCACGGATACCCCGTGCACCGAGTTCCTTGGCAGTGGACTTCATCAGGGCGATGATGCCGGCTTTGGATGCGGCGTAGTTTGCCTGCGCGGGATTACCGGCAATACCCACAACGGAAGCCAGGGAGATAATACTGCCCTTGCGTGCACGCATCATAACAGGCACGACGGCGTGCGTGTAGTTGAAGGCAGACTTGAGGTTGACGCGGATCACGTCGTCCCACTGCTGCTCACTCATGCGCAGCAGGAGCGCATCGCGGGTTATGCCGGCGTTGTTGACGAGGATATCAATCGCACCAAAGTCCGCAACGACCTGATTGACGATAGTGTGTGCGTCATCAAAATCGGACGCATCGGAGACGTACGCCTTGGCTCGGACACCCAAGGCGAGGAGTTCGGCTTCGGTGGCACGCACCTCGTCGGTAAGAGCGATGTCGGTAAATGCTATATTGCAGCCTTCACGGGCGAAGCACAGGGCTATGGCGCGACCTATGCCGCGAGCGGCACCGGTGATCAATGCTGTCTTTCCTTCTAATAACATAATTCAATATTTTATTGGGGTCCCCGAAAGCTATCGTCAGATAGGTTTTGGGGAGAGCCAAGGCACGCATCGCTTTTATTGCGCAAAGCGCAATCTGTGCGATTGCGTTGCCGAAGGCGAAAAAAAGGTGTTGTGCCGTTTTACTCGAGAAAACTCCTATTAACAGGATTTGAGATTTCACGTACCTTTGTAATCCGACCACCTCATCGCTACCCTCTCGCGAGGGGTCTCGGCGCAGAGTATCGGCACGCCATTGGTACGCCAGGGATCTCGGTAGTTTATTTTACTTGATGAGTTTTCCGGTCTCTAACCGGCACAACACCTATGTTATTTGTGATTTATGATTTCAAAATTCAAATTTCAAATTTCTTATCTCATTTCGTTCGAACGATTATTACAAAAATTTATGTTTATGAGTTCCATTGGAAGGTGAATGCTATGCGGTTTTCGTGGGCGCGGTAGTTGCCCTGGCTGGTGTGATGAATGGCATCCACCACCTCTGC
>CAJOFU010000034.1:8704-31943 GCA_905233935.1 Paludibacteraceae bacterium
TCCCAGACCTCCTCGATGCCGCGAGAATAGTGTCGAATAGGCATAACCAAGATCCAACATCCAATGGTTGGTCATCGCCACTTCCAGACCAGCGCGAGCAGTGTGCTCGATGCCGGAGAGTTGGTGATACTGCAGGTCATACTGCAAGGACAGCAATCCGTGTGTCGTCCACTGCAAGCCCAGACCGGCACTGGCGATAAGGGGCGTAGTCATCTTCCAACTATAAGAGTCGTTGGGCGACTCGTAGTGGGTGTTGTCGGATGCACTCCGGGGGTAGAAATAGTCCTCGGTATAGTAATCCGTCTCGCGCATGCGTCCGAAGATCGGCGTCTCGACCGACAAGCCGAAGCGCAAAGCCTGAATAGGACGGACGAGCAATCCTGCGCTGAATCCTGCACCGGCAGCCTTGCCGTTAGCCGTAGTGCTCAGATCGTACTCCATGGATTGTCCGCGTCGGTCTTCGTTAACATACTCGAAGCGTTTGATGCTTTGGCGCGTTTGCAACCACTCAAACGTGAACCCTAATCCCCAATAGACGATATTGCTAACGTTCATGGCGTAGTGGAGATCAATGTCGTGGCGCTGAACATACTCGTCGAGTTGCGTTTCGATCCAATCCTCGGCAACGTTGGTACGATCGCGTTGATCGTTGAGGGTGGCTATACGCAATATATCCGCACGTCGTGCATAGGAGATCATGATATTGTTGCTCACCACGCCGGATAGCCGTTCGGGGTGCGTCAGGGCAAAGACGTAGGATGCCTGCGACAAGTGCCAGCGGCTATACCACGGGTTGTCAGCCTTGCTATCAGGCTGAACGAAGCGCCGGAACGTACCATTGGCACTGACCGAGAACTGGCTATGGCGATATACTCCCAAGCCTGCGGGGTTGTGTTTGACTGCCGACGGATCGCCGCCGACAGCTGTCATGGCACCCGCCAAACCAATGAAGCGGGTTGTACCGGTCAAATCGTCATCCGCCACAGACATCACCTGCTCCAACCCGATGGGATGGATAGTCTGCGCTTGCATGGCGGGAATAATCAGCAGCCAGGCGGCGAGGAGGCGATATCGAAGGGAGGATTTCAAGATTTCAAATTTATGATTTCAAATTTATGATTTATTTTCTCATTTTTTCATTTTCTCATTTTTGTACATCGCGGATGATGGCGCGGACGGTGTCGGGGTGCAAGGCGGAGGTGGAATCTTCGATGAAGATGATCTCCCTTGCACGCGGGTTATAATGCGGCACCAATTCGGCTTGGGCATTCTGCGTGGGCGACTGCGGCCAGAAATAGACATCCTCGACATAGTCATCCGCCTGCAACGCTACGAGCGAGAGGTGGAAGGTGATGATCAAAAGGATCATCAAGCCGATGAATCTGCTATGTCTGTTTCTGCTTTGCATAATCGGGAGTTATTGCCACTCAGGGTGTTCAATCGGCAGGGTGCGGTTGATGCTCTCGTCGAGAGCGGTGAGCGTTTCGGTGTTCGCCACGCCCGGGATAGCCTGAATCTTGGTGTTCAGCAGGTGCATGAGGTGCTTGTCGTCGTGCGCGTACATCTTGATGATCATCGCGTACGCGCCTAAGGTAAACTGGCTCTCTACCACCTCGGGGATCTTCTCAAGTTCGGCGCAGACCTGCTTGTACATGTTTCCGCGCTCGAGCGTGAGACCGATATACACGCAGAGGTTGTAACCCAACATCTTCGGGTTGACCTGATAGCCCGAACCGACAATTACTCCGATATCGAACATCCGTTGCACACGCTGGTGAATAGCCGCACGGCTCACGCCACAGAGTTCAGCCACCTCCTTGAAGGGAATACGGGCATTCTGGGTGATGATGGTCAGAATTTTCTTATCTAATTCGTCAATGACTTCCATAAAATTTGACAATTTGATAGTAATACTTCAATATTTACGTACAAAGTTACAACTTTTTTTGCAAATTTGCAAATATTTTCGTATCTTTGTGCACAAATTGTTAGAAAAAAGTAATTTTTTGTTAAAAAAGGGGGCATTTATATGCAAAATCTGGAAGAATATATCGAACAACATACGACCGCCGAGCCGGAGTGGCTACGCGAGATCACCCGCGATACGAACCTGCATATACTCAATCCTCACATGTTGTCGGGGCAGGTGCAAGGCGAGCTGCTGCGGATGTTGAGCCGGATGATTCGTCCGAAGCGGATATTGGAGTTAGGGACGTTTACGGGTTACTCGGCTTTGTGCCTGGCGGAAGGCTTGGAGGAAGACGGCGAGGTGATTACGATTGAGCACAACGACGAGTTGGAAGAGACGATCCTCCGGAATCTCACACGTACGCCTATAGGCGCGCGCGTACGATTATTAATAGGTGACGCGAAACAGATTTTGCATGAGTGGCAGGCACTAAACCCCGACAAAACCCCGATAAAACCCCGATATACCCCCGATATTCCCGTACATTTTGACCTCGCGTTTATCGATGCCGACAAGCGGGAGTATTGCGCGTACTACGAGTTGGTTTATCCGTTGGTCAAGGAGGGAGGATTCATTGTGGCGGATAACACCTTGTGGGACGGGCATGTGGTTGATCCGGCTTACGACCGCGACAAGCAGACTATCGGGTTGCGGGAGTTTAATAGGATGGTAGCGGAGGATGAACGGGTGAGTCAGGTCATATTGCCGGTTCGCGACGGATTGACGATTATCTACAAGAAACAATCAACCCCACTCGATTGAGCGGGGTTGATTGTTGTCGCGTGTACGCGAGCCTTAACTTATTTAAAGAACTCTTGTACTTTCTCGTTTTCTACGATTTCCTCTTGGAAGATGTAAGCACCTGTTTTCGGGCTCTTAACCATCTTGATGCACTTCGTGTGGTTACGTCCGGCGTTGCCGGTGTGAAGTGTTGCAACCGCTTTCTTTGCCATTGTTTAATCTCCTTTTAGTTTAGCATCAACATGGATTACTTAATCTCCTTGTGGATGGTGTATCGTTTCAGATAAGGGTTATACTTCTTCAGCTCGAGGCGGTCAGGAGTATTCTTACGGTTCTTGGTGGTGATGTAACGGCTCATGCCGGGAACACCGCTGTTCTTTTGCTCGGTGCACTCAAGAATAACTTGCACGCGGGCTTCTTTCGTTTTCTTTGCCATAACTGTAATCCTCCTGATTTACTCGTAAAGGTAACCCTTTTCGGCTGCTTGCTTAAGTGCAGCATCCAAACCGATTTTGTTAATAGTACGCAGACCCGCTGCACTCACGTTCAGCTGGATCCAGCAATCCTGTTCTACCCAGTAGAACTTTCTGTGGAAGAGGTTCACATCGAAAGTGCGCTTTGTGTGGCGCTTCGAGTGAGACACATTGCATCCACCCATGGCTTTCTTGCCGGTAATTTGACAAATCTTTGACATTGTATTATAAATTTTATATTTTTCCGTAGCCAAGCCGCTCGCTGTAAACGAGAGGCGGAAATCCCATAAATTCAACACGTTTGCGCATTATGCGCGAAAAATCGGACAAAGATACAAAAAAATTTTGAATTATGCAAATATTTTCGCACTTTTTTTGAAAAAAAGTTCAATTTCTGTAATAAGTGCTTTGCAATAGTTAAAAAATAACGATATTTCTTGCAATTTGCAGAAAATTTTTGTAACTTTGTACGTTTTTTGCGGTTCGTGTGTGTGAAGATGGGAATTTCCGTTCACGAATTAAGCGAATTAAACGAATTGGAAGGTTCACAGATTAAACAGATATAACAGAACAAAATGGATAAGAATACTTGGATTGGATTTCTGCTGATAGCGGCAATCATCGTGGGATTCTCGATGATCAACCGTCCGTCGAAGGAGGAGATAGCCGAGCGTCAGCGTGTGAGTGACAGCATTCGCGCTATGCGAAGTCTGGAGTTGGAAGCACAGCAGTTGTCAGCGGCGATTAGCGAGACGTCAGAAGTCAGAGATCAGAAGTCAGAGATCGGCAATCAGTTGTCGGATGAGGAGTTAACCGGTCGTTTGCAAGCTGCATACGGCGATTTTGCCGAGTCAGCACGTGGCACGGAGGACTTTGTGAGTTTAGAGAACGAGCGCGTACGCCTAATGTTTACGACCAAGGGCGGACGACTTTACCGCGCCGAGCTGAAGGAGTACAAAGCTTACGGAGATACAGTGAACGACCTGCACCTGTTTACGGGTGACGAGTCGGACATGGCGTTTACACTCATCACGGCAAACAACCGTATCATATCGACGCAGAACCTGTATTTCGAGCCTATCATCAAGAACGACAGCGTACTGATTATGCGCCTGAAAGCGGGCTGCGAAGATGTGAGTCTTGACTTCGTATATACCTTGCCGAGCAATGAGTACATGTGGCATTTCGACATCGTACCGCACCAGTTGGAACAAGTGCTGGCGCAAAACGTGAGCACGATAGAAATGCAGTGGCGTCAGAAAGTGCCGCAGCAAGAGAAAGGCCGTAAGTTCGAGGAGAAGTACGCACAGTTGCAATACATGGATATAGGCGGCAGCATTGACGAACTGAACTCCGACCGCAAACCCGCGAAGAAGAAAGAGGCGGGCAAGATGCGTTGGATAGCGTACAAAGACCAGTTCTTCTCGACGGTGCTGATCAGCGAGGACGGCTTTGAGTCGCCACTGTTGGAGGCAAAAGGCGAAAAGAACGGATCAGGATATATCCGTAGTTATACTACCACCACGGCTATCCGTTTCAACCTGCGTGACAAGGTGAGTCTGCGTTACTACACAGGCCCGAACCACTACAACACGCTCAAGGCGTACGACAAGGGGCTGGAGAAACAAGACCGTCTGCAACTCAAATCGCTCGTGCCGCTGGGTTGGAAGATTGTGTCGTGGGTGAACGTGATACTGGTAATCCCGATGTTTGATTTGTTCTCATCGTGGGGACTGAGTATAGGACTGATCATATTGCTGATGACGATTGTTATCAAGTTGATTATCTTGCCGTTTGTATTCAAGAGCTATCAGTCCACGGCGAAGATGCGCGTACTCAAACCGCAGATTGACGAGATCAATGCAAAGTTCCCGCCGGAGAAGATGCAGGAGCGTCAGCAAGCCACGATGGCGTTGTACCAGAGAGCCGGGGTGAACCCGATGGGCGGCTGTCTGCCGATGCTGTTCCAGATGCCGGTAGTGATGGCTATGTTCTGGTTCTTCCCGACGGCTATCGAACTGCGTGGCAAATCGTTCCTGTGGGCAGACGACCTGTCAACCTACGACTCGATAATCTCGTGGAGCACGCCTATTCCGCTACTCGGTGATCACTTGTCGCTGTTCTGTATATTGTTCTCAATCGTGAATATCGCATACACCTATATCACGATGCAGACTCAGGCTACGGGTAATGATCCGTCGCAGAAGATGATGAAGTGGATGATGTATCTGATGCCGTTGATGTTCTTCTTCATCTTCAACGATTATGCAGCGGGATTGAGTTACTACTACCTGTTGGCATTGTTCTTCTCAATCATGCAGACGATGATCTTCCGCTGGACGACGGACGATGCGAAGATCCTTGCGGAGATGGAAGCCAACGCCAAGAAGAAAGCCGCAGCCAAGCCGCAATCCGGATTGGCAGCACGTCTGCAAAAGATGCAGCAGGAGCAATTGCGTCAGGCAAGAGAGCAGGCGAAGCAACAAGCGAAAAGACGTTAGTTGATAGTTGAAAGTTGAAAGAAGTCGTCTATTTGAGAGTTGAAAGTTGAGAGATGGAGGAACAAAAATTGATATTGAGGTCATTTGGTAGCGGAAGTAGCGGCAACTGCTACTACTTCGGAACGCAGGAGCGCGGCATCTTGATTGATGCCGGGATCTCGGCGCGTACCATACACAAGTACCTCAAGGAGATGAACCTCGACTTCAAGAATATCATGGGTGTGCTGATCACCCACGATCACGCCGACCACATACGTGCCGTAGGTACGTTAGGCGAACGAATACACCTGCCTATCTATGCAACACCGCTCATTCATGAGGGCATTGACCGCAACTATGGTGTGACGCAGAAACTACGCTCGGGCAGGAAGTTCTTCACCAAAGGCGAACCGTGGCAACTGGGCGAGATGACAATCAACACGTTCAGTATCTCGCACGACTCAACGGAGTGCGTGGGCTACGTGATTGACTTTATGCACCAGCGGTTTATGATTGCCACGGACTGCGGCGAGCCGAACGCCGAGTTGGAGGAGTATCTGCGCACAGCCAACCATATTATCATCGAGGCGAACCACGACGAGCAGTTGCTGCTCAATGGTCCCTACCCTACGTATCTGAAACAGCGTATCCTCTCGCCACGCGGACATCAGTCGAACGTCACCTGTGGTGAACTGTTGGAGCGCAACTACCACTACGGGATGAAGAATATCTTCCTGTGTCATTTGAGCCAAGAGAACAACGACCCGAAAGTGGCGTACGACACGGTGAGCGATCACCTCATGGAGATAGGCGTAGTGCCAGGCAGAGATCTGAACCTGTGCGTATTGGAGCGCACGACACCGAGTGCGGTGTTTACGCTGGATAGTTAAGAAGGTTCACTGCGTGAACGTTAAATAGTTAAAATGGTTTCGATTGCATCGAAACGTTAAACGGGTTCACTACGTGAACGTTAAATAGTTAAGTAATGAAGCGATTAGTCATTATCCCCACTTACAACGAGAAGGAGAACATCGAAGCGATCATCAAGGCGGTGTTTGCACTGCCTGTGGCGTTTCATGTACTGGTTATAGACGACGGTTCGCCGGACGGGACTGCCGCTATCGTCAAACGGATGATCGGCGAACAGACTGAGGAACGTCTGTTCATCGTAGAGCGTCAAGGAAAATTGGGTCTAGGGACGGCGTATATAGCAGGATTCAAGTGGGCAATAGAACACACGTACGACTACATCTTTGAGATGGACGCCGACTTCTCGCACAACCCGAATGATCTCGTTAAGCTCTATGAGGCATTGGCTAACGAGGGCGCAGATGTGGCAATTGGCAGCCGGTATGTGACTGGCGTGAACGTGGTGAACTGGCCTATGGGACGTGTGCTGATGTCGTACTTTGCATCGAAATATGTGCGCACGGTATTAGGTATTGATGTACATGACACTACCGCCGGGTTCGTAGGCTACAGGCGCGAGGTGCTCGAGACGATTGAGCTCGACAAGATCCGTTTCAAGGGCTACGCCTTCCAGATAGAGATGAAGTTCACGACTGTTAAATGCGGCTTTACGGTCAAAGAAGTACCGATCATCTTCGTCAACCGCGTGCTCGGCACAAGCAAGATGTCCGGAGGCATATTCTCTGAGGCATTGTTGGGAGTGATCCGGCTGAAAGTATCGTCGTGGTTCCGTAAGTACCCGAGGAAAAGTTGAAAGTTGAGAGTTGAAAGAAGTCGTCTAGTTGAGAGTTTTCAAGTTTATAGTTTTTTTTGCTTGCGCATTGTGCATGGTAGCGTGCGGCGGCAGGCAGCAAGGCGAAAGCGGAAGCCAAAGCCGTAGTCTGTTTGCACCTAAGCCCGAACCGCGCTATGTGTATGGCATCAAGATCAACGACTACCGCGTAGATACGTGCCGCGTACAGGCTGGCGAGACGCTGTCGGGCATACTGCATCGTCACGGGCTGTCGAACAAGCAATGGCGTGACATACAGCCGTTCTTGAAGAAGAATCCTGAGTTGTCAGCCATTCGCGAAGGCGGACGATACTACGCCTTCCGCAACGATACGGCACTCTGCTACTTCGCCTACAAGCTCAACCGCCGTGAGACGCGGATTGTGTCGCTACTCGATAGTTTCTACTTGTGGCACGACACCTTGCCGCTGATTGTTGAACGCAGGAAAGCGGAGTTCACTATCACCTCATCATTGTGGCAAGCGATCGCCGACAAGAACCTGCCTGTTGAGTTGGCACTGGAGTTATCGGAAATCTATGCGTGGACGATCAACTTCTTCGCTTTGCAGCCCGGCGATAGTGTGCGTGTGCTGTACGACGAGCAGTTTGTGGAAGGCTCACGCATCGGCATCGGGCGCATCTATGCCGCGCACTTCTACCACGGCAAGAAATGGTTACCCGCCTACTACGCGAATGCAGAGACGCTCGCTCCATTTATGACAGACAGCTGTCAGAATTCAGATGTCAGAAGTCTGAAGAAGATTCACAGTTACTTTGACGACGAGGGTAAGAGTCTGAGGAAAACCTTCCTGAAAGCGCCGCTGAACTACAAACGTATATCTTCGCACTTCTCGTACGCGCGCAAACACCCTGTTTATCACGTTGTGCGCCCGCACACGGGAGTAGACTATGCCGCACCTGCCGGCACGCCGGTGGTGGCATTGGGCGACGGTGTGGTGACGTTCCGCGCATACAAAGGCGGTGGAGGTAACACAATCCGCATCCGCCACAACAGCACCTATGAGACGGGATATCTGCACCTGTCGAAATATGCCAAGGGGCTGAAAGTCGGGCAGTATGTCAAGCAGGGCGAAGTGATCGGTTACGTCGGTTCGACCGGCGCAAGTACAGGCCCGCATCTTGACTTCCGCGTATGGAAGAACGGTACACCGGTCAATCCGCTGACATTGGATTCGCCGTCCGCAGAGCCTGTACCCAATGACCTGATTGAGCCGTACAAGGCACTTGCGGAGCACTACAATCAACTGTTGCTCGAAGGAGAAAAATAAATGATAAAATTGTAAATGATTAAATAGTAAATAGATTTATGTTATTCTACGAAATCAAAGTTAACTATAGCCGCCAGACGGGTGAGGACAATCCGGGCAAAGTCAAAGAGACTTACTTGGTGGAGGGATTCACGTGCGCCGATGTCGAAGAGCGCGTAATGGAAGTAATCAAGCCGTTTGTGTTCCAAGGCGACTGCGAGGTGCAGAGCTGCAGGAAGGTGCAGTATTACGACCTTATTCCCGTTGCGGACGGCGAGTACTGGTACAAAGCGCGTGTGGAGCTCATCACCGTTGAGAACGACAAAGAGACCCGCAAAGCCGTGAGCATCCTTGTGCAGGCAGACAATATGCTTGACGCCTTGCACACTTTGAAGCAACACTTGGCATCGCTCGACTGCGAAGTGATAAGCTTGGCTAAATCGCCGGTTGTGGAAGTTATTCGGGCAATCGAGTGATAAGAGAATTCAGAAGTCAGAAATCAGATATCAGATATGAAGAAGATTATATTAACAGGTGATCGTCCTACGGGCAAGTTGCATATCGGGCATTATGTAGGTTCGTTGCGTCGCCGCGTCGAACTGCAGAACACAGGCGAGTTTGACAAGATATACATCATGATTGCCGATGCGCAGGCACTGACCGACAATGCCGACAACCCGGGAAAGATTCGCGAGAATATCCTGAACGTGGCGTTGGATTACTTGGCTGCAGGGTTGGATCCGGAGAAGGTGACGATCTTCATCCAGAGCGGCGTGCCGCAGCTCACCGAACTGGCGTTCTACTACATGAACCTTGTGTCGGTCAGTCGTGTGCAGCGCAACCCGACGGTAAAGACAGAGATCAAGATGCGTAACTTCGAGGCAAATATCCCACTCGGGTTCTTCTGCTACCCTGTATCGCAGGCAGCGGACATCACCCTGTTCCACGGCACGGTTGTGCCGGCAGGCGAAGACCAGAAACCGATGATCGAGCTCACCAACGAACTCGTACGCCGATTCAACAGCATCTATGGCGAGGTGTTCGACGAGACGCAGATCTTGCTGCCGGATAACGCTGCTTGTCTGCGTCTACCCGGCACGGACGGCAAGGCGAAGATGAGCAAGAGTCTGGGTAACTGCATCTATCTGAGTGACTCGGCTGAGGTGGTTGAGCAGAAAGTCAAGAGCATGTACACCGACCCCACACACCTGAAGGTCAGCGATCCCGGACATCTTGAGGGCAATGCAGTGTTCACCTATCTGGACGCTTTCTGCCGTGAGGAGCATTTCGCCAAGTACCTGCCGGAGTATCAGAACCTGCAAGAACTCAAAGACCACTACACGCGTGGCGGTCTGGGAGATATGAAGTGCAAGATGTTCCTATTGAAGATCATGCAAGAGACGCTCGAACCTATTCGTCAGCGTCGTGCCGAGTGGGAGCAACGTCTGCCCGAGGTGCGCGAGATCCTGCGCCGTGGCACAGAGGAAGCCTGCCGCGTGGGCGAGCAGACGATGCAAGAGGTTCGCAAGGCGATGCGTATCGACTACTTCGACAGCGAGTTGACATTGTAAGGGACAACCTTATCAGCATCAATGCTATACAAAAGACGACCACGTAAGCGGTCGTCTTTTATTATGTGTGTATATGAAATGATTAATCACCGTACGGATCAATCAAGTCACTGGTATTTCCTTCCACGCCAATAACAGGGCTGCCTATCATAAGCGTAACAGGTTGCATTATGTTGACAATTGTCACAGGGCTATTATATATTCGTTTCATATTTATTCCTCCTATTATTTAACGGGTTGACCAATGATTGTATAAACTTTTCCGTCACGCTGGATGAACAATGCGCCATCACGGATGATCTTGGTTGCTGATTGCATATCAACTATCTCTTCAACGATTGTAGGTGTTCTGTTTACACTGATTGAGCGGCGCTGTCTTCCAGGTGCGGGAGCCGCAGCCTGGGGAACATTACTCCAATCAACAAAAGCACGGTTGGAAATAATCTTCGCCACGCTATTAACAAAGTACAGACCGTTGTTATAGAGTATATAGTTGTGTGCGTTAGCAGTTACTGTATATTCATCTGACGGGGCACTGCCAATGAAGCCAACGAGTCCGTTACTGGTATAGAGGTTGTCGTTCGACGGCGAGAATGATTGTCCTTCCCAATAGCGGACAATGAGTTTATCGGCTGTTGCGAGGAAGAAATACGGCACACCTTTCAGCAGTGTTGTCTCTTCATCAATAAACAGCCCTTCTCCCCAGCCATCACCGGACTTACCGGCAATAGAGAACAAGGTAGCGCCACTGACACTCTCTGCCTCAAACGGCAAACAGATTGTTCCGTAGCGTCCCGGTGTGACATCACGTTCGTAGGTCAGCGTGCATACTGCGTCGCAGTCATCTACGGTGAGCATATATGTCTTGGTATCATATACGTTTGTCTCGCCTTGCCATACTGCACATTCATCTGCAACAGGATCGGCATCGGTATAAGCAAGATCACCGGTCTGCATGGCGTCTGCGCCCGCGCCGGTATTGAAGATCACCGTGCGACCTTTATTTATGACGTACTCATACCATCCTTCGCCGTCCGGTATCAGTTCATCACCCGGCCATTCTGTTCCTGTCGGACCTTCTGAGTCAAACTGATAGCCATACACATGTTCCAACGGCAGGCAGGCGCGGAAACGCTTCACACCACTCTTTCCTTCCCATGCTGCAATCTTGCTGACGGTCAGATAGTAGTTACGTGCCTCGGTGAGGGCGAGGGTCTGACGGTAGTCGCCTTCCTGCCCTTCCCCAACGTTGTTATGGAAGATCAGATTCATCTCAAAACTTGCTCCTTCGATAGCCTCGAAGTCATAAACTTTGTATGTCACGCCATCCACGGTCGTTGTATTGTTCGCAGCCGTCCTGCCCGGCCATGTACCGAAATACTCTTCACTGCCGTAAGCATATACATCAAATGTTTCCCACTCCGTCAGGTTGCGCACATAGAGGTGGTAGGTCTCGATGGTCGCATCCGGATAGGTGATGGTCAGAGTGTTTGTTTCGTACGTCCATGTGAAGGTGTAGTCGCCGTCCACGTCGGCTTTGAAGGTATTGTTGCCCGAACCGGCTGTGATGACAGCCGCATTATTGGCACGTGTGAATGTTGAGCCGTTAGAAGTCCATGTTCCGTCCTTTTTCACGCCAAACTCATAGTTGCCTGCATCAATTGTCAGAGTCAAAGTGGCTGTCGCGTTACCGTCAGCAATGTCAAACTCTTCTGATGTTTCCCATTCCGAATTGGTGATATTACTATGTAATGTGATAACAGGAACAACAACTGCCTCGCCTGTTTTAGTAGCTGTGGCAGTAATGCCTGAAGTTGACGGATTGAAGGTAATGGATATAGTATATATTCCTTCAGACGCAATAGCCAGCTGGTAGTTTTGCGCAGGGTACGAAGGTGACCATGAGTAGTCTTGGCAGACCTTAAATTCAACCGCGCCGTTACTCAATGTGATACCCGTTCTCTCAAACAGGAAAGTACCGTCTTGCTGCTCTTCCATGTCGTTATCCGTATTCGACGGGCTCCATGTCTCACCAAACAGTGCTGCTGAATTACCAGCTACTGTATAAGTATGAGGTGTGGGATCCGGTGCATCGCCGGAATAAGTGTCCCAATGATAAGTTTTGCCATCGGTACTGACCAGCATATTTTGCCCTTCGGTTGGTAATGTCGAACATGTAACGATGCTCCAACTACTTGCATCGCTCTTAAACAAACTTGAACTGGCTGTTACTTCCCAAGAAGAAGTCAAGGTACAACTTATGATACTGGACACATTGTCTTTCCATTCGTTGCTCCAAACACTGTTAAAAAGGTTGACACCTGCTCCATATCCTGTAAAATCATAATAGATAGTCGTTCCGGAAGTGAAGGTATATGTCGGAACAACAACCGCAGTGGCTTGAACGTAAATTATGGAAGTACCTGCATTGAAATAAAAGGTTACATCAGAAGTTGTGGACAATGTGAAAGTTATATTACCGCTACCACCTAAGGTGACATTGGATTGCGAGTTATCAATATTGCCAGATCCCCAACTACTACCCCAGTTATAAGTAGAAATTTTGAACTCATAGGATGCAGCTCCCATTGCTGCGAATGTCTTGGAATAAATGTTTCCTGAAACCAGACTCATTTTGTTGTCGTTGGAAGTAGTATTCCAACCATTCATAGAACCTGCGACGTAATAGTCAGTCGCATGGACTAATGTCAAACTGCTGCAAAACAGCAGGGTTAATAAAGATAAAAGTAGTTTTTTCATACGTAATATATTTAAGGGGTTATTATTGCTTATTTCCAAACATATTATACTCTACTCCGTCACGGATGATGCGAATTTGTCCGTCGCGGATGATTTTCTTTACTGAATTCTTTCCCGATGCAATGATGTCGGCATTACCTGAACCGATTTTCGAGGACAGGATGTTAACATTATCAATCGCCAATCCCGGTGCAGCGGCGCAGTTCGTACCGCTTCTGACGGAGATGTTCCAAGCGAGGAAGAGCAGTTCACCGGCTTTGGCAGCAACAGGCAGCACACCTTCCATCTGCCTCGTCGCGGCAGGAACATTCGCATAACCTTGGGTAGCAGCATCGGGCTCCCACTCGCTGGTGAAATCCGCGCCGGCAGACATCCAGTTGATGCCATCCAGGCTATAATATAGTTGCACGGCAAATCCCGCGCTATTGTTACCATCGCGATACTTCTCGATGTCGCAGGCTATGGTTAGTTCCATATCATCGTCCGAACTGTTACGTGCCGCAAGCATGATATTGATGCAGCGTGTACCATTATCAACGCCGGTTGTCAATCCGCCAATGGCGCGATCTTCGTCATCATCCGCACCCCAGTTCCATGTGCCGTTGTAAGCATTGGATGCGAGGCTCACACCACCGAAGTACATCAGTGTATCTGTGGCTTGGAAGAAACTACCCACTTGCCGCGGTCCGCTCAGGTTGCGATCGATGCGCCAGCCGAATGGCAGGTCGGAGCGATGCTTCATACCTTTTGGGTCAGCCGTGCTGCGTTCCACCACTCCGAGCGAGTTGAAGTCCTCAGTATATGCATCCACCAGCTCAATGGCATCAATCTCCGGCACTTGCGTCACAGCCGTGTCGCACACAACGGTAGCTGTGAAGAGTTGATCGCCGTAGGTTGCCTGTACGGTATAAGTGCCACGTTCGCTGACGCAGAGTGTACTGTCGGCGAGTTGTTCGTCCCCTGTAAAGTAACTGTCAGCCGGGAGCGTCTGGATCGACAATCCGTCGGTGTCAATCAGTCGCAGTTGATAATGTACGCAGCCTGTAGATTGATCGACAGCCTGTTTGTAAGTCTGCCATGCATTACGCGCACAACTGCGCATCTGCTCTGCTACAGCGTCGGTCAGAGTCTGCGGATACCAAGTAATTGTTGTAGGATCTTCGCCGAAGATCGTAGCGTACTCCAGGCAAGCCGCCATATACGTTGAACGCTGTGTAGGATGACGATCGTCCTTAAACCAACTTGTGAGCACATCCACGCCATCGTTGTACGCCAACTGATACGCCAAGCCTACCGGACAAACCACCAAGCCCAACTCCTGCGCCAGATCGCTGTAGTTCTTCAGGAACGAGGCGTTGAACTCGGTGAAGGGATCGGTGTTATACGCCCAGTTCATCGGCAGGATAATTACCGCATTGGGGTTCGGGCAGTTCTGACGGATATACTCCACCCAACGGATGACACTCTTTCGGAATCCTGCGAAGTTCGTTCTGGGTTTGGCTGTTTGCTCTTGCAGGATAATATGCGTCCATGCTTCGCTGCGCACGAGCATTCGTGCTGAAGGTGTTCCGGCTTCGGTTGTACCCTCGCCTTCTTCGTAATGGTAGTCGAGTGTCTTACCGAGGTTCGTGTGGGCAGTCCAATGCGCATCCTTGCTCATGGCTGCTACCAATTGGTTGAACATATCATCCTGCCACTCGTTCTCGTAATGGATCAGCGAGTTGTTCATCGAGAGCACTCTGATCTTCTCGGGCAAGGATTGAACAACGACGGTCTGTGCCGGCCAGAGAGCGGGTCCGTCAACCTGTGCAGGCGGAGTGGGTTCCTCCTCGATGAGCAGAGTGGATGTCAGGGTGTTCAGCGTGATGAGTTGGCAGACTGTAGTCTTCTCTACCGTCATGTTTCCGGGATTGCTACCGCACTCGATCGTGAACGGTTCGCCGGGCACGACGAGCGATGAGCCGCCAGTCAGTGCTCCCCAGTTAGCAGAGGCACTCCAAGCAGCATCAGCAATCTTGAACGCGCCGGTCAGAGTAATGTTACTGATGGTGTAAACACCGGTCTCCACCTCAGTCATCTTGCTGGCGGCATCAGCAGCCCAGTTGTTGTGCGCACCGCGAACATACAGATCCTGTGCCGCTACCAACATGGTAACGCACAAACAGAATAAGATAAGGTTGAATCGTTTCATAATACATTTATTATTTATGTTATGTTATCGCAGACGGAGGCCTTGGGCGTTAAATGTATGCCCGTTGGTGATGATGAGCAACTGACCGTCACGCAGCAGTTTTGCAGGATTCGGAACAGGGGCAACAATGGATTCCACATCAGTAGATACATCATAACCGCTGTCGGTGATAGTCAGGTAGTAGTCACCCGTCTGGCGGAGATCAATCAGGCAACGATAGTCACCGGGTTTGCCCTCGCCGACATTGTTGTGGAAAATCAGGTTCATCGTCATAGCCTGCTGTCCTGCGGGAACCGTATAAGCGTAGTCGAGATACGTTTCATCACCCCTGGTGACTGTGGGTGCAGACGTAGCCCCCGGCCATGAACCGAAGAACTCACAATCACCCCACGCATAGAGGTCAAACTGCTGCCAGGAGGTCTGATTATCGACATAGAGATGATAGGTATCATAGTCAGCGGCATTGGCATAGATATGATACCCTTTGGCTTCCAAGTGAATGGTGGGCGAGGATGAGAGTTCGACCGGCGTTGTGGCAAACTCCGAAGTAACAGTCTCGCTATCCAACAGACGCGTGTATGTGCCTGCGCTTACATTATTGAGTTTGACATCAATAGGATTCTCGTTCAGACTGATAACTACAACCACGCGGTCATCGCCTTTCTTTTTCTCAAAGGCAAACACAGTGTTGCTGTTGGTAGTAATGATACGTGTTGAAGCACGCTCGTCACCTGTGCCGTCGGCAAGTGCCGGCAGCGTGTGTTTGAGTGCGATAAGTGCACGGATGGTGTTGGCTATCTTTGTATCATCCACAGTGCTCCAACTGATGGTATTGCGGTTGAAGTAATTCAGGATCTTCTTGGAGCCTATCTCCTGCCCGTTATAAATCAGCGGCATCCCCACGAAGGTAAAATAAACCACGGTAAGCGGCGGTACATTGCTTCCGCAGTTCGTCATGTAGTTGCAGCAGAAGTTGTCGCCTATATCATCGTGGTTCGTCAGGAAACTCATGCGGTTCATCGAACGGTACTTGCTGTTAAGCGTAGTGATCATCGAACTGGCTGCGTTCTTGATGGCGGTAATGCTGGTGCCCTCTCCGACCGACTTGATGTTGTCGGCAAATCCCCACGCATAATCGTACTCAAAACCGGCGTTATAGAGAGCCTGATCACAATCCCATGACGTGAAATCCGCCTCAGCAAGGAACTCGACATGCTTGCCGCGATCGTTGGTCTGTACTCCGGTAATAGCCTGTTGCCAGAACGACACACCGATCTTGGGCGAGGATGCATAGTCGCAACGGAATCCGTCTATATCCGCTTCGTTGACCCAGTAGCGCATAGCGTCAATCATGGCTTCCTTCATCTCCTCGTTGGAGAAATCCAGTTGATACACATCGCCGTAGTTGTTCGGATGTTGGATCACTCCGTTGACGCGCTCGTAGTATTCGGGGTGACTGCTGACCCACACATGATCGAGTGCGGTGTGGTTAGCTACCCAGTCGAGCCAAACCTTCATTCCTAATTCGTGCGCAGTGTTCACAAACGACTGCAGATCGCTGAGCGAGCCATGGGCGGAGTTAACCGCCGTATAGTCACGCACGGCATACGGGCTGCCTAACGAGCCAATCTTGCCTTTCACGCCACGTGGATGAATAGGCATGAGCCAGACGATATCTATTCCGAGTTTGCGCAGTTCGGGCAGACGCTGCTCGGCGGCAGCGAACGTGCCCTGCGACGTAAAGTCATAGACGTTCATCTCGTAGATGACACGGTGGTTGTCGCTCAGCGGAACAGTGTTATCCACAACGAGTGTTGACCACGATGATGCAGTCAGGGCGACGAGCAAACAGAGCGTAAGGCTTAGACATTTCATTTGTTATTCGGGTTAGGGAGTTAATGAGTTAATGAGTTAATGAATTAGTGGATGATTATTTGTATAGCAAATCCTCCGCCGGAAGCCATCTTCAGGTGCAGGGTGTCGGCGTTGGTTACTTCGGCTTGCTCCTTGACACAGCCGTAGGGGTTAGTCTGCCAGTCGGCATCGTCGCTGTCGTGGTAGATATACGCCGTATACTCCTTGTCGGGACTGAGCATATTGAGCGGCACGCATACCTCACGCGCGCGTTCATTATTGATTCCGCCTACATACCAATCCTCGCCGTCACGCTCCTGACGTGCGAAGGTGCAGAACTCGCCAATCTTGCCATCCACGAGCAGCGAACGTTCCCAATCGCAGGGCACACGCTCGATGAACTCGAATGCTTCAGGGTGCTTCATGTAGTTCTCCGGCAGGTCGCACGCCATCTGCAGCGGGCTGTAGAGGCACACGAACAGACCTAATTGGTTGGCGAGCGTCGAATGTACGCGCGTCTCGGGCATCACGGGATTCTCAAAGGCGAATACGCCCGGCGTGAAGTCCACAGGACCCGCCATGATACGTGTGAACGGTAGTACAGTGACATGGCTACACGGGTTGCCGCCATCCTGACTCCACGCGTTCCACTCTTGTCCGCGCACACCTTCCTGCGACATCAGGTTCGGATAGGTGCGCTGCCAACCGGTAGGCATCACGGGTTCGTGGTTGTCGATGCAGATGTGGTACTTGGCGGCCGTCTCCACGACGCGGCGGTAATGGCGCACGCCGGATTGACCTTTGTTAAGCTGCAAGCCGTCCACCGTGCGGATGATAGGCGACACGTAACCGGTCTTGATGGCGTGTATGCCGTGCGCCTGATGGTAGGCGAACGCCTCGTCAAGGACGGATTCGTAGTCGGCAGCATTGCCGCCTGTCTCGTTATGACCGATGATCTGCACGCCAAGTTCCTGCGCGAGATTGCTCAGATAATCCATATCCCAGTCACTATACGGCTCAGTGAACGAGAAATGCTGCCAATCTTCCCAACCTTTGTTCCAACCTTCGGCAAGCACTGCCTGAATGTTGTGTTCTTTAGCGAACCGCAGGTAACGCTCCATGTTCTTGGTGGTTGCGCCATGAATAGGTCCTTGCTCCCACGTCATGCTCTTCATATGCATTCCCCACCATATACCGATGAATTTCATCGGTTTAATCCACGAGGTGTCCTCTATACGACACGGCGGATTGAGGTTGAGCATGATACGCGAGGCGACCATCTGCTTCAGATCGCGGGCAAGAACAACCATTCTCCACGGCGAGGGGAAAGGTACGTTCTCGTAGGCTTTGTCGGGTAGTATCTGTGCGTCAGCGTCAAGCCACGGCGTAAGATAGGTGCGCAGCGCACCATCCTGCACGAAGAAGTTCTGCGCCGGATAATCACGTAGCGCAGCTTCGTGAACGAACGCATAACCGCCATTGTTGAGTTCGATTGTTATAGGCGAGCACATCGTATCTTTCTGCGACAATGGGGCTTTCTGCCAATACTCCGTGCGCCAGGGCAGCGACCACGCCTCGTGATCGGCGGTGAAACGGTACTCGCTCGCCTCGTCAAGAATGGTCAGATGCTTGATCTCCTGCTCGCTAAACATATATCGGAATGCAAAACCGTCGTTGAACGCGCGGAAAACGATATCCATCTCTATGCCGGACGAATGCTTGAGATGTGCCGTCAGTTCGTTATGTGTATCGCTGATCAGTCGCTCCTCACCCCAGACGGTTTCCCATGCATCCTGGAAGAAACGGGTGTCGATGCTTTTGCCTCGACCGGTGGAAAAACTGCCTCTGACGCTATTTCATGGGTCAGATCAAAGGTCGGTCAAGGCATAGACTTTGACAAAAAAAACGGGATCCGCCGCCGATAACCCGCGGGCGGCGCCCATTTTGTGAGGTGCATCAAAAACGGCGTGGGCGTCGACGGGAACACGAAGATACAACAATAGCCAATAGGGGCAAAAGATAAAGCAGTTTTTTCATGGTATTACGGTTAGTGGGTTAGTGGATTAGTGGGTTAGTGGATTAGCGCCTATATCTCTTCCTTTATCAGGTAGTCGTTGCGCGACTGGGAGTTCCGGATGATGAGTTCGCCCAGGAATCCTGCGAGGAACAACATACAGCCGAGAATCATCATCAGGATGCTGATGTGGAAGTACGGGTTGACACCGAGCAGCATCGACGTGCCGACAGTGCAGAGCGCGTGGATCTTCATACCGGCAACAACACAGATAGATATGGCACCGATCAGGAACATCAGACTGCCTACCAATCCGAAGAAGTGCATAGGCTGCTTGCCGAACTTGTTGAGGAACCAGATGGTCATCAGATCCAAATAGCCGTTGACGAACCGGTTCATGCCGAACTTCGATTCGCCGAACTCACGCTTGCGGTGTTGCACAACTTTTTCACCAATCTTGGTGAAACCGGCATTCTTCGCAAGATACGGGATGTAGCGGTGCATCTCGCTGAACACCTCGATGTTCTTGACCACCTCACGGCGATAAGCTTTGAGTCCGCAGTTCATGTCATGGAGCTGGATGCCCGTGACACGGCGTGCGGTAGCGTTGAACAACTTCGACGGCAGGTTCTTCGTCAGCGCGTTGTCGTAGCGCTTCTGTTTCCAGCCGCTAACCAGATCGTAGCCGTCCTCGGTGATCATCCGATAGAGTTCGGGTATCTCATCGGGCGAGTCTTGCAGGTCAGCATCCATAGTGATAACCACGTCGCCTTGTGCCGCCTTGAATCCGCAGTACAGAGCCGCCGACTTGCCATAGTTGCGACGGAAGCAAATACCGTGGACAACTGCGTTGTCATTTGAGATTTGAGATTTGAGATTTGAGATGACTTCCCACGAGTTGTCCGTCGAACCGTCGTTGACGAAAATGATCTCATAGGAGAACTTGTTCTCCTTCATCACGCGGCTTATCCACTCGTAGAGTGGCGGCAGTGACTCCGCTTCGTTGAACAAGGGTATAATGATAGAAATATCCATTAGCCTATTTCACTGACGTTAATCAGTTCTTTTTCGTTGATGATATATATGTCTTTGCCTTCGAGGCTAAGCAAGCCTTCCTGTGCAAACTGCGAGAGCGTACGGATGGCGTTGGCAGTGGTCATGTTACTCATGTTCGCCAGATCCTCGCGGCTGACATGTGCGGCAAGTGTATGACCGTCCTCATTATAGCCATAATGCTTGATGAGCGAATGGATGGCTTCCGCCAATCGTCCGCGCAGGTGTTTCTGCGTGAGGTTGACCTGACGCATGTCACTCATAGCGAGATCATGCGCAATATCCTCCAACAGACGGTAGCAGAAGTTGTTGTTACGGAGCATCAGGTCATGGAACGCCTCGGTATCGACGCTGTAAAACACACAATCCTCCAATGCCGCTGCACAGGTCGTATGGGTGTCACCTGCAATGGTTGAACGATAGCCGAAGAAATCTCCGGGTTTATGCAGACGGATGATCTGCGGACGCGTACCCAATGCCTCGATATAGATGCGCACCTTGCCGCTGACGAGCAACAGCACGCCGTCGGGTGTATCACCTTCGCGGTAGATAATCTCGTTCTTTTTATACATTACGAGGCTCAGATGTGACTCCACAAACAGCCTCTGCTCAAATGTCAATGTTGCCCAGATAGGGTTGATTTCCCAGATAGGAGGAATATCCAATGCTACCTTACGTTTAATCATACAAATTCTGTTACGTTTATTACCAAAAAGACTTTCCGGCTGCAAAGATACAACTTTTTTTTCAATTTTGCAAGACAAATGCGATTTTTTTTACTATAATTGTCACTTTATTTACTTTATTTGTATTTTCGAACAAGCGTTCTACATTTTTTTTGTACTTTTGCATCGAAAAAAAATTACTGCCGGACAAAATTCTGCACAGTTTAGCACGATTTTTGCATGGCACATATAGAATACGCACATTGCGCGAAGAATAAACGGAAATAGAATGGAAAAAGAATTGGAAACAAAACATTATTTGGAATACCTGCAGGGTACGATGCGTCGTCGTTGGAACAATCTTGCGCTGGCAGATTTCGACGGCACAACCCGCTATAACTACTCGGATTTGGCTCGCGAGATCGAGCGTCTGCACCTGACGTTTGAATTGTTGGGTGTCAAGCCGGGCGATAAGATTGCACTCTGCGGTCGTAACTGCGCCAACTGGGCAACGGCGTTTCTGGCTGTGATGTCGTACAAGGCAGTGGCTGTAAGTATTCTGCCGGACTTTACAGGCGAAGGAATAGAGGGTTTGGTTAACCACTCCGAAGCAGTCCTGTTATATACAAGCTCGAATATACAAAAGAAGATCAAAGCCGCAAATATGCCGGGCTTGAAGGCGATCGTACAATTAGAGGATTTTGCCTTGGGCTATGCTGCTGACGACAAGACGAAGAAGACCTACGCATCGGTGGATGCCGAGATGGCGAAGAAGTTCCCCGACGGTGTGAGCGTCGATGTGGTAGATGCCTACCCTACGGACAACCTCAACGATCTGGCGATCATCAACTATACCTCCGGTACAACCTCTGCACCGAAAGGTGTGATGCTGACCAACTTGAACCTTGCAGGTAATGTGGACTTTGCTATCCACCAAATCCCGCACCGTCCGGGCGATGCCGAGTTGTCGATGCTGCCTATTGCGCACATGTTCGGCTTGATGTTCGAGTTCCTGTATCAGTGCTGCGATGGTGCAGAGACGTGGTTCCTGACCGGTGCTCCGACTCCGACTGCCCTGATGAAGGCATTCTCTGAGGTTCATCCGTTCATGATCCTGACAGTGCCTCTGGTAATCGAGAAGATCATCAAGAAGAAAGTGCTTCCGGTAATCAACAAACCGCTGATGAAGATTCTGTGGCACACACCGGGTATACGCCGGATTATCCGCAAGAAAGTCAAAGAAGGGTTGATGCAAGCCTTTGGCGGCAAGCTCCGCTTCCTGATCATAGGCGGCGCGGCGCTCAACGGCGAAGTAGAACAAGTGCTCAAAGATATTGAATTCTGCTATTGCGTAGGTTACGGCATGACGGAATGCGCACCGCTCATTTCGTACGAACACTGGAGCAAGTTCAAGTTCCACTCCTGTGGTAAGGATCTGCCGCAATGCCGCGTACGTATCGACAGCGACGATCCTATCCGCCACGACGGCGAGATTCAGGTCAAGGGCGTGAACGTCATGAAGGGATATTACAAGAACGAGGAAGCTACCAAGGCTGTCTTCACCGAGGACGGCTGGATGCGAACAGGCGATCTTGGCGTGTTGGATGAGGAAGGCAACATCTTCATCAAAGGCCGCAGCAAGAACATGATCCTTGGTGCATCGGGACAGAACATCTACCCCGAAGAGATTGAGGACAAACTCAACTCCCTGCCCTGCGTGATTGAGTCGGTTGTTGTGGATCGCGACCACAAGCTTGTAGCTCTCGTTTATCCCGACACCACTCCGGATGGCAAGAAACTCCTTGCCGAAGGTCAAACGCTGGAGCAACTCATGGAAGTCAACCGCCAGGCACTCAACGCCATGATGCCGGCTTACAGCAAGGTTACGGCTATCGAACTCGTTGACAAAGAGTTCGAGAAGACACCCAAACGCAGCATCAAACGCTTTATGTACAAGTAACGAACGGGATATGAGTCACCGCTAACAGGCATGATGCCCTGTAGTGGTTCTCAGCCCATATAGCCTAAAATAATCAAAAGAAGTGCTCCGCGGAGCACTTCTTTTTGTTACAACACAAGGCTTGCTCATCAAGGCACTTTGTTTGTATATGGAACTTGCCCTGCCCCGTTGCTGCTCTTGGCATTGGTCTCGCGAACGATTGTTGCATCATGTCCGCGTCATGACCATTGTAAAATGATCTTCAATGCATTTTTTGAATATTAAGGCATAAAAATGCATGTTTGTTGTAAGATTTTTGTTGCATAATAGCAATATTTCTCCCCGTTTCGACATTTTTTTGCAAGAAAAAATTGCAAAATTAGTATTTTTTTTATAATTTTGCATCCGATTTCAAGATCAATAGCCTTGGTAAAGGCCTGGGTTTGACCCTATAATATTCCGCGCGGAAACGTCCGCAAAAAACAGTTAATTATAGAGGCAAACTCATATATGAAACAACA